>CASEBB010000154.1 GCA_949286015.1 uncultured Succinivibrionaceae bacterium | reverse complement strand
GGGTAACCTTACGTGCCATTCTGCCTCCAGAGCATCTGTGTTTTACGTCGCTAGTATAGCAGGCCACAGGTTAACTGTGGCACGCGACCGTACAGTAGGAATCATTGAGCGTCCTAACAACCGCGCTGAAGAGTTCTTAGTGCGGGAAATCGCCTCAATGGCACAGCGCGCTGGTATCGGCATGCCTCAAGTGGGTATTTACTACTCCGCTGACCCTAACGCCTTTGCGACCGGTGCCTCAAAGAATAACGCTTTAGTGGCGGTATCCTCCGGCCTGCTTAACAACATGAACGATGACGAGATTCGCGGCGTGTTAGGCCATGAGATCACCCACATTGCCAATGGCGATATGGTGACCATGAGTCTCTTACAGGGCGTGCTCAATACCTTTGTGTACTTCTTCTCCTACATTGCGGCGCAAGCGGTGTCTGGCTTTGGCCGCAGCGATGATGAAGAAGGCAACGGCGGTGGCAACATCTTTATCTTCTACATGGTGCAGAGCCTGTTTCAAGCGCTGTTTGGCGTGTTAGCGACCATGATTGCCATGTGGTTCTCCCGCTGGAGAGAGTACCGTGCAGATGCGGGCTCGGCTCACTTAGAGGGATCCTATCGCATGATCAGCGCCTTACAGGCGTTACAGCGGCTGTCGTCAATTGAGACGCGCAAAGAGGGTCAGTTCAGCGCCTTCTGCATTAATGGCGGTAAGGTTGGTCTGTCTGAGCTCTTTATGAGCCACCCACCATTAGAGAAGCGTATTGCGGCCTTACGTGCAGCGATGCAACAACAGCGACGCTAAGCGCAAAAGCACTTACTGGCCACAGCAAGTTGCTAACGGCTAACGCTTCACTCTCCTCATACAGCCCTGCAAAGCTCTGCTTGCGGGGCTGTGTTGTCTTTAGCCCACACGTAATGTGGCACTAATGGTTCTGCTCTTGCCGTCTGCCGTAAGCCGTCGACACGCGTACAGCCTTTTACCACCAGTGGTACCACTACCGGTAAGATAGGTAACCTAAAAGCGCCTGACGGCGCCTTATCTCGAGAGTTGTGCCTGAGCAAACTCCTACTCTCAGGGTAAAACACCGGATTGTAGGCAGTTACCGCCTTTGTGATTTGCTTTTTTGGGATACTCACCCATTAAGCTCTACTCAGGATCTCTGCCCCTACTGAAGATGGTAATGGCCATTATGTCCATTAAGTCATTACGACACCACACGCTGCGAGACACCGCACAACGTGCGGCCTAACGCACTGCTATAATGAGCGCTGTATTACCCCCTGCTGTCTGTGAGGCACTAAACAATGCAAGGCACCATTATCGAGATTAAGCGCGACCAAGGCTATTGTGTAGTCAACAACCCCGAGCGCGCTGAAACCTATCATGCTACTTTAGGGGAGCTCAAAAACGACCCTAATCTCACTGTAGGTGCCGATTGCGAGTTTGAAATCAGCAAGCAGCCCTCGTTCTTTCGCCCAGGTCAGGCCACTCTCCTCTCGTGCAAAGCGCTCGATCTCACTAACACCAAGGTAGCTCTCACCACCGCTGCGCGCTACCCTGAGCACGACATGATCCATGAGAACTTTGATTACCAGTTAGCAGCCGAAGGTGGCTCCGAGCGTGAAGCCCGCTCCGCTCTGATCGAGCGCGCTATTGCTTGCCACGCCAATGCACTGCTCAATCTCAAGCTGGAAACAGTACAACGTCCTGGCGTTAAGATCGTACTCTACCGCTACACCGCCAATGCGGCCATTATTGAGGGCCCAACCTATCACCAAGAGCCTGGCTACAAGCTCGACATCCCTACCAAATTAGCCCGCCGCAATAGCCCTAATGAGGCCATGGTGCGCTATATCCGCGTCCTTTTGATTTGCTTCCTCTTTATTGCTATTCCTTGCATTCTGGCCTTAACGCAGCGTGGCGTCATCCCAAGCCAGTTGATGGGTCAGGTGATCACCGCTGGCATCTTAGTGCTGTGCATGTTTCTGTTCATGTTTACGGCGTTTAAGAAGAAGCAGAGCTACATTCTGCGGCCACGCCACTTAGGGCCTAAGCACTAAGCGCCACTAAGCGCCGAAGCTCCCCACACCGTCAGGTAGGCCAGCACCAGAGAGCCTACCACCTACTTCCCTACCACTACCTAACACCAGAAAAGACACTACCCTGAGCATCTCGGGGTAGCCTCTTTGCTCGTGGGAACGACTGACTTAATAAGTGCTGCACTTATGGGTAAGCACGCCCCTATCTCCAGATAGGCTGTGGCTACTCTGAGCCTTTTATCTGGAGGTTGGTGACCTCACCTGCGCTCCACATTCGCGCTCATGAAAAAGCCCTCACTTATGAGATCACGCCTTCCTTGGATCTTGCCTGCCCTGCAACCGTAAGGGACTTTAAGTCCCTTATGCCCTCCGCAGCTGCAACCGCCTCTAATCAAAGTCATCCTCTTCAAGCTCAGCACCTTGCAAAAAGGCCATGCGCACATCACGGCGGTACTGATTCGGGGTCAATCCGCAATTGCGCTTGAAGAACTTAAAGAAGTAGCCACGATCCTGAATGCCAATCTGCGCTGCAATCTGATCCATACGCATGTTGGTCGAGAGCAGTAAGTGCTTGGCCAGCTTCAAACGCTCCTGATCGCGCCAGCGAATGATCGACATCCCCGTATTGCCCTCAAACAGGTGCGAGATACGTGAAGTCGACAGCTGCGAATGCGCCGCAATGTCCGCAATGGAAAATTGCGGGTTGCTGATATTCTCCTGCATGTACAGGCAGGTATGGCTGACGCGCTGATCCACCACCATGAGCTCATCGTTTAAGCCCAGCTCCAAGCGGCGTAAGAGGATCTGCTCTAAGTAATTGCTGGCAAGGAGACGGCTAAACACATGGAGTGATTGTGTGCGCCTCACCACCTGTTTAAAGAGCGAGGCAAACTCCTCACCTTGGCTGTGTGGCACATGAAAATAGCCCACCGCATTGCTCACCATGTCCTTGGTGCACAGGGTTAAGCACGAGGAAACAATCTCTTCTGGGCTCTGCCCCTTGTAATGCGCGGCTAAGGTCTCTTGCGCCTGTAACTGCTCCGCTGGCTCTAAATCGATCTCGCGTCCCAGCTGCTCCTCAATCGCGGCAATCTGCCGTAAGAGCTTCATGGGATCATACGAAGTTGCTTGCGCTCCATTGAGCGTGGTCTTGAGGTCTGCCGAGGTATGAGGCGTCATTGCACCTGAGGCCTGCTCTTCCTCTGCTACAGGTACTGCCAGTTTCAGCGCTTGCTGGCGTAAATCATCACCAGCGGCAGCACTAATGGTTGGCTTTAAGGAAATCGCATCAGGGAAGTTAAGCGCAGGGCGCCAATACGGTCGCGGGTAGAAGTAAATCCACGCATAGACCCAATGCGAGGCAAAGGGCTTCAGGTGGTAGTACATTGGTACTTTTGGTGGGAACAGCAACAGGTCGCCAGGAACGCAGGTAAAGCTCTGCTCCCTATCGCGCACGAGGCCCTCGCCATCTAAAGTCAGCTGCAGCACGTAGCCATGTAAGCCCTGCGGCCAATCCACGATCGTATCCGCTGGTAACTCTTGACCGACAGAGGAGATGCCTCCTAACAGGCAGTCGTAGAAAAACAAGCGCAGCGGATTGTTATCGAGCATCTGCTGCTCGATAGCGGCTAAGGGATTGTGACTGCCACTTACAGTGTGAGCAACGGCACTAAGGTGACGCAAATGAGGCGCTAAGTCTAAACAAGAAAGCGACGACCACAGAGGAGAACGATCCAGCTCTGCTTCTGACTTTGCTTTCTGCTCACCTCTTAGGTCTAAGCCTTTGTTATCTCCCATTACGCACCTTTGCTCACAAGGTTGAGCTTAAGTTTCTCCCTACAGGAAAAGCTTAAGTTGCCATTATCAGTGCACGCCGCGTCAGTACTATACAGCGACCTTGTAAGACGCGCACTTATTGCCGTCGTGAAGAGACGAGCTTAGTAAGCTGCCCGAGAACGCTGTCACCTTGTTTCTCTGTTGTTGCAGCGCTGAGCAGCGCAGAGTAATGCCATGCGCAGCATGGTTGCAGCGTTAGCCCCAACCTCAAACAGATGCCGCCTGTGCACTCTCTACCCCAACCCCACCAAGAAGACGCGCTCGCTGCAAAGCTGTACTCACCCTACCTCAGGGAGAACCCTATACCCCGAGGCAGTTCCTCTGCGCTTTTCCCCTCAATTCCATCTCCATAAGATGGTGTTTATCTAGGGAGCACCACGACAATAGGCACAAATGTGCCTGCTGCTTGATGAGATCTCTTGGCAGCTACAGCAAAATAGCGTAGATATAGCCGTTTTACCCCAAATGGATGCTGGAAATGATATGACCTGCAAGGCGGCTTTTTGGTGTTAAATCCTTCACAAGATTAGTATACCAGCAAAAGATGAAAACACCCCATTATTTGCCAGATAAAGCCTATTTATATGCCAAAGCTTCTACCAGATTTCATAGATATATCGTATGGCCCTATGGCACTTTATCCCTGCTAGAGCTCCCCCTGCTGTCCTGAGCGTCATCCCTAGTATGTATCTACGCTGTAACCTGCATCACCTTAAAAGGAAAGGGTGGGCTGGATGGCGTGATGGATGAGTAGCATGCTGACAAGATCGCCATCTGCTGAGGTGGACACAGCCTTTGGTTGGCTGCGAATCGGCCTTTGCGGTGGGATTAAGCATCCTTGATGCAGAAAGCTGATAGAGAGCATCAAGCGTCGCCACCGCGACGTATCTTTGAGGAAGTTTAATGGCGGGTGCTGTGCTCACACATGGGGAAAACGTCCTGCCCTTACAACAAAGGTCAAACAAGAGAGGCGCTGCTCAAAGAGAGGACAAGATAGGCACAGGCACTGGCGGGACAAAGCGATAAGAGACTTAACTGAGCAGTACCGAGAACGGTTGGTGCGGCGGGACTAAAGAAGCGAAGCAAAGGAAGCGCATAGAACCGCAGAAAAACGCAAAGAGCCACCTTGCAGCTACTCAAAGTAAAGCGGCAGCTACCTTGAGGTAAGCTGCCGCCGTCATCACATGAGAGTGCGCTCCCGCGCCTTACAGGAGCGAGTGCTAATAGTTCATGCCAGCACCATCAGCACCAGCATTTGGCTCTTGGTTTTGCTGGTTTTGCTGGTTGAGGCTACCATCCACCATCGATGGCAGGTTCTCCTGAGCGCGCTGGGCAGCTTCAATCTCCGCTTGCAGCGCCGCAGCATCAGCTTGCTCTTGCGCACGCTGAGCCGCTTGCGCTTGTTGCTCCTCTTCGTAGAGCATGTCATCCTGCGACACCAGATTCTCCACGGCAATGCCGTTTAAGAACATCTGCTTGCCCTCAATGCGCAGGTCAGTGCTGTAGCTGCTGCCATCAAAGGTGATCTGATTTGCGGCCACCGCATTGTGTAATGGCGTGGCGTAATTCTCACCGGCCATTTCCTCAAGCATGTTCTTATCGACCTTAATCTTGTAGTCCGAGTCAAACTGACGCAGCTTTGGCCGATCACTGGTCTCATCAAAGGCTACATTGGAGACACCCGTCACGCTTAAGCTCTGGCCCTCATGGGTGTAACCAAACTCGTTTAAGGTGCAGGTAATGGTGTCCGTAAAGCCGCTTAAGAACTCCTTAATCACCTGCTTGGAGTCAAACTGCTCACTGGCGTTTTGCATCACGCTCTTTGCCGCATCAAACAGACGCGGAATGGAGATACGCTCCACAGAGCCCGCCAGCTTAAAGTTGTCTAAGCGGTAGTAAGGCTGCTCTTCGTTGTAGCGGATGTAAGGGAAAGCAAAGCCGTAGTTGCCACTGTTGCTAAAGGTGAGCTTAGCCATGCCCTCATCATCTGGCTGGCTTAAAGCCACCAGCGTCGAGACATTGTTAAAGGAGATGGCATCCTGTAAGGATGGATCGCGCACCTGCTCCTCAGGGCTAAAGCCAATGGCGTAAAGCGCCGAGAACTTAAAGTCCAGCTGCTTTAAGTTAACGATCAGGCTATCAAAGTGTGGCTTTTGGTTGATGATACGTGGCAGGAACTGGACGTCGAGGCCTAAGAGGTCAAGACGATAGTTAGGCTTATTGTTGTAGCGTAAGGCGCCCTCACAGACCACGCCTGCCGAGCTGAACTTAACGTCGACGTCTTCTTTGGAGGTGGCTAAGAAGTGCAGGGAATTTTGGCCGAGCTTGCAGATACCGGTGCTGGTAGGCCACAAGAAGGAATCAGTCTTTAAGGTACCCTCAAGACGTGGCGTCACCGCGCGGGCCTTAAAGGCACCGCTAAAGGAGATCGGCTCAACGTTAAACTTGCTTAAGACGTCCTCAATGTTGCCCACACCTGGGACGCTATCCATTGCACCCGTAACGCGTAAGGCACCAAAGCCCACCTTCAGGTCGACGGCACCGGTGACCGAGGTCACGCCCAAATTGTTGCCTTGCTTTAAAGGGATCTCGTAAAAGAGACGGCCTTGGCGCACGGTAAAGGAGTTGGCTCCTGGGGTATAGCTAAGCTTCAGGCCTGGCATCACGCGCTCAGCGCGACTTAAGACAGAGTTGAGCTTGCTATCAAAAAGATAGGTAGCGACCTTGATCTGAGCTACTAAGAGCAGCGAGATCACGGCCGCGATGATCAAGACAATGAGGGCAATCTTTTTGAAAAGAGCCATAAGAACGGGAAAACCTTAAGAACAGGGGCGTAAGCAGGTGCCGCAAAAGCACAAGATGTCACCTGCTTTGAGGAAACACACCGCGCGGCATGCCCCCTTTTGCTGGTGAGGATCCGTAAGGAACGACTGACTTAAGAGATGACGGACTTTAGGGTAAACATGGGGCATGGTCTGAAGAGAGGATTAGACGCACCTGCACCATTCATCTTGAGGTGTGTGACGTTGCCATCACGCATCTCACCGTCCATCAATCCTTGACCGGATACGTGTCCTGTACCAGAGCTAAGATCGCGGAACTCTCTTGTAAGAAGTCGCGCGCATGCGGGCCAAAGAAAGCCGTGGTCTCGTTAAACTCGCTAATAAACTCGCCTTTGTCCTGCTTTAACAGCAGGTTTAAGCACTGCTGAGCGCAGGTAACATAGCGCTGAATCAAATCGAGGTTAACTTGAGACGCGCTAATAATATCACAATACAGATGCGGATCCTGGGCAAACAAACGCCCCACCATCATTAGCTCCAAGTGATAAATAGGCGAACTAAGCTCCAGTAAACGCTCAAGAAAAGCATTGCCCGTGGCGCGCGCCTCTTCCTTTTCCGCTGCCGCTTCAGCGCCCTGCACTGACGTGTTAGCAGCAGCTGCTGTTGCTGCCGGAGCAGCCTGATGTGGCACCAGAGTACGCAGGAAGTTACCGTAGGCAATGGTCGTAAAGTGACGCAGCGCCTGAATCACGCGCATGGCCTCATCATGCTCGCTGGCTGTACATAAGACCACATGCGCTCCAAAGCGCTTAAACTGCTCGCAGATAAACTCACAGCGGCTAAAGTCACGACCAGGCACCGCCACCACTACCTGCTTTACCAGAGAAAAGGTGTCAGGGCCAAACATTGGGTGTAAGCCCAACACAGGGCCGCAGTGCGCCTTGAGCATGGCCTCAAGCGGCCGCTCCTTAATGGAGGTGATATCACTTAAGATGCAGCTTGGGCGCAACAACGGAGCAACGGTGTTAATCACCTGCGTGGTGACATCAATGGGCACCGCAATGATGCACCAATCGGCTTGCGCTAAGCGCTTTGCGGCACGCGAATCAGCAAGGGCCGTCACCGGCGCGCCCTTGTCATCTACCTTGTAATCCTCAGGCTCGACAATGCTGACGTTATAGCTGGCGCTTTCTAAGTAGCGCTGGATAAAGCGGCCCATACCACCACGGCCACCGACGAGCACCACTTCCATGGTGGCGTAACCGGCGGCAGCAGCGGTATTACCGCGCTTAGCAGCACCAGCGGCGTCCACCGTGGTCGGATCAGGATTGTGCTCCCCGTTTAAGAGGTTGCCCACTTCCTTATAGGATTGACGCAAAATACGGCGCTGTAAGTCCTGCATTAGGGCCGATGGTAAGTGGTATTTCTGCTCTAAAGCGGCACCGTGATTTAAGAGGCTCTGCTCACGCACGGCACTGACCACACCCTCGCCCTCACCTAACTTTAAGGCGGCGGCGTATTTGACCAGAGCCTGACGCTGGGCTAAGAGCGCAGCGATGTGCTCATCGACCTCATCAATGGCCGCACGGGTTTGCGCTAAGTTTGGAGCGCAGTCGTTATTGGCAGTGGCAGTTGCTGACGTTTGCAGCAAAGCGGCGGTAGCGGCAGCCAAAAAGTTTACCTGTGCCGAAGCAGTACTGGCTTGCTCTGGGGATGTGGCGTTGCTTGGTGCCTTGCTCTGCTCTGGGGCTGGTGCGCTTGCAGCTGTGGCTGCGGCTGTGCTCTGCGCTGTAGCTGTAGCATCTGTATCGGCAGTACTCATGAATATGCGCCCACAAATGAAAAGGGGCGCTCACGGCGCCCAGAGTAAAAAGTGTGGTGGTGACAGTGATAGTGACGAGTTCTGCCACCTGCTTTGTGCTTTACATACCACCCGAAGTGACACCGCCACTATCTTGAGGGGAATCACTCTGCGTTGACTTGGTTACGACCAAAACTCCAGTGACAGCAACCTGTGGCAGCTGTCCTCAGGAGGGATAGGCGCGCGGCGCCGCTAAACCTCGGAGTGCGAGATCTCCCCCTGCTGTTACCTCAGAGTGGAGTGCAGGTGGTAGTAGCTAAGGTTGGCAACGACTGACAGCAAAGATGACGGACTTTAGGGGACTCATGGTGCACCGTCCTAAGATAGGTTTAGGCTCACCTGCACCATTCATCTAAAAGTGCGGGACGTTACCCTCACTCACTCCCTCCTTGATGAGCCTGAGCTTTAGCCGTGAAGTCTCCATGTGCTTACGCACATGGCTTCCTCCCGTTTTAATAGGGAGGGTCCTGAACAAGAATACAATCCTACCTCAGCACCGTTCCAAA
>CASEBB010000153.1 GCA_949286015.1 uncultured Succinivibrionaceae bacterium | reverse complement strand
TGACTGTAAACAGGTAGTTTGTGTTTCATATTGTGTAATCACTTGTGCCCCATTTTAGGGGGCGAATACTCGCTCAAATTCAGAAGCCGGTGTGCATGGTCTCTGAGCCACTCTGGCCTCCTTCTGATTATTACAGTGCCCCCTCATGCCACAGAACCAACTTAGCTCTGGCTCTCTTGCAACTTGCGATAAGTCTCACTTTCACGCCACAGCTCTTTGAGCGCATTGCGATCAACCTTGCCTACTCTGTTCTTCGGCAGAGTGGTCAGCTCAAGGTAAATCTTAGGCCGATGCGCCCGATCAAGCTTTGACCGTAGCGCCTGCTTTAACGCTCGCTCATCAAGCTGTGTCCCGTGCTTTTTGCTGTAGTACAGCACCGGTATCATGCCAAAAATAGCATCACTACCACCAATACAGCAGCACTCCTCAATACCCTCCACTGAGAGCACCGCATCTTCGATTTCCTGTGGGCTGATCTTCTCGCCGCCCATATTGATGACATCATCAATGCGCCCCAAGATGTGGATAAAGCCCTCGTCATCCATATACCCACAGTCACTTGAGTAGTAGCGCTTCGGCCCAATAGTTTTAGCCGTGAGCTCAGGCTGATTGAGGTACCCCTGCATCACCATGTCGCCCGCAAAGACCAAGCGGCCCGCAGTCCCCATTGGTACTTCGCTACCTCTATCATCTATTACCACCGCCTGACATACCGCCACTGGGCGGCCTAAAGCACTAAGCTGCTGCCGCCGCGCAAAGCACTGCCCTTTATGCTGCGCACCATAAACCACCCCCTCGGGTGCCTCGCTATTATTGCGGTCTAAATAGTCGCCACAGACCAAGTTGAAGACAGTACGCGAGCACTCCGTAGCGCCATAATTGTAGAGAAACCACGTGTGCGGCATGAGCTTACTATAGCGACTTTTGCTGGCAGGATCAGTCGGCGCTGTTCCTACTTCAATTAAGCGCAAAGGCGCTAACAGCTTACAAAACTTGCTCTCCCCCAAGCTCTCTAACAGCAGCTTCAGTGCCGCTGGTACCAAGTTAATGGCATTACACTGATAACGTGCAATGAGATCAGCTAACTCTTCCGGCCGGTAAAAGCTTGGGTACAAGACACTACCAGCCCCCAAGATGAGATTGGCGCGAAACGAACTGGCCGCCTGCGCATGGAAAATAGGAGTAGTCAGAATCTCGATGTCATCAGCGAACTTGGCACAGGTACTAACAGAGTTGTAGCCGCCTTGTAAGGCATTGGCATGTGTCAACAGAACTGCCTTGCTCTTACCTGTGGTGCCCGAAGTAAAGTAGATGCTCTCATACTCTTCAGGCTGTGGCAGCGCAGCCGCCATAGCCGCTACCGCCTCTTGCAGGTTAGCTGTACTGAGCTCACGGTCAACTTGAGTCAGCAGTGGCGTAACCTCAAAGACGGTCAACTCCGTATGGCTAAGCTCTGTCAGCGTGGTGGCCGCTGTGCTTGGCACGTCAGAGCCATAATGTAAGACGATCTGCGCCTTAGTTTGTGCTGCAAAGTAGCTAAAAGTTGCAGCGGTGCTGTTCTTATCGCATGGTACCACCATGACATGGCACAAACATAAAGCGTAGTACAGGCACAGGTAGTCAACGCTAGGCTCCGCCGTCAATAACACCGCAATATTAGGCGGTAGCGTTAAATCCTGCACTTCGGTCGCACGTTGCACTCCCTGCTTTGTAAGCTGCGGGCCTAACACCTGTGCTAATAACCAGACCCGAGCAGCCCATTGCGCAAAGGTCAGTGACCGCTCGTTATCAGCAAGGCCCAAGCGCTGAGGGCGCTGTTGTGCCTGATAGACCAAGGCATGCAGCAAGGTGGTAAAGGTAGGACACTGACCAAAAGCTGAACTTGGGTCGTGGATGTCAAAGGAGATCATATCAGTCATGTCACTTCACTGCTGCTTGCTATGACTTTCAGAGGTAAGTCGCTTGGGTTGGAGGTGCCCTTTGCGTCTCTGTGCAGAGTTTGGTATGTGACCGCCCCCTACATCACCATCACCTGTAAATCACCAGATAGCCCCATACTCAGCGCTGGGGCTCATGTTACTTTGCCTCAGCGCTAAGTTGATGTGCGGAGCGGTGCGGAGCCACAACACACCTTATTGCATCAGTGAGAGCACGTCCTGCACAGTGGTGCATTGGCGCAGCTCACTTGATTGCACGCGGCGAGCGTAATGCTCCCAAATGTAGTAAGAGAGCATCACCACCGACATGGAGTCCCAGCCAGAAATAGCCTCTAATGGCGTATCTGGAGTAATGCCATCGCTATCGATGTCTAAAATGTCGCAAAAGGCGTTGAGCGTATCTTCGGAAGTTGCCATGAGGGTTCTATTCTCTGATCGTGATTTAACTTTGCAGCGGCGGTCATCTAAACCTGCTACAGATTGCTACAGATTAAGCCTGCAACACCGGCATAAACTCCTAGGCTGCGGCCGGTGTTAAGAGGCTTATTGGTCGAGCATGGCTGACAGCTGATTCCACACTTCACTAAAGCCAGGCGTGCTTGGCTTTACCGGTCGTGGCAAGCTATTAGGCTCGTTAAAGACCACTTGCCCGCCCTGCGCTAACACCAAGAGGCGATCGCCTAAAGTGAGAGCCTCTTGGATATTGTGGGTAACAAAGAGCACAGTGGTGCCCGTCTGCGCCGTTAAGCTGATAAGCTCCTGTTGCAGGTGCTTACGTGTAATGGCATCAAGGCTGGCAAAGGGCTCATCCATGAGCATGATCTTTGGCCGTAAAGCCAAGGCGCGGGCAATCGCAGCGCGCTGCTTCATACCACCGCTCAACTGATGCGGGTAGTAGTCGAGGTAAGACTCAAGCCCCACCATTTTTAAGAGCTGGTAGCCCAAAGCCACGCTTTCTTCTTTGTTGGTAACCCGATCGTTGTACTTAATGGCACACAACATGTTCTGCCGCACGGTCTTCCACGCAAAGAGTTGGTTAAAGTCTTGGAAGACCATAATGATGTCGGGATTGGGCTTGCTTTGTACCTTGCCCTCAAGACTGATTTGCCCCGTAAAGGGCTCAAAGCCAGCAATACAGCGCAGCAGAGTACTTTTGCCACAGCCGGATTTGCCTAAAATGCAGCAAAACTCGCCTTGGCCAATCTCCAGCGAAACATCCTGTAACACTGGACTTACGGCATTGGAGTATTGCTTGTGCACATGGGACAACACCAGCCACGGCTTAGTCCCAGTAGACGCTGCGGTGTCTGCTGCTTGAGGCAGCACAGGCTGGGAGGTGCTTGGAGATCGCATGGGCGAGGAGGCGTTATTGGTGGCGTTGGTGTCGCTGTTAGCGCCGGTGGCGTTGGTGTCGCTGTTAGCGCCGGTGGCGTTGGTGTCGCTGATGGTCTCTTTTTGCCGAGACGGCTTGATGTTGTCGCTAATCATGAGCGCACCATGCCCCACTTTTGAATCGTTTTGCGCTCCAAGGTCTGTAAGAGACCATACTCCACCACCAGTCCAATGATGACGATGATCAGTAAGGTCGCAAAGACACCATCGGTCTCAAGCTGATAACGCTTTTTGAAAATGAACCAACCCAAACCACCAATGGCGCCTGTAGCGCCAAAGATCATCTCCGCACTAATCAGCGTGCGCCACGCACGCGCCCAACCTACCTTGATGCCAGAGATCAAATAAGGCATAGCCGCAGGCAGGTAGATCTCCTTAAACATGCGATATGGCTTAAAGCCGAAATTGTGGCCAATCTCGACGTAGATCTTTGGTACAGCACTAAAACCATCGATAAAGTTGCGTGACACCGGCCAGATCACCGAGTGGATGATAATGACCACAATGGTCTCCAGTCCCGTACCAAACCACAAAATTGCCAAGGGCAAGATGGCGATGCTGGGAATGGGATCCATTACCGTCAAGATGAGGTTGTAGATATCACGGATACTTGGACTTAAGATGGCCAGCATCGAACACATAAGCGCTAAGACAAAGCCCAGCAACATAGCGACGGTGATTAAGGACAGCGAGTAGCTTAAGACCTCCACCATCTGCTCTTGGGAAAAAGCTTGGTACAGAGCTCCAAGGACGTCTACTGGCGATGGCAGCAAGACCTTAGACACCGCTCCTAAAGAGCAGCTTAACTGCCACGCGATTAAGACCGCCAGCGCGAAGATGCCCTTACGCCACAGGGAAATCGAGGTTGCAGGATTGGTCATGATTAGTTGGACTTATCCAGATTGGCAGTGGCAAAGTCAGCAAAGTTCTGCGGCGCCTTGGAGATAAAACCAGCCTTAGCCATAAACTGCGCTAAGGCAAAGATGCCTTGGGTTTGCTCGGTAAATTTCAAGGTAGGGTATTGCAAATACTCACTCATTTGCTCAGGAGTGGTGCCCTCGATTTTGGCCAAAATGGCTGCCGCCTCGTCAGGATGCTCGCGTAAGAAGACGCGCCCTTTTTCTAAGGCAGTACGCATGGCCTCTAAATACTCAGGATGCTCTTCTAAGGTCTCTGTGCTAATGGCGCCTAACAGCAAGGTAGGCTCAGCCATAAACACTTGATCCAGAGGCATAATGTCGTGATATCCATGCTCGATGAGACGCATGTAGTAGTGCACCGAGGCTAATTGGGCTTTAACCTCGGATTTGCCCGCCAGTAAGGTCGCAAAGCCCTCTGGATTGGACATGCTGATAATGTTGTTGTCTAACGCATGCGGATCGCCTAAGTACTTATCAGCACCCATAGCCAGCAAGATGTGCTGAATAGAACCATAGGACACCACCGCAATGCGATCCTCTGCAGTAAAGTCGCTAAGCTTAGTAATCTCAGGATCGGAGCAGACAAGGCCCGTAGGCATGTACGTAGACATGCCGGTAAAGAGCTTGTAAGGGACGCCCTTGTCGATGCCAATTAAGAAAGGCGCTGTACCCATTAAGGCAAAGTCAATATCGCCAGCGATCGTTGCCGCATTAATGGTAGAACCAGAGTTCATCAGCTGCCACGTAATTTCCACATTAGGCAGCAGCTGCTCTAAATAGCCTTGCTCTTTGGCGATCATGGCAGGAGCGTAGCCAATGCCGTACTGATAGGCAATGTGCATACTGCCTTTGGTTGCAGGTGTAGCGTCAGCACTGGTCTTAGCATCACCATCACCACAACCTGTGAGCATGATGCTGACTGTAAGCATCATGACGATGATAAACATGGAGGAGGTAAGCGAGCTTATTTGGCGGAAGCCACCCGCGACCAGCTCATAGCCGGTCTTAAAACCGCTCTCAGAGCGCCCCCACATGGCGCCACCATTGGTACCACCAGCGCGGTGGAACTGAGGAAAAATGTGCATAACAAACCTTGTAATGAAGAGCAGGACTTGTAAGTTAGAGCAGGAGCGGGAGCAGGAGTGGGTGACTTATAGTTTGATGGCATGCTCGTATGCAGGGACGATGTCGCTCATTGGGCAGACCTTATCTTGGGCACGCAGCGCCTCAAGCTCAGCATCGCTTAAAACCGGCCCTTTGAGGGAATACCATGGATCGGCACAGATCTGCTCTCTAAAGGTGTCCATCTCACCGCGCAGGGAATTGCAGTAAATGCCACCCTCGCCTAATGGGACATTGAGAGGAATGATCTCATCGTTGGCAGGCTCGGTATTGGTAACCATGATGCGACAGAAGTAGTAACTGTCGGTATTTTTGACCTCTCCATGCAGCAGGCTTTGGCCGCTAAACTTCTTCATGAAGCGGGTACGACGTTGTACCGCCTGCTCAACATAATGGCGACAGGTAAAAGGATTTGGCTCCTGCTCTGTGCGCACGCTCAGCAATAAGGGCTCATCACTCAGCTCAAAAGCAAGACCCACCATGCTGTGATCCATAGAAAAGGAGACATTAGAGAAGGTGTAGGCAGCGATTTTGGCCGCAACTTGCTCCGAGCCTGGAATAAAGACGTAGCTGAAGTTAGGATCGGGAGAGCGATAGCCCATCTTATAGAGGATGGCGTAGTTGGCTAACATGCTGACGCAACCTAAGGTCTTGTGGGGATCAAAGAGCTTATGTTTGCAGTAGGAATAGCTAAAGGCAGGCAAAATAAGAGCGCCGCTAGCGCCTACTTGCTCTTGCAAGACCTCAAGCCACACCTGTGGCAAATCATCAGGGTCATCAAGCTGCCCTATGCTCCATAACGAGGTATGCACAAGGCAAACGCTACCCGTGGTCACGCCAACTGCGCTTAAAGCTGATTTGAGCTCGTTTCTGCTATAGGACTTCATCCACAAACCGGCGCTGATCCCCACGTTTACTAGGGGCAGGAAGCGCCGCCTCCTTGTCTAATTTACGTTAAGAGGAAAGATGGTTGGGCTTTAATCAGGCTCAGGTGTAGATGTCTGGCAGCACACATACACACAAGCAACAGCAAGCTCACTTACCAGTAAGCTCGCTGTTTAGCGTTGCTCTGGTCTTTGCAGGTAAGTACTGGCGCTTGGGGAGAGGGAGTGTGAAGGGAAGTGGGATGGGAGTGCTAACCACCAAATGCTCAAATGCTGCTCCTAGGCTGCTATTGCACCAAACCGTGTTGTTGCAGCTGCTCAATCAACGCCGAGAGCTCAAATGGTGAACAGCCCAAAATCTGTCGCAACTCGTCGAAAGTAAACGAGCCATCGCTCATGCTCAGCACTGTCAGCAAGTGCTTCAGCTTGCGGTAATTGCGTTGCTGCTGCTCTTTGTTTCCGACATCACTGTGCAAGTCCGGATATAAGCCTCTTTTGCCCAATTGCGGCTCACCTGTAACCTGACAGATGAGGTTGTGTTCACGTTGCTCATAAATCTGCAGACAGCGCCACAGGATCAGCACGCTATCGAGAACACTGTCAAGAGAAAAGAGTTCTTGGTTATCTCCAGAGGAGTGATACTCAGGGAAAGTTCCAAATTGCACGCGCGTAACCTGCACGGCTGGCACATTGGCACGTGGGGAGTTGTATTGGCGCTCATCTGAGCCCATGAGGGAAAAGCGCCGAATGCTGATGCAGTCACTTTGGTTGTGTGCCAATTTACTTAAGAGCCGATCAATCGGGCGGCTATAGTGAAATTGGTAGGCTTGGCTTAACGGCAGCACCGGATCGAGCATTTCACTGGCAATGCCCTGCATGGTGTTGTAATCATCACGCTGTCTTAGGTAAATGGCTAAACGCAGTTCATCACTCAGCTGCTTGGTAGAGTCGTACACACCATGGTTATAGTGGATATCATGGCTTAATAGCAGTTGCTGCCACTGCTGCGCTGTGGTTATACCTGCAAGACACGCCATCTTTTGCGCTGTCAGCGCATCAATGCTGTTGGAGCCGACGCCATTGGTGGTGCTGCTATCTGCACTGTTGGTGCTGGCAGTTGCGGCGCTGCTGATTTCGGAGAGGTTCGCAGGGACGGCAGCATTGAAACAGTTATCTGTAGCCGCAGTCTGTGGGCATTGTGGAGACAGTGGCTTTTGTTCTGCTCTGAGCAAGTGGTGCAGCTCGTCCACTAAGCTCTGCCGCGTGCGCTGAAAGCTCAGCGGCACGGGTAAAAAGTTAGGATTGATGCTCTCTTGCAGCTGTTGCAGCAGTTGCTGGCGCAGCTTGAAGAACTGCAAGCGTGCTGTCAACGTGAGATGACGGTGCGGATGGCTACCATCACCATTACCGTCACCACCACTACTACCCGCAGAAGCAGAAGTAGTGACAGCAGTAGACGCGGCTTGAGGCTCGTAGAAGGTATGAGGATAGAGGTGTGCTTGCTGCTCTAAGTTGTTGAGCGGGCGCAAATCCAAGGGACTAATAGGCTCTTTGCTGCCACCGTTTTTGTAGTAGCTGCACATACACGAGAGCACCAAACCGTATTCAAGATGCTCTTGCAGCTCTGGTAGATGGCTAGAGAGATAGCACAACGAGCCAATGGTCTCGGGATTGATGACAAAGCGGTAGGTGTAGTAGCGCTCTGGCTGGGATCGTAAAAGATGATAGAGATAGACTAGAGCGATGGGGCCGGAGAGCTCATTATTGAGCATGTTTGGGTGACACAAATAGGTCGACAGCTGCACAATGCGGTCGCTTTGGCCTTTAAGATCGCACACTCCGACTTTAATGGTGCCTGCTACTTTGCGGGTGACGATATCCACCTCATAGAAATCGTCAGTGAGGCTTTGGCGTTGTTCGTGGCTTAGACAAAATCCCCAGCGGTCTTTGTAGTAGCTCATGACATAAGGAATGAGCTGAGGACGGGTGGGATCAGAGTAAAGGTGGGACTCAAGCTCGGCACGTGAGATTTTGCCCTGAAAGGGCATAGAGTAATTGAGCACGTGTAAGTAGTTTTGCGCAGCGTCGAGGATGACGTTGCCATGGCTGTCTTTAAGGACAGCATGCTCTAATTCCCAACGCGGTGGTACAGTCCAGTCAAAGACCTTGCTGCCGCTGGCGTATTCTTCGATAGTAAAAGGGATATAACGCGAAAGGATATCTAAGGATTGGTCATAGCCATAACCACTTAAGGAACGACACAGGGGATAGAGCTCATCAAGCAAAGCCTGCGGATCGAGGCTATCAGGAGTTGACTGGAACATGGGCTAAATATGGGAAAACAGAGTGTTGCAGGCAGAAACAAGTAAACGTGACATGGTATTGAGTGCGTCAAGACACTCTGTCGGCTGCGCGTATGGTCTGCGTATGTGCCAGTGCTGTCCTGCTGTGATTGTTACTACTTAAGCGAAGAAAAGATGATCCATCTCAAGGGCGCAGCCCAGCGCAAACGACGCTGGTGCGTAGTGCATGGAGAGGATGTATAAGAGCGCTTTATGCTTTAGATCTTGCGCAGACGTGTAAGGTCAGGTAGCGAGTAATACGTCAAAACAAAGTGAGGAGCTCACCTTGCGGTGAACTCCTCGCGTACTACTAGAATCTGTAAAACCTGTGGGTGGTATGAGGCAAGCGCCAACTTTGGTGTCCACTTGGCACCTCGTTAGCATAACTGTGGACGAGTGTTAGCTTGCATCAGCATGGAAGCAGCGGCCTGCTGAATGATGCTCTGTTGCGACAGGTTGGCAGACTCCTCAGCGAAGTCAGCATCTTGGATACGCGAACGAGCGTCAGCCTCGTTAACAGCAACGTTGGACTGATTACGAATCGTAGACTCGAGACGGTTTTGGATAGCACCTAAAGCCGAGCGCTGGGTATCAACCTGCTTAATAGCACGATCCATCGATTCAATCACAGCCATAGCACTGTCTGCCGTGGAGAAGCCGACACCCATAGCCGCTGTACCATCAGCCAATTTTGCATTAGTTGCATTCATGCCAGCTGTAGCAGTAGCAGCACTTTGGGCATTCATAATGTGGCTGAACTTGAAGGAGGACACATCGAAGCTGATCTTATCGCCAGAATTAGCACCAACCTGTAAGACTAATTGGCCTACACTATCAGCTGCGGTGTAGATGGAGGTAACAGCACCGTCACCACCATCAAGGATGGTCTTACCGCCATAAGTGGTCTGTTGGGCAATACGATTGATTTCCGAGATCAGCGCATTAGCCTCATCCTCTAAAGCTTGGCGATCTTCAGCAGTATTGGTACCGTTAGCAGCCTGCACTGCCAGAGTACGAATGCTCTGCAGCATGGTGTGGATTTCATCCATACCGCCTTCAATGGTCTGGGCT
>CASEBB010000152.1 GCA_949286015.1 uncultured Succinivibrionaceae bacterium | reverse complement strand
TGTCACCCACAAACTCCTTGGCAATGGTCACACCCACAGGGATGGAGAAGATGCCTAAGCTGTCACCGTCGTAGGACGCAACCGTGCCCTCGCCGTCGATATCGTAGTCATCCATATCGATGTAGCTGTAACGTAAGCCCGCATGTGGGGTCACTGTAGCAGCAGTGAAGTCAAAGGCGTACTGCGCAGTGACACCAAAGCTTAAGTTGCTGGTATCAATGGAAGCACCAACGGTGTCGATCGCAGTGTTACCCTCAAGATCGTTATCAGCGACGGTGTAGGTGAGGTCAGCAACAACCTTGAAGTTGTTGACGCTGTAGCCAGCGTAGACACCAAAGCCGTAGTAGTCAAAGTCATTAGAGACCGCGCTACCCGCGTCCTTGCCGTCGACATCACCGGAGCCGACATTGAACATGGCACCGAAGCTGACGCCATTGGCTAAGGTGTAGTCAGCACCTAAAGCCACGCCATAGAGGTTGAGATCGACACCGTAGTCCACGCCCTCAGCATCAAAGCCATCGGACTCAGAGCTCTTGTACAGTGGGCTTACCCACAGCGCCGCACCTTGGGTGTTGTCAGCCACGGTGAGGTTGTAACCGGTAGCGCCCATGCCCATACGACCGGAGATGGCATCGTAAGAGGAGGCACCGGCGGTAATGGCAGCCTGCACCGCACCACCGTAGGTGGCTAAGCGAGCCACTGCTTCCGCAGCAGAGCCGTCACCGGTGGAGATGGTCTCTTGCAGGAAGTAGTTGCTGTACTGGCCGTAGACGCGATTACCTTGAGCATCATAGGAGTGGAGCAGACGGTCGTCGCTGACACCCGCAATCTGGGTGTAACCACTCTCAGCAGCCACTGGGTGCGCTGCTGCCTCTTCAGTAGTAGGCACAGCACCGTTATAGCCACGAGCGTAAGCCACTAAGGAAGCGTAGACTGGGTCAGAAGCGCCATGCATAATGGCACGACCATTAGGGTTAACACCTAAGGTCACAGCACCCGTGGTATCCACGACACCTTGTAAGAAGTCATTCTCAGTGGTGACGTTGATGTTGTTGGCGTAGTTAGCCGCAGCGCTATCCTCAACTACAGCGTAGGCAGTGCCGTCGATGTACTTGATGGCAGCATTGCTGAAGACCTGATAGGTCGAAGCACGCACATCACCATCAATGACGATGTCGCCACCGTCAGCGATCACGGTACCGGTGCCGTTATTGACGCCAGCCGAGCCAGCAAAGGTGATCACTGCGTTGTTGCGACCCTGAGCAGCGGTATGCATGACATCAGCATCGATGAGCAAGGCGGTGTTGGCACCTAAGAAGACGGTGTTATCAAAGAGCGACGCGGTAACGACCGTATCCTCAGTGAGCTGATCGACCGTGACACCATCACGCAGGTTGTAGTCGTTTGCGAACTCCTCTAAGGTGTACTTAGTCAGGATTAAGCCTTGGCCTGCACCTACGGTGAAGGAGCCACCAATGTAGGTCACCGCACCGACGTTGTCCTCAACTAAGGTTTGGCCATTCTGGAAGCGAGCGACCTTATACTGTAAGGTGGCCATGCTATCCGAGTGGATACCTAAAGCCGAGTTCTGACCGACAAAGACGTTACCGTCTAAGGTACCAGCCACTAAGCTGTTGGCATCGACTGGAGCCTGGTAGAGGTCGTTTAACGAGGCCATGGCCGTGGCTTGGCCGTACTCAGGATCAAGGACTAACGCGCCACCATTTAAGGTCGTAGTACCAGTGATCTCTAAGAAGCCGGTGTAGCTCTGCGACTCATCAATGTAGTCGGTAGTTGGATCGTCTTGCTGACCCACAGTTGGCTCATAGCCCACAGCCACATAGCTGTTGTCATCCAGCGTTAACTTGCTGGCCGAGACATAGCCACCAAACAGAGCTAAAGAGCCGTCATCAGTGGTAGAGCTATTAACGGTGATACCCTCGGTGCCGGTGACCTGAATGGTACCTAAGACATCGAGCTGACCATAGTGGTGGGTAGTGGAGTTGGCACCACCAATGGTTAAGCGATCAGTGGTGAGGGTAGCGTTGGCACGCACCACACCATCGTTAGTGGTTACGCCTTGGTTGGTGGCAGTAGTGGTTAAGTTAGCGCCTAAGTCTAAGTACTCGACCGCAACTTGGCCGTTAACCTCAGTCTCGCTATCTACGGTGAAATCATTGATTTCCGTGACCGAGCCAGCGATAGTGGTCAGGGCGCCAGCTGGGCTGGTGATGTACAAGGAGTTGTAATCGCCAGTGTAGTCGCCATAGCCCTTAATGGCGCCGATGGTTCCGCCGTTTTCTAAGGATAAGGACGTGTACTCATTGGTAAATTGGACGCCCATCACCTTGCCATCACGCTCAGAGGTGACGAACTGACCACCAAAGGCCGCCGCATTGCTAAACGAGGTAGCACCATTGAGGCTTAAGGCCGTGGTAGAGGCAGCATCAACCGAGGCAGCGCCATAGTGGCCCTTAATCGCCTCACCGGCGCCGATGTGCGACACTAAAGCCTGCTTCAGCTTGTCGGTAGTAGCTTGGCTACCCACGATGTTCACAAATGGCTTTAAGTTATCCCACGTTACCTCGTAGAGGCCGTCATCACGCGTCTCGTACTGGATACCTAAGTCGGCATTGTTGAGCACTAAGTATGCGGTCTCGTCAGAGGAGCTTAAGAACTGCGTGGTGAAGAACTTGGCATCGTCTGCATTGACCGCAGTACCGGAGGTGAAGTTTAAGGTGAGGTGACCAAACTCACTCAGCTCAAAGTTGGCAGTGTTGATGCCGCCCTCAGTCAGAGCGATAGCGCTCTTATCGTTATTGTCATCGTCTGGGTCACCATTGAGGTTAACCAGAGCAGAGGTTGCGGTAGCACCAAACTCGAGGTCAGCAGTGGGGCCGGAAACGTTGAGCGTAGCGGCACCTAAGCTGATACCAGCAGTGGTGGTGTAGGTGTCGTCATCATTTGGGTTAACGTAAGCCGGATCGGTGGCGTCGTCACCTGGATTCGCTACGTTCAGACCATTGATGAGTAAGTGGCCATAAACATTAACACGGCTGCTATCACCCAGCTGAATGGTGTTAAAGACCGCTTGGCTTTGCTCGTTTACAGTCAGGATGTTACCCGAAGCGGTAGCACCAGCGAAGTTATCGCCGATGTACTGTGCCACGTAGACGGTAGCTTCATCTGTGCTCAGAGCTTGGGCTTGCTCAATGAGCTCACGATCGGTAGAACCCACAGTTAAGCCCGTGCCACTGCCCGTGGCAGACAGGTCTAACTGCTCTTGGCCCCATGCGCCGGTCAGGATGTCGATATTGCCACCACTGGCAGTGCCACCCACCATTTCAATGGTGCGCTCACCGGTGCCCATTAAGGTGCCAGTATTGCCAATGCCAGCGTCTAAGACTAAAGATGCATTCGTGCCATTGGTATCAGCAGAACCTAAGATTAAGGTAGAGCTGTTGATGGTAAAGCCCTCAGAGACCTCAACCGTGCCCTCGACGAACTTGGCGTCGGAGACCACCTGCTGCTCGGTATTGCCCACAGTCACGGTGTCACGACCGTAAATCGTGAGGTTGACGCGGTCAGCGATGATAGTACCAGAGCCGATATCTAAGCCCGAGACGTCAGTAGCAGTGCCGTATACAGGCTCCTCACTGGTTCCAGCTGCGGCCATACCGTCGTAGAGGTTTAAGTCGCCATCCACCACGAAGTAGGAGTCAGCGTCTAAGACCACAACACCTTTATTGCCAGCAGCAGAGCCGCCACTGAACTTTTCAACGTCGTATTGTGCGGTACGCAGGTCAGAGACCTCAACTATACCGCCACCGTCTACCAATAAGGTAACGCCATTACCAGCGCCTGTCTGGTTGACGTAGTCGTCAAAGGTGTTTTGGTTGATCTTGATGATACCGTAGCCGACCTGATCCCTAAAGGCATCTGGGTAGAAAGCAGCAAACTGCTCTTCACTCAGAACCGAGGAGCCATAGCCAATAGCACTACCAGAAGCGGTGATCGAACCGGAGGTAAAGGTGACCTTATTGGCGTTGCGCAAATCTAAGGTGGCGTTAGCACCGGAGGCACCAGTGACCGCGATAGAACCAGAGCCGGTAGTGGTGCCAATGGTTAAGGTGCCGCCATCGACAATTAAGGTCGCTGGGTTACCGTCATTCTTGTAAATGCTGCTATCAACAGTAGCTGCGGTAGTGGCTACGGTCAAAGCACCACTATCACCTAAAGTGATGTCTTGGCCGGTGGTAGACCACGTGCCGCCATTGACCTTTAAGTTAACGGTAGCAGAGCCTGACAGTTGGAAATCAGCACCATTGATATAGTGGGTTGGGGCTACAGTGTTGCTGATCCAGTTGCCATTATCATCGAGCTGGCTGTCGTAGTAGTCAGCCTCTAAGTTGTGGGTACCAGCCGTGAAGACAAAGGCAGCGTTATCCTTTGTGGATAAGGTTAAGCTGTTGTGGACGGTAGAGCCGGAGAGCGTGATCTTGTTGGTGCCAGCAGGATCGTAGTCCTTAGAGCCTAAGGTTAAGTCGTCGGCCTCTAAGAAAGCCTTATCCAGCGTGAGGTTAGCGCTACCGTTGCTAACCGCCAGATTGGTGGCCTTGATAGTACCGCCGGAGACAGACAGCAAACCACCACTAACAGTGTTGCTATTGCCGATTGTGATGTTGAGGTCGTTCTCGTCGTTAGGATCGTCGGTGACTAAGTCGTAAAGGTCGATCTGAGTGGTGTCGGTAAACTCGAGGACAGACTGACCGGTAGCGGTGCCAGACAGCACGATGCCTGCGGCATAGTCGGTGGTGTCTTTGGCGATCTCGTTAGAGTTTAAGAACTCGAGCACATTTTGCGAGCTTGTGCGGAAGGTAGCAGGGGCATTAGCACTGGCACCAGAAACTAAAATGGAGCCGACTTCACCATCGCTAGTACCACCGGCGACGGAGGAGGTTAACAGCGTCTTGCCAACTACCTCTAAGACACCGCCCGAGACTACGATTTGACCGCCAGAGGTACCAGTACCTTTACCTTGGACGTCGATCGTGCCCGCCGTGAACTGTAACAGGCCCTCGTTAATGGTATCGGTCTCGGCAGAGTCGGTTAATAAGACCACTGCCTTTTGGTCGTTGCCGACGGTGACGTTGGCGTTAACGTCGGTACCGTAGGCTTCGATTTTACCGGAGCCGGAGGTAAAGTCGAGCTCACCGCCCTTACCGACGAGCTGACCGGCGAAGACAACTTTATCGGCGTGGTCAGCAGCGCCTAAGAACTCGATAATACCGCTCTTATTGAGGGTGGTGATGGAAGCTGCTTGCTCGGCAGCACCGCCAGTGGCGGCAGTATAGCCGTTACCAAAGGTGATGGTGCCGTCACCGCTTGGGGCATTGTAAGTACCTGCCGCAATACCACCGCCTAATTGCACCTTTGCAGCAATCTTATCTTCGGTATTATTGCCGGTATCAGAAATCGCAGTGCCAGTACCGATGGTGATGCTATCGGCAGACACGAATAAGCTACCGCTCTGTGAGGCCATGCCTAAGGCTAACTTGCCTTTGGTCACGTCGATAGATCCGATATCGACCTTAAAGTGGTCGGTAGTGTTGGTAGAGTTGTTAACAGCGATGGCCAAGCCTACAGTGTTGGCATCGGCGGTCTTAGAGTCAATGGTAATGCCAAACTTAGAACCAGTTAAATTGGCGGCTGTAGATGCTTGGAAGAGGTTATCTGTACTGCCGCTGTTACCAGCATCACCAGAGTTAATGACTAATTGACCATTAAGAGGAAGATCTCCAGATACGTCTGATTGGTAGATATTGGTGTTGGCCGTACCATCAATGGTAACAGTCGAGCCATCGGTAGGCAGATCAGCGCTGGTTAAAGCCGCAGCTTGCGCTGTGCCCACCGCAGCCAAGCCCGCCGTCAGCACCGTAGCCGAAACGAGCCCCTTGAAATAGGCGTTCTTAAAGATCGCGCGGTACTGAGCGAGCAGGTACTTCAGCGCGTTATTGGTTTGCTTCATCAGTTTGTTAGTGTATGAGATAGAAAAGAGCTTGTTTATGCGGTTTTTGCGGGGGTAGGGCTAAGAGAAGAGACTGCGTAGATGCTAATGCTTTACGCGCTGCCACCAGTGCGGCAGTAAGTTGAGCCAAGGAGACCGAGCGTGCTGCCATGCGGGGGCTCATACCAGCGGCGGTATGAGGGATTGGTGCAGCTTTAGAGAAATGCTTCAGAGAAGATAAAGACGCTCAGCCCTGTGTCGGCGGCAGCATGATGCTGCGGTGAGCGCGGGTATATGGCCGCACTTTGCGCGGTCGTGAGGTAGGCAGTACTCTGTATGACCGAGGCAGCCTCACGCGTGGCGCGTGCTGCGCTGGGTATCGTCTTCACGTCAAACAGTAGGGGCGTTGTCTTACGCCGTGCCGCTAGATACTGTGATCCTTTATGAGGCTGCTCCGCACTATGTTTAGAGGACGGAGTAGGTGGTCAGCATTGCACTGACCGCAGCGGCATGATTAAGAGGAGCGCTACGCTCCGCAGCGCCTCAGTAGCGGTAGCCTCGGGTAACGCTCTTCTTGAGGCTGTAGCCAGCCAGCGTTACGTTCCCGTGGGGACTATCCCGTCCCTTTTGCAGCTATGCCGCGCAGGCAGAGAAAGATACGAGCTACCATGAGGCGCAAAACTCAGGATTGTTGCGTGTCCTGAGACCAAACAAGCGTATGAGGGTGGCGCGACCGCAGGCAGCTGCGGGCAAAACCACGCATAGATAGTCGCTGTTTAAGGACAAAATCGTGAGCATAATTTTTCTAGTAAAAAAAAAAAAAAAAAAAAGCCTGCTAATTTAATCCAATACAGATAGTAAATTGTATTCCCTTAAGATAAGCTCTTCTTGCACTGTGGTTATCACATATTAGCCACCTTTATAGGATCTATCAAATCTAGATACACCGAAGGCAGCGTAAAAGCCGTGGCTGGCTGGCTGGCTGGATGGCCTGGCTGGCTGGCTGGCTGGCTGGCTGGCAGCTCATCGCGCGTCCTCTGTGGTGGCGGCGCGATGTTGGCCGCGCCCGCGCCCGTGCCGCGCGCCGCCTTAAACGCAAAAATGGCGCACAGCCTCAAAGCGCACTCAACGTGAGCTTGGAGCCCACGCTAAGAGCGTTTTTGTGGTCGTGCACCCTTGATGTTAGCAGTCGTGCACGCCGCGCACGGCTGGCTTAGGATGGTGATCCTTACTAAAAGTTCTACTACCTCAGAAAGCAGGTCTGGTAGCCATTGGTCTGCCCTAAAGATGCGGCGCTGTAAAGCGCTGCTATTACCTTAGAGGCAGGCATGATGGTAGGAGACCGTGCTTTAAAGGGGGAGCACACTTTTAGCTGTGTGGCAGAGCACTTGAGTAATTCAAGTCAACAGCGGATTACTATGGACGGTCGACATATGCCAACGGTTGCTCACTGATGAGCGTGGCACCATCAATGGTCAGAGTCCCCTGATACACGATGCCTTCACGATCTGATTCTTGGCAATAGACTGAAGCAAAGATATCCTGCTCACATTCTGGGTTTGGGCAAGAGCCATAGGCTACAAGATAGTGCTCGAAAACCGTATCGTCGGAATCATTGTCCGACTTAACTGGAGTCCCATTACCATCATTATCGTCCCAAGCCTTAGCTTCGATCTCAAACTCCTCACCGCAGTGACTACATCTGACCTTTAGGGTAGCTGGGTTAAGCTTAACTATCCCTAACATGGTGTTGTACCTCAAGCTCCATAGTTAATAGCGCCACCGCATTGATGGCAAAAAGTGATGGCGCCTGTGGCTGTGCAACCCTCAAGTAAAGAGTGCTCTCTTCACCTCGGGTTGCACAGAGACCAAAAGGGAGCATCGCTCTTGTCCCTGCACAGCAGTACAGGCACTGAGGCTTTGCTCCCTTGTTGTGGTTCCTACAGCCAGCATGGGCGGCGCGTACTTGCATCAAGTAGCAGCAACTTTTGCTGGCTGTAGGCTTGAGCAAAGATTACTTTGCTCGGGGGTAGTCCTCAGACCGTTAGGTCTTAGAACACAAAGCGGGCGTTGGCAGTCACACCGTACTCGTCGGTGTTGGACGAGCCAGTGTAGTTGATGCCTAAGCCTAAGCTGAAGTTGCCGGTCTTAGCAGCCACACCTAAGGTAGCACCATAGGTGAAGTCATCTAAGAACTCGGTGCTCACACCGTAGCTCATGTCGCCATAGCCGTTGTCAGTGCCAGCCCAAATCGAGGTAGCGTCTAAGTCGGTATCACCGAAGTTACCCGTTAAGGTCAGGTCTAAGGCAGGCTGGACGCTCCATGCACCGGCATTAAACTCGCTGGCGAAGGTCACACCCACTGGGATAGAGAACACGTTGAGGCTATCGCTATCCATGCCCGCAACCTCAACACCACCGGAAACAACGCCGTAGTCGTCTAAGCTCAGACGAGTGAAGCGTAAGCCAGCGTGTGGAGTCACAGTCACAGACTGCATGTCAAAGGCGTACTGGGCAGTCACACCTAAGCTTAAGGCATCACTGTCAGCCGAGCCCTCTAACTTCTCGTAGGTGGTGAGGCCAGCGTTAGCATCAAAGTCGTTGTCCACAGAGGTGTAGGACAGGTCAGCTAACACCGACAGGGCACCCATGGTGTAGCCACCGTAGACGCCGAAGCTGTAGTAGTCGAAGTCGTTGGACACGCCAGAAGCGACACCGTTACCGTCAGCATCACCGGAGCCGACATTGAACATGGCACCAACACGTAAGCCGTTACCTAAGGTGTAGTCAGCACCTAAGGCTAAGCCGTACCCACAGAGCAGCACCCTGAGCATTGTCAGCGTAGGTAATGGTACCGGCTTGTGCGCCCATACCCATACGGCCAGCAATGGCATCAGTGGTGGTGCTGGCAGCACCTAAGGTAGCCTGCATCGTACCGGCGTAAGCGCCTAAGCGGGCGGCTTGCTCCACCGATTGCAGCGAGCGCTGCTCAGCTAAAGCGGTAGCGATAAAGCTGCCTTGCTCCACTAAGTAGCGGTTCGTACCAGTGGTTGGAGCGGCAATTGGCGTCACGCTAGCAGTAGCGGTCTCTGGTACCTGCTCGGCGGCTTTAGTATCAGCAACTTGTTGCTCTTGGCCAGCACCCTCTTGCTGAGTACCATTAGCTGGATTGTTGGTATCACCATCAGCTGGTGGAGTGGTTGGCTCCTCAGTAGTAGGTGGGGTCACAGGCTCATCAGTTGGGACGGTAGCGCCTAACAGGCTGTAGATACTCTCACGCACTGGGTTCGACAGAGCGGTGTCATTTAAGCCGTGACGGGTAATGCCTAAGTACACGGTGCCGACATTATCATTATCTTCAATGACAGTCTCAAATAAGCCGCTTACGGTACCCACGTAGAGGCCATTGCCATCAGCAGTGGTTAACTTCACACCGTTACCGTCAGCGTCATCAAAGAGCTTGATGCCGTTTAAGGAGAAGGTGGTGCCGTCTAACAGCACCGCAGCGTCAGCCTGAGCGTAGATCGAAGCACCGGCCTTATTGAACTCGATAGCAGCGTCGTGAGCAGCCTCAGTAGAGCGTGCTGCAGACTGCACCGCATTATCAGAGATGATTAAGGCGGTGTTGCTACCTAAGTACAGATCAGCCACTTGGGCAGCCTCGGAGGTGCCGAAGTCAGATTCGATATCAGCTAAGGTGATATTGCGAGCATTGCTGTTTAAGGCAATGAACTGATCGGTAGCGACGTTTAACTGGCCAGCGACATAGAGGATCGAGCCGTACTCACTCTCGCGTAAAGAGCCATTGCTCTGGTAGCGGGAAATGATCTCCGCTAACTGAGCGTTGGTGATACCTAAGCCCACAGCGGCGTTCTTACCGACAACGATGTTGCCGTCTAAGGTACCTAACCGGCCACGGTTCTCGCTGTAATCCTCAAACTTAGCAAAGGACACCATGGAGGTAGCCTGATCGTAGCTTGGATCAACGTAGAGGGTGGCACCGTTGAGGTTAACCTCGCCTAAGACCTCCATATAGCCGGTAGAGGCCACATTGGAGACTAAGCCCTCGACGCTGTCCTCAGCATCGTTGACATAGCGGTCGTATGGGTTAGAGCCATTTGGTTGCTCAGCGTTGACATACTCGGTGTGCGAGATGTCGTCCGAGCCCACACGGATCAGGGTACCAGCACCGTGAGTAGTGGCCACCGTGAAGTTGCCAGCAACGCTTAAGGAGCTGTTGTCTTCTAACACGGCAGTACCGGTGCTATTGGCCGATAAGGTCATATCACCAGCAACACTTAAGGTCGAACCATTCAGCGCATTGAGGTTTTTCGTCGTGACATCACGCTGGACTTCGATCGTACCGCCGGTAGCCCAGAGGTTGCTCGTCAGGGCGCCGGTGACATTACCCGTGACGGTAATGGCATCACCTGAGGCAGTGGCGTTGAAGACCACCTCAGTCGCATCGTTTGGATCGTTGCTATTGGCTAAGGTGATCTTACCGACGTTACCCGTGCCGTTTAATTGCAGGATCTGGCCAGCTGCGACACTAGCGCCAATTGTGGTGCCATCAACAGTGCCAATGAAGTTGCCTTGGTTGCCTGCAGCGTTGCTTAAGGTGGTGTTAGAGACTAAGGTCACCTCATCGGTACCATTAACCGCCTCTAAGGAACCATAAGCGCCACCAACTGGGGTGTTATGAGTAATACCAGTCACCTTGGCCGAGCCTAACTCGGTGTTGGTGGTATCCCAGATGATGTCAGTGTATGGCTCTAACTCCGACCATGCAACTGAGCCGCCGCTGATCGTGATGCCACTGATAGCGACCGAGCCAATGTTGAAGAAGCCATCGAGCTTGGTCGAACCAGCGCCCTCACCGATGTCAGCAAAGAGCTTCTCCTTTAAGTCAAGGATTTGCTGCTTATTGAAGCTCTCCACGCCAGTAAAGGTCATCGTGACCATACCGCCATTTTGCACGGAGAGCTTGTTTTGGGCAGACTCATCGACATTTGGCAGGTAGTAAGCCACAGTGCCACTGTTCTCGGTGTCCATCACTGGAGTGCCGTGACCAGATCCTTGCTGTTCTGGGTCGTAGAAGGTCTTAGTAGCCTCAGCACCAAAGGTTAAGGTACCGCCGTCGACATCAAAGATGCCCGTGGTCTTGTTGTTCTTACCAAAGTACAGACCGTGGTGGTTTTCGTCCGTGGTCTTATCGCCATTCATGTCGAGCTTGGCGCCCTCAATGACCATCTCACCAGCGACTGTGATCGCGCCAGGATTGGCCGCAGAGAGGTCGGCAGCAGTGAAGCTGGCCTTGCCTAAGTCATCGACAAAGACACCAGTATCCTCTTCCTGACCAATGGTTAAGAGGTTGGCAGCAAAGGAAGCACCATCAGAGTAGCCATCGTTAGCTACCGTTAAGCGGCCGCCATTGACGGTGACGTTAGACAGGTAGTTGTGCCACGTACCCTGATCGACAGCAAAGGTACCAGCGGTGACTGCGAGGTCGTGGATACCTAAGGTACCAGCAGTGGTGACATCACCAGTGTCTAAGTGCACAGCGGCGCCGCTCACATTGAGGATGTCAGACTGGGCGCTTAAGGACGTGGTGACATTGATGTTGCCACCAGCTAAGACGATCTGGCTGTCGTCCTCAATGGTGTTACCACCGGTCTCGTTGAGGTTTAAGGTATCAACATTGATGACACCGCTACCAATATCTAAGGTAGTGCCAGCTTGGCCGTCAGCAGAGGCTTTACCAGTTAAGGTTAAGCTTGGGGCCTCAAACACACCGGCACCACTAAAGGTGAGAGCACCAGAGGCTACAGAGGTACCAGACTTTAAGTCAGAATAACCAGCACTAACAGCGGTGGTGGACTGCAGAGTACCGCCAGCTTGTGCCATTAAGCCGATATTGCCGAGGCGGTTGTTGTTATCGCCTTGCAGGATATCGGAGATATCTGCACCGGTCATGATGACGGTGGCACCAGTATCCTTAACCGTGATCGAGCCGCTGGCACTGCTACCCACAGTGTTAGAGACGCTGACACCAGCAGTTAAGTCTAAGGTCGAGCTGTAGTAGGTATCACCAGTCTTTTGCCCAGCAGTGTTCTGCACCGTAACGGTTGGGGCGGCGTTAGCAGCAGATAAGTCGAAGACTAAGCCGTTTAAGGTCAGGCTGGAGTCGGTTAACTTCTCAGTGGCACTACGGGCGGTATCCACGGTAATGGAGGCGCCGCTACCCACGGTAATGGCTTGAGCGGCAGTCCAGTTACCAGCGTTTACGTTGAGAGAGCCGCCGCTGACGAGGTCAAACTCACGACCGGTAATGGTACCGGCTGCTGGGCTTAATGAGCCGTCGGCTGCGTTCTCGGTGTAAGCTTCGAGGTAGTACTTGTTACCGAGCTGTAATGGGGTGTTGCCGGTGTACTGCACGTCTAAGTTGCTGTGCACGGTGGCGTCAGCAAAGCCAATGTTGCCATCGGCGGCGTTGATAGCATTGAAGCCAGCGGTGTCTGGGGCAATGCTGAAGTTATTGGCCTCAAGGTGCAGCTTCTCTGCAACCGTGGCAGAAGCTGTGCTTGTACCAACTTTGATCACATTGGTAGCAGCCATGTTCTCGGCTTTTACCGTGGACTTGGTGCGAATCGCAATTTGGCCAGCAACGCCAGTACCAGAGGAGACGACAAAGGTAAAGTCGTTGATGGTGGCCTCAGTACCAAGGTCGAGGATAGCGTCGTTTAATAACACCGCACCTGCTTTATCAGTACCGCTACCGACGATGTTGCTGTCACCGGCAGCAAGGAAAGCCTTTAAGGTCTCAGCGTTTACCTTTAATGTGGCCTTAGTGGTGGTGTTGGCAGTTTTGGAGGAATAGACCTTAATGATGCCGTTGTTCTTGCCATCGGTAGTAGCGTTGGTGCTTAAGGCAGTAACACCGCTTAAATCAAGCAAGGAGCCTTCGTGGACAGTGAGCTTACCACCAACGTTAATGGCACCACCTAAAGAGACTACACCGTCGTTGATCACCGTGCCCGTAGCTGTCTCGGAGTACTTCTCCATTGCTTGTAAGGCACCGCCCTCTTGAATATCGAGCGTACCCTCATTGGTGAGCGTACCACCGTTCATGATCACGGTGTTGCCAGACTGGATCTGCGCAATCGACTCCTCACCAGAGTTAATGATCTGCGAGCCAGTGTTGATATTGGTGGTGACCGCACCAGAGGAGGTCTGGATAAAGGTCAGCGTACCCTCGTTGGTGAGCACGGAGCCGTTGTTGAAGTTGATGGTGTGGCTGACAGAGTATTTGGAGCTTGAGCTCTTGGCTACTCTTTGGCCTAAGACCAACTCACCGCCGTTTTCCACGGTCACATTGGAGCCAGCATTGAAGTTGAGGCTGGCACCAGAGCCTTGTTCGCTGGCGACAATCATGAGGGCACCAGCACCACCTTCTTCGACTACCACATTGGCGCCGTTATTGAAGTTCAGCACCGCATCAGAGTCACTGTCACTATCAGCAAAGGCGTAGATCATGGCAGTGTCTTTGTTGGTCGACGATGTATTTGTGGCTGTAATGATCTCTTTAGCTGTAACAGCCGAGCTACCGCTAGCAAAGGTAATGGTGGAGTTATCCACGTTGACCTCATTACCCATGAGTGAGCTACCAGCAAGCAGCGTCACATTCGAGCCGCCGGTAATGGTAAAGTCACCGCCTGCGCTACCGCTGTCTTCGGCGTTAATCATGGCGTTATCAACCCATGCCCCCGAAGATGGAGTGGCACGGTTAAAGTTGCCACCTACGGTGACATCGGCACCATTAAAGGTGATCGAACCCAGCTGGATTTGCGATTGCGTGTTAACGACGGTACCGCCATTGACCACTAAGGCACCTAAGTGAGCTTTACTATCACTAGTTGTACCAGAAGTGGTACCATCCCAGCCCATAACACCCCAGCCATTACCACTGGCGCTGAGGTTTAAGGTGCCACCGGCATTAACCGTCAGGGTACCACCTACCATTAAGTGGCCAGACAGTGTTTCTGGCTTGTCTTTTAAAGTAGCGCTATTTAACGAGCCGCCATTAATGGTAAGGTCATGTACATAACCACCGCTCTGAGGAATGTAGATCTCACCGCGATTGATGACACCATCAAAGGTAGCACCAGCACCTGAAGCTGTTGGAATGGTTACTGTGGCGCCATCAATGATTTGATCAGCCGCCTGTGCCGTACCAGCTATCGCTAAGCCCGCCGTGACAATCGCAGCCGTGGCGAGGCCCTTAAAATAGGCGTGCTTAAAGATCGCGCGATACTGAGCCAGTAAAAACTTCAGCGCGTTGTTAGTTTGCTTCATCAGTTTGTATGTACAAAAGGAGAGTGCTTGTCTCGCTGCCCCGCAGTACGGGTAAGTAAGATGCGGCCCTACGGCCTGTTTAAAGGGAAAAAGCCGTAACTGCAGGGATGAGTGTGCTCGGCAAAGAGGAAGAGGGGAGGCGAGTAGGTAGTAGGGAAGAGGGCGGGATAGAATGTTGTGGCGAGAACTGACGCTGGCAGTTGTGCTCCGTATATGAGTGGCGTAAAAGCCACCCACACTGAGCCCAGAGCGACCGCAAAAGAGTCGAAGCATCAGCACCAGCTTGCTTTGTAGGTGTTATACCAACACCTACCACGAGGGATCGACTCAACCCTGTGCGATCCCCAAAGAGTTTCCCAACATAAGCCCAGCGAGGGCCTTTACCTCAAAATAGCAGCCTTGCACTGCTGTGCCCTCGGCAGTTTGCTGGTAGCTGCGCGTGGGGAAGAGCGCTGTCCTACCAACCGTGAGCCTGCGTATTTAGCTGAGAGCGCAGACCAAACTGCCTGATTTACCCAAAAGCTGCTGTCGTGTGTGCAGCAGCGAACCCGCGTTAACCAGCACGTTACGTGGGTTAGAGTGCTCTTTAACCTGTGTGGCGTACTGTTATCCCATCCCATCCCATCCCGTCCCGACCGCCAGTGGCCAAAAGACGGGATATCCTCTAAGCTGGCGTCTCTACTACTCATGTCTTTGCTGCCCACAGGGACAGCAAGTTCCCTTGCTAAGAGCAGCGTCGTCAGACCACAAAGTAAGTAGCGACAAAGAGCCTACAGCACGCCTCTTTCCTGTGTGTTTTCTTGCATACCCCGTCAGCTGGTTTCGCCCACTCTGCCGCGATCCTGTGCGCGTGTGCTGCAGACGCAATGAGGGCGTGCAGCGGGGTGCGCAGTAGGGACAAAGAGGGTGTAACTAGGGAAAAGAGACGGAGTAGGGTGCAAAAGGACGTGAGCAGCTACGCACCCTGCTTGAGCCCACCACATAGCAGCTACGGCAAGCTGTAGCGCGGTGGTAGGGACAGGATAGTAAGCACAGGTGAGAGTGCTCTCGCGGAGGAAAAGACGCCAGAGAGGAGGCTGCTGCCAGTACTCTGCAAACGCGCTACTCTGTGGAGAGAGTAGCGCCAGCCGTTACCTGAGTCCCATGCCGCAGGTGCTGCGTAAGCAGCGCCGCTGCGCGGCATCGGGCTGTGCTGCTCCCTGCATCTTTGCACATGGCAGAGAGGCTTTGCGCGCGGCGCGGCTCGTGGGGAGCAGAGCAACGCGCGGTTAGCGCCAGCAACAGGGTAAAACGGCGTAAGTACAGGGCAGAGCGGTCAGCTCAAATGAGTGGCGACGGCTGGATACCGCCGCAGTACACGAGACAAGCGAATAAGTGGCGTAAAACGCGGCTAAAACCGCCGAGGCCACAAAAACGTGTACAAAATTTAAAGACAGCATGACCAGCATAAATTTTCCTAGTAAAAAAAAAAAAAAAAAAAAAAACTAGGGTTACTAACGATTATATAAATACTTTTTGTTTAGCACGATAATAGCGGCCTCTGTGCTCAGCTGTTATCGCAAATTAACACCTGTTTATGTATCTATGGAAAATTGGCACAAGAAAAAGCGTGACAGTGGTTTTGTGCAATGTACGCTGCTGCTGCTGCGGCAGCTGCAGCTGTGGTCGATGCCCCCAAACATGACTGACCTCGAGATAGTGGGCTGCGCCCGCTGACGCGGGCGCTACCAGAGCTGCGGCACTTACAGCGCCCGCCCCGCCATCGACCGTGCCTCGCTTCGCGGTATGTTGCAGTGCGTTGCGGCGCACTGTGCTTCCTGTGTCCTTAGGAGTAGTGGTGTTGGTGGTGGTGGGAGCTACGCACAGCAGCTAAGCTCCTCCAAGGTGCGGAACGACTGACTTCAGATATGACTGCGTTTAGGGCAACCATGTGTGCGCCATCTTCAGGTAGGCTCTGGTTCACCTTCCCCCTTTATCTCGAGGTAGGGGACGTTGCCAACCATTAGCCCTGCATCCGTCACTGATTAGCGCCTCATTCCTTGCCACTAAGTCCAGCCATAGCTCGTGGTGTCAGGGCTATGCGTCTCCGCTGTACAGCTGCTGCTGTTGTGGTGGCAGCTGCTACCCCAGACTGTTTCAGCTTCCACCTGTGCTGTGCCCGCTGACGTTGCTGATACCGCCATTGCTGCTACTGCCGCTGATTTCGCCACCACACCTTCCCCTCCACCACCATCACTACCTCCATCACTGTCGCCGCTGCTGCTGCCGCTTTCCATCCTTACCGTTCTTACCTTGCAGTGCACCTTAATGTGCACCTTGCTTGGTCTCGGTCTTGGCCTTCGCTGCCGCCTCGCCTTGCCTCAAGGTAAACTCCGCCCAGCATCTTCACCAGCACCAACGCCTATCACCATTACCACCGCCACCGCCGTAATCACAAACAACCACCACCAACAACATCGTCACCACCGCCTCTCCAACGCCACCATCACCACCACTACAAACACTGCTACTATCGTCACACACCACCACCACTACCGTTGCTGATTCCTTAATCACCACTACCACCACTACCGCCAGCCATCGCCGTAATCACCACCCCTCACCAACAACATAGTCACCACCGCTAGCCACTGCCATCATTACCACAGCCAGCTCCATCATAATCATCACCCCAGCCACCGCCACCATCACCACCATCGACGCCAGCGCAATCATCACCACCGTTCCTAATACCACCGCATCATCATCATCATCATCATTGCCTCCCCTCACCGTGCCTCTAATGTAAACGTTTGCACTGTTGCGCCTCTTTCCTAAAACGGTGCTCCTCTTTACACCTGTAAGCGCTTGGATAAAATGCGCACAGCGCACAAGATGCCTTTTTGCTGATTTGTGATATGCCTCAAACTTTTGTCAGAAAAAAGCTCAAAAACGTGCAAGAGATTCAATTATCGTAAACGTTTACGTGACTTTGCAGCCCGCTCTTCCTATCCTAAAAAAGATAGAAGACATATCAGGTTTGCTCTGTCTGCCCCCAGCGCCGCTGACATCGCTTCATGCATCGCTTCATGCAATTTCGACTTGGCCTAAAGGCCGCCTGCATGCGTCACGCGCGCTTATCCTGACAGCAATAGCTCTTAGCCTAAGTTTTAGCTTCCTAAGAGTGACCACGCTACTGTATTGAGGAACAGTAGTTTGCCGTAAGGGCTTTCAGCTGGTATGTCTGAGGAGGTGCGTTGCCCTGATTTACATCGCAACGTGCTCAGTTGCGACTTTCTTGTCAGGCAGGAGTAAGCGATGAGTGGATTTAAGAATCTATCAGGCGCGACTAAAGGCTACATAGTTTTGATTTCACTGGTAGTTTTGTCGTGGCTGATCTTCAAGATCCTGACGCCAGATAACTTTGGTTCCCCTGAGAACCTCTTAGCCTACTTCCAGGCAAGCTTGATTGCTACCGTCGGTGCAATCGGCTTCTACTTCGTGATGGATATGGGCCTGTTCGATTTCTCGATCGGTGCCAACATCATTCTCTCAGCCGTGGTGGGCTGCCAGCTGGCGACGTCTTTTGAGCTGGGCTATTTTGGCCTCGTCATCGGCTGCATCATCACCGGTGCGCTGGTAGGTTTGTGCAATGGCTTTTTCTACGTCAGACTGCGCATCCCATCCATGATCGTAACCGCAGGTTTGGCCTTAATTTACGAGTCTATCGCCAACTACATGGCAGGTGGTGTCGGTCAAACCTTACCATCTGACATGCGCGGCTTAGGCCAGATGCCAGGTAACATCATCTTAGCAGTGCTCTGCTTCGTGATCGCTTACCTCATGCTCAACTACACCAAGTTTGGTACCTATACCTACGCTATCGGCTCTAACGAGTTCGTAGCCAAGAACATGGGTATCAATGTCGATCGCTACAAGGTTTACGCCTTTATCTTAAGCGGTGCCTTCTTCGGCGCGATGGCTATCTTAACCATTAGCTATGGTTCTTCTATCGTGGCTGTGACCGGCATGCAGTCCATGAGCCGTAACTTCATCCCAACCATGGGTTGCTTCTTCGGCCTTGCCTTCATGCGCTACGGCATCCCGCTGCAAGCCATTATCTTAGGTGAGTTCATTGTGAACATCATCTTCTTCGGCTTTATCTCCTTAGGTGCACCAACCGCCATTCAAGACATGATTTCCGGTCTGGCGCTGCTGATCATCATCACCCTCACCACCAAGGTGAACAAGGGCGAAATCGTTAAGTAGTCGCGGAGTTTGGTATGAGCAGCGAAGTTAGATTACAGGTCAGGAACATCAGCAAAAACTTCGGCATCACCAAGGCGCTGAAGGATGTCTCCTTTGATGTAAATAAGGGTGAGGTACACGCGCTCATCGGTGAGAATGGCTCGGGTAAGTCCACCCTGACCAATATGCTCACCGGCATTTACTCGATGGAAACGGGTAAGTTCATCTTAGATGGTGAGGAGATCCACCCTGTAAATCAGGTGGATGCCAATAATCACGGCATCTCCATCATCGTGCAGGAGCTGGGCACCCTCTCGGGCTTAACTGTGGCGGAGAACATCTTCTTAGGCCATGAGGATCGCTTCATTAAGCACGGCTTCCGCAACACCATAGCCATGAATGCAGCGGCCAACAAGCTCTTAGAGGAGTATGGCTTTACCCACATTAAAGCCGCGAGCATGGTCGATGACTACAATTTCGAGGATCGCAAGCTCATCGAGATTGTGAAAGCCACTTACTTCCACCCAAAGATCGTGGTCATCGATGAGACCACTACCGCTCTGTCGCAAGAGGGCCGTGAAGAGCTCTACAAGCAGATGGAGCGTATCCGCAATGAAGGCAACACCATTATCTTCATTTCGCACGACTTGTCCGAGATCCTCTCCAAGTCCGATACCGTCACCATCTTACGTGATGGCGTCTACATCGACACCTTAAAGGCTAAGGACTTAGATCAGGATAAGCTAAAGCGCCTCATGGTGGGCCGTGAGGTCACCGGTGATTACTACCGCTCGGACTACGGTGAGCCTATCTCCGATGACGTGGTGTCCACGACGTGAACTTTGATCTGCACCAAGGCGAGATCTTAGGCTTTGGTGGTCTGTCTGAGTCCGGTATGCACGAGATTGGCAAGGCGGTGTTTGGCGCCAGCTACGATCGTGAAGGTACCGTGACCTTAAAGGACGGCACACAGATTAACGACATTCCAACGGCGATTAAGAACTCCATTGCCTACACCTCTAAGGATCGTGACAACGAATCCGTGGTGATCAATCAGTCCATTGGCGAAAACATCATCATGCCATCGCTCAATTACCTTGATTATGGCAAGTCGCCATTTATCAACTGGAAGAAGGCGCGGCAGTTTGCCAACGAGTACGCCAAAGAGATGTCGGTGAAGATGCAAAGCACCGATCAGTTTGTCTCGGAGCTCTCCGGTGGTAATAAGCAGAAGGTGGTGTTAGCCCGCTGGATTGGTAAGGGCTCCAATATCGTGGTGCTCGACTCACCAACCCGTGGTATCGACATCGGCGTTAAGCAAGACATCTATCAGCTCATGAACAAGATGAGAAAGAACGGCAAGTCGATCATCATGATCTCCGAAGAGCTGATGGAACTTATTGGTATGTGCGATCGCATCATCATCATGAAGGACGGTGCTATCAGCGGCGAAGTGCTGCGCAGCCCTGACCTTGATGAGCAGAAACTCATTGCGATGATGGTGTAAGGAGGCCGAAATGTCAGAGACAAATCTTAGCGCCAAGGAAGTCGCCTTAAAAAAGCAGAACACCATGCGTCTGGTGCGCGCCCTGCTGCCAATCGTGGGCTTAATTGCGATCTTTGCCCTCTTTAGCTTCCTCACCAACGGTCGCTTAATCACCCGTCTGCCGCTGGCCTTGAGTACGGTCTACGTCATCATGATCTCGTCTATGGGCGTGTTCTTTATCATGACCGTAGGTGGCCTCGACTTCTCTCAAGGCTCGATCTTGGGTCTGTCAGCCATCGTGGTGTGTTACGTCTCCCGCTATAGCATCGAGCTGTCGATTCTTGCGGGTATCGTGACCGGTGCAGCAATTGGCGCGGTAAACGGCTACTTCTACGTGAACAGGAAGATCAAATCATTCATTGTGACGATCTGTACCATGTTCCTCTTCCGTGGCCTCATTAAGTTCCTCACCACAGAATCTCCAGTGGCTGGTTCGCCAATGCTGGTGATGTGGGATACCACCGCTTTTAAGGTTTCAGCTACCGTGATTGTGGTGCTGATTGGCTTTATCTGCTTTAACTTCACCAAGTTTGGTATCTACCTGCGTGCCATTGGTGCTGGTGAAAAAGCGGCCATGTTCGCCGGTATCCGTACCGACCGCATTAAGTTCTTAGTGTATGTGCTCGCTGGTGCGATTACTGGTTTTGCCGCCTTTATTTCGGCGATCAAGATCGGTTCGGTGACCGCCAATGGTGGTAACCAGCTGGAGACGCAAATCTTAATCGCCCTCGTGTTAGGCGGTATGCCAATTTCCGGTGGCGCCATGGCTCGTTTCTATAACGTGATCGTGGGCTCGCTCTTATACGTGGTGCTGACCTCGGGCTTAACCATGATGGGCTTTAGCACGCAGATGATGCAGCTCATTCAAGGTGTGGTCTTCTTAGCCTTCGTGGCTATCTTCGCCGATCGCCAGTCGCTGACGGTGATTAAGTAAGTTTCAGCACAAGGAAGGAGTGATCTCATAAATGATGGCAGAGGGGAGGCGTGATGGCATGGTCACACTCCTCGAGATGAATGGTGCAGGCGAGTCTAATCATAGCTTAGGACAGTGCACCATGATTACCCTAAAGCCCGTCATCTATTAGGTCAGTCATTCCTAAGTTTCAGACAATTAGGAGTAGGGGCACTGCTTAGCTTTTCTTAGCTTAGGAAAGAGTGAGCTAATAAGTGACGGATGTAGCGGTGCGTGGTTGCAACGTCTCACCTCGAGATATAAGGTGCAAGTGAGCCTGAGCCTATCTTGAGATGGGCATGCATGCGTGCCCTAAATTCCGTCATTTATTAAGTCAGTCGTTCCTTAGCTTTTCTTAGCTGAGATTAGCGCTGCGCTCTCAGCGCAGAGTTGAGGCTGCTACCGCTGCTCTAACGTTAGTAAGAGCACTTTAAGGTGGCGTTAGTGGTACTGAGGATACCCAAACGCTGCCCTCAAGGCAGGAGTGATCGCATAAGTGGGTTCTCCTCGGAGTTTGGTGGATAGAGCCCCAATACGGCTCTTAGGTGGTGGCGGTGGCTCACATTAAGTGCCATAACCACGCCTCAGGTGCTTGCCAAAGGCATGAGACTACGTTGTGGTATCCAGCAAACTATAAGCAGAGCCCATAAGTGACAGCTGCAAGGTGACGTCAGGGTAATGCTTCGCAAGATGCATCCGCAAGATGCATGGAGCATGGTGCAGGCAGGCGAGCCTTGGCTTTAGCCTGAGCCTGAGCTTCTCTTCAGGTGGGGCACGCATGCTTGTCGGCTTGCCTTAAATGCCGTCATCGCTGCCGTCAGTTGCTTCGCAGAAGCGCGGCAGCGGCCGCAGAAGCACTGCTGCTTTTAAGACGGCTCGGCGCGCGGGTAAAGCATGCTTTAGCCCGTGCTGAGAGCGGGCTGTATTAGGGTAAAACAGCATAAGAATGCAGCTTTGCACCCTTGTTGAGTTTTAGTCTCAATAAGACCGTGTAGCGCTCTGCTCTTGTTACACTACAGTTTTCTTGTTTTGGTGATTATAGGGAGGACGTGCTTTGCTTGTGCTGCACAAGCGGAGCACTCTGGGTTGTTTTTATGGACAAAATTTACTTTGTTGTCGGCTCGCAGGATCTCTACGGTGACGAGTGCTTAAAGCAAGTCGCTGCTGACGCTAAGGTGATGACCGACTTCTTTAACGAGAAGTTTGGCTCCAAGGTGCAGTTCGAGCTCTTACCTACCGTCGTTAACTCTGAGGCCTGCATCGCTGACATGCGTAAGGTCAGCTGCGATGATGACTGCATCGCGGTCATGACTTGGATGCACACTTTCTCGCCTGCGAAGATGTGGATCAAGGGCCTGCAAGAGTTAAGAAAGCCACTCCTGCACCTGCACACCCAAGCCAACGAGAAGCTGCCATATGACAGCATCGACATGGACTTCATGAACCTCAATCAAGCTGCCCACGGTGACCGTGAGTACGGCTTTATTCTGGCTCGTATGAAGATTGCCCACCAAGTAGTGGCTGGCTTCTATCGTCATGAGAAGGTGCTCTCTGAGATCTCGCGTTTCATCGACGTGGCTCGTGCTATCAACTTCTCGCGTCACCTCAAGGTTGCCTCTTTTGGTAACAACATGCGTGAAGTAGCGGTGACCGATGGCGATCGCGTAGAGTCCCAAATTCGCTTAGGCTGGGAGTGCAACTACTTTGCAGTTGGTGACCTCGTGCGTACCATTAACGCCGTGACCGACGCTGAAGTTGATGCCAAGATGGCGGAGTACACCTCCAAGTACACCATGAAGACCGATCGTGTGGACGTGGTGCGCGAGCAGGCTAAATACGAAGTGGGCTTAGAGAAGTTCTTAGGCCAGCGTGGCTTAGGTGCTTTTGCTGACACCTTCCAAGACCTCTATGGCTTAAACCAGCTGCCTGGTATCGCTTGCCAGAACTTAATGGGCAAGGGCATTGGCTTTGGCCCTGAGGGTGACTACAAGATCTCCGCTTTATCGGCCGTGTTAATGAAGATGGCTGAGGGCCGTGATGGTGCTACCGGCTTTATCGAGGACTACACCTACGATTTAACCGAGGGCCAAGAGTTAGAGCTGGCTTCGCACATGTTAGAGGTGCCAGTGACCTTTGCCGCCACTAAGCCAGAGATCGATGTGCTGCCATTAGGCATTGGTGGCAAGGCCGATCCAGCACGTTTAATCTTCGACGGCGTGCAGGGTGATGGTATTCAGGTGACCTTAGTGGATATGGGCACCCACTTCCGTGTGATCTGCGCTGACATCGAGCTGGTCAAGCAGCCACAGCCAATGCCAAAGCTGCCAGTGGCGCGTATCATGTACCGCCATAAGCCAAACTTCAACATTGGCACGGCTTTCTGGTGCTACGCCGGTGGCGCTCACCACAGCGTGGTGTCCACGGCTTTAACCCGTAAGGACATTGCCATGTTTGCTAAGCTCTTAGGCTTAGAGTTTGTGGCTTTTGGTGAGGGCACCACCGAGGCTGACTTAGAGAAGTTTGCCGCTGAGGCTTACAAGTAAGATTGCGCTTGCCTGCAGGCTTGCTTGCAAGCATGCATGCGGTCTTACCCGTATGAGTGCTGACCTTTGCTGCTGTTGCTGCTACTGCGGTAAGCAGTAAGGGATAGGCTGACAAGAGGCGCCACTGTTAGTACGCATAGTGCTATCAGGTGCGCCTTTTGTTTTGGTGGGCAGGTAGAGCAGCGTAGCTCCCCGCAAGGAGAGCGCTTTGCCCTTTGTGACTTCAGGTATGTTTACCGATGCTCTGGGCTTAAAAGCGGCCTTTGCGGTAAAGCCTTGAGGCCGAGCAGCAACCTGATATGGATCAGGGAGCAGCAAGCGGCGATACCGCGACGTAGCTCTAAGGCAGGTTACTGGCAAGTCGCTTGGCGTCTTTGCCCTTACCCTCACCTGCGATCATCATCATCATCATCATCATACATTAATCACGCCTGTCCCCTGCCCCTAATTGATCACATTCATGCGCCTGCACGACTATGGATGTGGTTCCTCGTTAATTTTCGAATCTACCACTAGCCACCATCAGCACAGACGCTCACTACAGGTAAAGAGTGCTGTACCGCCTCTTTTTCGTAGGCATCCGCAAAAGCGCCTGACGGCACCTTATCTCGAGATGTAGTGCCCCGCGCCGCTGCAAACTTCTTCTTCTTCTTCTTCTTCTTCGCCTCCTCCTCCTCCTCCTCCTCCGTCGCCTCACCAGCCTCATTCTTTACCTTCTCTCAGGGTAAAGCCTCTGCTGTAGGCTGTTACTTCCGTAGGGATGGGCTTTTGGGGATACCAGCTCCTTTTCCTTCACCATAACCACAACCACACCACAACCACAACCATCACCACCATCACTACCACTACTAACGCCGCCACTACCACCACTACCCCACCACCATCAACAACACCTCCTACTCTTTCTCTGTTTACACATGCCATCCCGCAAGGCGCAGCTGCATCATCATCATCATCAGCAGCACCATCTTGTAGTTGCCAGCCGTGGACGCATCCTGCTGTGCGCTGCGGAGCATCTGGCTTAAGCGCTGACGACTTTAGGAGCAGCAGGGTGACCACTCTTTAGGTCGGTTAGGTAGGCAGGCTCAAGCTTACCCGCACCCTTTATCTCGAGGTATGGCGGGGCACTTTGCCGTAACTTCCATCTGCATCCTGCACTGATGAGAGCACTCTTTACTCACAGCTCACTGCTTACTGCTTTGCTCTTACCGCTATCCATCATGATGGAGCCACTTATGACCTCACCACACTCCCCACCGTACTCAAGCCTCCTGCCGCTCTGCCTGCATTGGCGTAATCTGCGTTGACGTCATCTGCTTTTGCGCCATACCCACCACACTTAACGTAACGCAACACTGTAAACGTTTTCACTGTTACGGCTATTCCGGCTTGCCTGCAAGCTTTAAAGCGCTTGATACATTTGCGAAAAAACTTGCACCAGCTCACAAAAAGGCAGCAAAATCCCCAAGCACGGCCCTGTTTTTCCCCAAAATGTGAACTTGTGTCACATTTGCGCGGGCGATTTTCGCTAAGATACGCCCCATTAGAGCACAGCAGGTAGCTTGACGCACTTGCCAGTGCCAAGGATTGAGAGGATTGAGTTGATGAAGTTAAAGAAGCTGAGCCTGTTTGTAGGTACCGCAGTAATGGCTGCCACCATGGCTTGCGCCAGCACCGTTGCTAATGCTGCTGATGACATCAAGATTGGTGTTTCGATTTGGTCGTCCACTGACGTCTTAGGCTCTGACTCCAAGCGTATGTTAGACGCTGCTGCCGATGCCTTAGGTGTTGAGTTACAGTACGTCGACCAAGGCCACGTTTCCGAGCGTGTGACTGCTTCTATTGAGCAATTAATCGCTGCTGGCTGCCAAGGCATTATCGTTTGCAACTCCGCTGATACCGAGATGGTGTCCGCCATTAAGAACTGCAACGACAATGAGGTCTACTTAGCTCAGTTCTACCGTATCATCTCTGAGACCGCCAACCCTCAGATTTACGAGATGGCTAAGAGCTCGCCATACTTCATTGGTGCTGTGCACGAGGATGAGCCTGCCAATGGTGAGGCTTTAGTCAACATCCTGTTAAACAAGGGCTGCCGTAACATTGGTCTGATCGGTTGGGAGCAAGGTGATGCCACTTGGCTCGGCCGCTGGGAAGGCTACAAGGCCGGTGTAGAGAAGTGGAATGCCGCCCACCCATATGATCAAGCCAAGTTATCTGAGCCACAATATGCTGGTACTTCCTCTGAGGGCGGTTCCAAGGCTGCTGAAGCTTTAATGGCTGCTGACCCAACCTTAGACGCCTTAATTCCAGCTGGTGGTGGCGGTGACCCATTATTAGGTGCCGTGGCTGCGGTGGAGCGTGCCGGTAAGGTCAAGGACATTGCCGTGGTTTCCACTGACTTCTTACCTGACTTAGGCGAGCGCTTACAAAACGGCTCTATGGCTGGTCAGTCCGGTGGTCACTACTGCGATCCTCTGTATGCCTTCTTACTGGTGTACAACGCAGTTAAGGGCAACTACAAGGACTTTGAGGGCAAGTTTGTGGACTTAGTGTTCCCATACCTGTTTGTGTCCTCCCCAGCAGACTACGGTGATTACGACAAGTACTTCGAGCAGTCGTTACCATACAATGCTGACGAGATTAAGGCTTTAGCCAGCATGTCGATTGAAGAGTTACAAGCTGCTGCTAACAAGCTCTCGATTGATGATGCTGCTGCCCGTGCTCAAGCTAATGCAAAATAAGATTGAGCGCGTAAGTCTCAACTAAAGTAAAGACAGTGGCGCGCATCGGCGCTGCTTCCACAAAGAATCCAGCCTACGGGCTGGATTTTTTTTGCCTATTGCACAGAGCAAGAGGCAAGGAGAGTATCCCCACAAGCAAATCCCAAAGAGCTAACAGTCTACAAGCAGGCGATTTACCCTGAGAGGAGATATTGCTGCGGCGCTACTAGCGATATAAGGCGGCGTCAGGCGCTTTTGCGGTACCTACAAGGCAGTCTAAAGAGCTCAAACAAAGCGGGGCCGCGCACGGCGTGGCTAACAGCTCTGGTCGGTAGTCAGGCAGGTAGCAGGGTGTAGGGAGTAAGACACAAAGGGCAAAGAGAGCCCAGCACGTTGCCCTGAGCGTAAGGATGGCGGTGCAGTGCAACGGCACTTGGGATGCGTTCTGGCAGTACCCACCTCGGGATGAATGGTGCCGGTGAGTCTCAGCATATCTTTAGACGGTGCACCTGATTACCCTAAAGTCCGTCATCGCTTAAGTCAGTTGTTCCTAAGATAAGGGCAAGGGGACTGGCAAGGAGCTGTTTAGCCCCAAGCAGGTAGCGCCGCTGCTGACGTGCTGCCAGAGCATAGAGTCGTGGGTGTAGTGGGCAGTGGGCAGAGCTTTGGGTTGTACCGCTGTAGTCAGCTGAGCAGCAGTGCATAGTGTGTTTTGGGCCAGTTATAGCCAAAACAAGGTCAAGTTGGTGCGTACATCTCCTGCATAAGTCTGTGGTGCGTGTTAAGATCAGGCGCGTACTCTGTTGGGTGTGTATAAGCGTCTACTTTACGCCTGTGCCCACCCAGAAGCGCTACATACCAACAAGCGCTGCACACCTGTGAGAGCACTATCTGCTTGCAGCGCACTGTCTGTGATATGCGATCTGCGCTTTGCTCGCAGCGCTCTGTATTGCCAGCTTGCATCTCCCCAGTGTCTGCTGTTTTTGCTTTAGGCTCAGCGCAGCTTACGATAGGACAGCAAGCTGTGGTGGCTTGGTTTTTTGAGGAACTATGATGAAAGTTGTGATTATCGGCGGTACTGCCGGTGGTGCCGGCTTAGCCGCACGCTTACGTCGTCTTGATGAAAAGGTAGAAATCACCATTATTGAAAAGAACCCATACATCTCATGGGCGGGGTGCGCTCTACCTTACTTCGCCGGTGGCGTGATTGCCGATAAGGACACCCTCTTCTTAGCCACCAAGGAGATGTTTAAGTCGCGCTATAACATCGACGTTATGGACGCTACACGCGCCGTGGGCCTCGATCGTGAGCAGAAGTGCGTCTTAGTCGATGATGCCGCGCTGCCTACTAAGAACCCACAAAAGGTGCCTTACGATCGCTTGGTCATCGCCACCGGTGCTAAGGCCATTGTCCCTGCCTTTGCCCAGCGCCGCAATGCCGACGGCATCTTTACCATGCGCTCGATCGAGGACGCTGATGGTATCCGCAAGTACATTAAGCAGCACAATGTGCAAAACGCTGTCATCGTGGGTGGCGGCTTTATCGGCTTAGAGGCCTGCGAGAACCTGCAATCCTTAGGCATCAATATCACCTTAGTGGAAAAGGCTCCACAGGTCTTAACCCCTGTCGATCCTGATATCGCTAAGTACCTGCACTTAGAGCTGGAAAAGCACGGCGTCTGCTTAAAGCTGGGTGTGGGTATCACCAATATCCCACGCGTGGAGGAAGGTGAGGAGCTGAGCGTCGAGCTGGAAAACGGCGAGGTCGTAAAGACTCAGCTGGTCATCATGTCCTTAGGTATCACTCCAGAGAGTGATTTCTTACAGGCTACGGGTGTGGAGCTGAATGCGCGTGGCTATGTGGTGACTGATGACACCATGCAGACCTCTGACCCTAACATTTTTGCCTTAGGTGACGTGGTCGCGGTTAAGGATGTGCCAACTGGCCGTTATGGCACCATGGCCTTAGCAGGCCCTGCCACCAAGCAGGCACGTGTCTTAGCCCACAATATCCTCTTACCAGAGAATGCTGACCTGCTGCATGATGAGCACAGCCACCACTACCATGGCTCGTTAGGTGTGAGCATTGTGCGCGTGATGCGCTTAACGGCTGGTGCCGTGGGTGCCAATACCCGTGCGTTACAGGCTCAGGGCTATGATCAGAGCAAGATTGGTGTGGCTCTGGTGCACACGCCAAATCACGTCTCGTGGTTTACTGCTCCTACCCCAGTGCACTTAAAGCTGCTCTTTGATAAGGAGTCGGGTGCAATCTTAGGTGCGCAGGCTGTAGGTGAGCAAAGCGTGGATAAGAACCTCGAGGCCATCTCGGCGCTGATGCAGATGCACGGTACCGTCTACGATATGGTGGAGTTTGAGAGTGCTTATGCCCCTCCATTCTCCGCCCCACGCTCACCTGTGAATATGGCGGGCTCGACTGCGGCTAATGTGGTCGATGGCATGGAAGATACGGTGACCTGCGCAGGCTTAAGCGAGATGGATGCAGAAAACACCGTATTCTGGGATGTGCGTACCCCAGCTGAAGTAGCTGCAGGTGAGATCCCACAATTTGTGAATGTGCCGCTGGATACGCTGCGTGAGTACGTTAAGGAGCACCCATTAGACGAGAGCAAGAACTACGTGGTGACTTGCCAAGTTGGTGTGCGTGGCCACATTGCTTGTTGCATCCTGCGTGCTTTAGGTGCCAAGAAGGTCTATAACCTGACTGGTGGCTATCAGTCGTGGGCGGTGCACAGCGCTAAGCTGCAATCTGAGCAGAAGTAGTAGGCACCACAGCAGGAGAGGCTGAGCGTAGCATAGCTGCTTGTAATGGGGCGTTTTCCCAGCTGCAGCAGCTATGCTTGCCAAAGGCCTCTCTGCAGCTGCGGTGGCAAACGCTGCTGAGATAGAGAGCTCAAGGGGCAAACTTTACCCGCGCTCTTAAGCCCACCATGGCTTTAGGGGCTCGTGGTGCGCATCAATACCCCTTAGGCCCTTAGGGATGAGTGCTGCAAGTTAAGCTCAAGCGCTTACCAGCTTGTTGGGGCATCTTAATCTCCTTTTGGTGATCAGGGTGATGCTATGCCGCGCTGAGTAGCGCTTATGAGTGCTGTTGTCCACTCTTTGGTTAGTGGGTAGGGGCAAGCGCCATTATTGCCTTGCACCATCCTTTGTAGGCCTGCTTGAGCGGATGGGCTTGCTAAAATCTTGTTAGAGGCCGTAGAGGCTGTGCCCAAAGCCAGAGAGGCGCTGGCCGGTAATGTCGTTTTTCGGCTCTCCTCAGTAGGAGGTGGATAGAGCCCCATACTACTTTTAGGTGGCTAACATGAAACGCCGTAACCACGGCTCATGTGCTTGCCTAAAGGTGTGAGGCTATGTTGTGGTATCCACCAAACTCTGAGTAGAGCCCATTTTTCTCAGGAAGGTGGGGACAAAATGGCGGAAGAGACAACGCTACTCCAAATGCCTATTGGTGTTTCTAGTTGGAGTGACTTGCGTCAAGGAGGGCATTTCTTTGTAGACAAGACGGCCTTGCTGCCTAAGCTGTTTAACATGGGAACCCGACTTTTCATCACCCGACCACGTCGTATGGGCAAAACTCTCCTCTGTTCCATGCTGCAGGAGTGGTTCTCCAACGGCTCTAATAGCTTTGCGGGATTGGGGATTGATGGCAAGCTGCAGGAGGAAGGAGGCTACCCTGTCATCAACTTTTCTTTCTTTGGCTTGGGTGCTGGCTCCGATGCGGCCAAGTTTGAGGCTGACTTGTGTGCAAGATTGATTAACGCTTAGGGCGCTCGTTTTCTTGATTGATGATTGGGATACCCCTATCTTGAGCAATCTCCAACAGCCGCAAGTGTATGACGCGCTTAAGAAGGTGCTTAGGGATTTCTATGCTTGGCTGCGTTTGCAGCCGAGCGTGAAGTTTATCTTGATCACGGGCATCATGCGCTATAGTGATACCTTGTGGCTGTTAGGGCCAGATGTTCGTGACATTAGCATGGAGCCTGTTGTTGCCGATTTATTGGGATATACCCAAGCAGATCTTACTGGTAAGCAATTTGCGCCTTACATTAATGCGGCAGCCAAGGAGCTGGGCATGCCCCAAAGTGCAGTGTTGGATAAGCTGGAGCGTTATTACGGCGGCTTCTGCTTTGACAAGCATGCCACAGGCAAAGTCTATTGCCCATTCGCTGTAAACATGTTCTTTTCCTCCCTTGATTGCGGCTCGAAACCTGAGTTTGAAAGCTATTGGATGGAGAGCTTTGGGGCTAAATACGCTCTTACTTCTTACCTGCATGACTACTCGCTTTCGTCACAAAGGATCATGGAACTTAGCGAGCAAAGGCTCGATATGTCCAATGACAGCTTACGTGCGGGGTACTACCTGCAAGACGTGACCTTTGAGCAGATCTTGGTGATAGGTGGCTATTTCTCGATTAAAGCGATTACTGACGATACCGCCCAAGAGGAGTGTTCAGCAGATCGCAACTACCGCTGTGGTATTACCAACCAAGACGTAAGGAATGTGTTTTTCCCTGTATTGATGAGCTACTTGGTGAGCTTTAAGAATACCGATGGTTCCGACCTTTCCACAGCGATTGGACAGGTGAAGTCAGCTCTGAGGCAAGGGGATATAGCGCAGCTGTGCCGGAGCTTTAATGAAATCTTGGGCTATGTGCGCGATGACCTTTTCAAGGCGCTGGCGTCTCATGATCAAGGTGTGGCGCAAACTCCATATCAGGTGCCAAAGCCTGATCTTGAGGCTTTTTACCGCACGGTGCTCAAGCTTGCGCTCAGCTCATCTTCTATCCTCATCAAGGATGAGGTGGCAAATAACCTTTGGCGCAGTGATCTGGAAGCTACTACCAAGGATCAGGTCTACATCTTTGCGCTCAAGCGACTGGAGAGCATTACCGAGGCATCCATTGACCAGCGTTTAGGTGACGGCGAGAAGCAGATTCTAGAGCGGATGTCTGGTAACAATCGTCCACAGTCAGAGCTGCCACAGACGATGGTGGTAGTGGTCATTAGCGACACTTACCGCCAGATCTGTGCTTGGTGCAGATTCAAGGTGCAGCATACTGCACTGGGACTGGTTGTGGTAGATCGTCACAAGGAGCTGGTGGCTTATTAGTATTAGCCTGCAAGCATCTGAGCACCTGCAAGGCTTGGTACCACCTCAAAGCAGCACCTGCCCCCAAGCCTGCGCTGCTGAGGCTAAAGCGTAGGCTCCTAAGAGGCTTCGCGGCAGAGTTGATTCACTGTATGGGAGCGCCATGTGGAGGGAGCTAAAGCTGATCCCTGTGCGGTTCCTGCTCTATATACATGTCACCACAACCTGTAAGTAGAGCGCCGCCGTTTAGTAAACAACAACCCTAAGTGGCCTCTTTGCGTTATAACTGAGTCGCACTCAAGCTCGCTGTGGAAGTCACATGATGCGTAACCATGGCTAAAAGCGCGATGCCGGTGGTGGTTTGCTTGTGGTGTCTGCCGAGCCTACAGGACGTCCTTATTGGCTTTCTTTAGTGGATGGCTCTTGCTAAAATCTCGTTATAGACCGTAGTAAAGTGGCTGTTCCTAAAGTGTCCAGAGCCGCTTGCCGGTAGTGCCGTATTTCTCATGGAGGTGGGGACAAAATGGCGGAAGAGACGACGTTACTCCAAATGCCTGTTGAGGTTTCAACTTGGAACGACTTGCTTCAAGGTGGGTTTTTCTTTGTAGACAAGACGGCCTTGCTGAAAAATCTGTTTCTCATGGGAAACAAACTTTTCCTCACCCGACCACGTCGTATGGGCAAGACTCTCCTTTGCTCCATGCTGCAGGAGTGGTTCACTAATGGCTCTAAGAGCTTTGCAGGCTTGGCGATTGATGGCATGCTGCAGGAGGAAGGTGGCTACCCTGTTATCAACTTGTCTTTTTTTGAATTGGGCAATAACGTCGATGCTGCCGACTTTGAGTCCAGCTTATGTAAAAGAGTGATTGCAGCTTACTCTCATGCTGGATTTAACGTCAGTCAAGTCGCAAGCATCACTTCATTTGAAGACTTAGCGTGGCGTCTTGATGACTTGGCTATTGAAAGAGGCAAGCCGCTCGTGTTCTTGATAGATGAGTGGGATTACCCCCTTTCGATAAACCTCCATCGGCCGCAGGTTTTTGCTGCCTTTCAGAAGGTGCTTAGGGATTTCTATGGCTGGCTACGTTTGCAGCCTAGAGTGAGATTTATCTTGGTCACGGGCATCATGCGCTATCGTGAGACTTCGTTGTTTACAGGGCAGAATGTCACTGATATCAGCATGGAGCCTGATGTTGCCAATTTATTGGGCTATACCCAAGCAGATATTACTGGTAAGCAATTTGCGCCTTACATTAACGGTGCTGCCAAGCTACTGGGCATGCCCCCAAGTGCGGTGCTTGATAAGCTGGAGCTTTATTACGACGGCTTCTGTTTTGACCATGATGCCTCGGTCAAGGTCTATTGCCCATTCGCTGTGAACAGTTTTTTTGCCCCTGTTGTTCGCGGCTCTAAGCCTGTATTTAGAAAGTATTGGATGAAAAGCTCTGATGCTAGTGCTGCTCTCATTTCGTATCTGCATAACTACCAGCTTTCGTCACAAAAAATCATGGAGTTGAGTAACCAAGAGCTCATCATGCCCTATGATAACTTAAGTGAGGGTAGCTATCGGTTCTTTGTTGTAAGTAGGGGATGCCGATTAAGAGCACCAATATGGTTCACATGAAAGTTCATGTGTCTATCAAGGATCGTGACCATTTCGTTCAA
>CASEBB010000151.1 GCA_949286015.1 uncultured Succinivibrionaceae bacterium | reverse complement strand
CATACGCCCAAACTGCTTGTTTGGAACGGTGCTGAGGTAGGATTGTATTCTTGTTCAGGACCCTCCCTATTAAAACGGGAGGAAGCCATGTGCGTAAGCTCATGGAGACTTCACTTGATGATCGCTGTAGAGCTCTCTGCTCTTTAGGGGCGGGCGCTGGTAAAGAGAGCTGCTCCTTTACCTCTGCCCCTGACCCTGAAAGGTGTAAGTGCTCAGGATAGGCTGCTGCATGGTAGAAATGCCGGAACTCATCAGTGGCAGCTAAGCTCCTCGGCATCAAGCAGGTAAGCATGCGCGTCTGCAGCCTGCAAGGGCGTTGCGCTCTGTGAAGGGGTAGTCTGGGTAGATCGCATCCAGCACCGGCTTGACTACAATGTGTTGTGCCAGCATTTCCACGGCGTCATCAGTGCTAAGTGCGGTGTTGGTAATGGAGGTCAGCTCGTCTTTGAACTGGTCAAACGCTGTGCGAATCTGCTCGGAGGTGTCAGGGCTATGCAGAAGACTGTGGATCAGCTCTTCTTGGCGGGCGCAGATCTCTCCTGCGTTCTTGCCCCATTGATTCCAGCCAGAGGTGCTATTGCTGTCAGCAGCCTTCTTGTTTGCAGGCTTGCGCCGTGGTTTGGCCTTACTCTCTGGGGCGGGGCCGGTTGCGGAGGTGTGGTCAGCAGTCATGTCTTAAGCTTCCTGTCCTAAAACGCAGTGCGCAGAAACGAAAAAGCCCCCAAAAGAGGGGGCTTGTGTCTAAGGCTTTGCGGCCTTGCTCTTGGCTTTTTCTTTGGCTTCATCTAGTCTTCTTGCAATGCCAAAAAAGACGTCGCTCTTGCACACGAACTCGTTAGGATGTTTGGGGTCAACAAAGGCGTACTCAGGCCATCCTAGGAGAATCGGGCCCTCAGCATCATCGTCAACAGGGATGTTACGACGAAGATCGAAGACGTCACATCCGTCGAGTTGACCTACCCATACAGGGGTCACCGTGATATACCCATCATCATAAGCGTCAGAAATCATTTTCTGAGCAGCCTTCATGGCTTCGGGAGTCATTTTGAACCTCCTTTCTGGTTAGAGCGTTAATGGAGTTGCTTCTATTTTACGGCCTTTTGTGGCTGCGCTCTTGCCTTACTCAGCACTTGGTTTGCGTGTTTTGGGCTGACGTCACAATTGCCAACCCTGAAAGTCTGTAAAGAGCCTCTTTGGGAACATTGAGCTGGACGCAGCGCTCATTTGGGGGCAGCCTTGTGATTATGCTCAACATTATTGAGCGCCAAGGCTTGTGCTCTCAACAGCTTTGCATACAATAGAGCAGCGGGCAGTCGTTGTCATACGCGCTGTTCTCATGGTTCTTTGCCCTGACCCAAACAACCTGTGTTAAGGAGCCTATCCATGGCAATGCAAAACTTTCACTATTGCAATCCTTGCGATATTTATCTGGGGACTGATGCCCTTGCGCGCTTGCCTGATCTGTTATCCGGCCGCAAGGTGTTAATCGTTTCAGGCGGTTTGGGTACCAAAGCCTCGGGTATCGTCGATGACATCACCGGCATCCTCTCGGACAACAACATCGACTGGATCGAATTAGGTGGCAGCAGCGTCCCGTCTTATGATCGCGTACAGGCTGGTATTGAGATCTGCCACGAAGCGGGTGTGGAGTGTGTCTTAGGCGTGGGCGGTTGCTCGTGCATGGACATCGCAAAGATCATCGCTTTTGGTGCTTGTCACGACAACCTCTGGGAGTACTTAAGCGGCGAAAAGGAGATCGAGGGTGATGAGGATCACCTCCTCATTGGCACCATTCCATCGTACCCATCGGGTGGCTCGGAGGCTGATAGCGCTGCTGAGGTTGATGACCTTGAAAACGGCGTGCACGGCTCGCTCTATGGCATCTTCCCTGACTTTGCACTGCTCAACCCAGAGTACACCTTTAGCCTCAATGCTGAGCACACGGCGTATGCAGCGGCTGTGACCTTTGTGCAGGCTAGTATCAACTACTTAGGTGAGTACAGCCCAATTGCCGAGAAGTTTACAAAGGCGGTGCTTGAGGGTGTGCGTGATAGCGTCAAGATTAGCCTGCAAGACCCACGCAACTACGAGGCACGTGCCACGCAGATGTGGGGCTCGGCGCTGTCTACCATGGGTATTCTCTCTTGTGGTAAGGGCGATTCGTGGTCGTGGGCTATCTACACTGAGATGGACGTGATCACGGAGTGCATGGACTTAAGCTATCGCCAAGCGCTGACGGTGCTCTTCCCACAGTGGTTAGCTGCTCATGCTAAGTACCATGGTGATGATGTCCGCCGCTACATGGTAGATATCATGGGCGTGGATGGCTTACTGCCAATTGAAGAGGCAGTTGCTGAGGGCGTGGCAAAGATCACGGAGTTCTTTAGCTCGCTGGGCTTACCAATGCACTATCGCGAGATGGGAGCGCTGCCTGATGAGGAGTCCTTAATGGAAGCCATTAATGACTTCTTAGGTGCGGAGAGCGAGGGTATTCCTGTTGATGACGAAGAGGAAGAGACCTCGGAGTTAACAGCAGAGGATATGGCGGCGATGTATATGCGCTGCTACTAAGGGCAAGCTCTGTAGTTAAGCCAAAGCAGCCTCTAACTTGGTTTAGGGGCTGAAGATGAAAAGGCCGTGACCAGTAATGAGGACACGGCTTTTTTCATGGGCGGTGGTGATGGTGGGGTGAAAAGCAGAGGTGTGCATGAGCGACATTACTTGCTGCGCTACTTAGAGGCGCTCTTCCTCAGTAGGTACCCTATGAGGAATAGCTGAGGCACGCTTACAAGCGGCAGCAACGAGCTCGGCATTGCGATCAGCGTGAGCAAGGATCTGGGCTAAATCTTCACGCTCTTCTGGAGATAAGTGCAGCACGGGATAAGGAGCGGTTTCAAGCTCTGGTTTTTCCATAAAGAAGCAGTCTACTAACGTTGGGGTTCGCCCAAAGGTGGGTAGTGGAGTGGGCACCAATACGACCACACTGTGGGATAGCACCAAACGTAAGCGCTAAGGCTGCTTTGGGGTAGCAAAAAGAGGGTCTTACCTGAGCAGGGCAAGGCCGTCTGTACGTGAAGTTGCCTGCGCAGACGTTATCCTACTCTTGGTAGTGTTTGGCGCAGACAGAGCGGGCGTATACTGGCCTTTAGCTTGAGTCTGATGCAAGAAGGCAACGCACCGCGCGCATAAATTTTGCTCAAGGCTACGCTTCACAGCCGGTTTGTTGTAAGCTGTGCTTAGTTCCCAGTGCCAGAGCCTGTCTTTGGCTTATCCGTCTTCTCCTTAACAACTGCTGCTTTGTAGCTTGCGCTACGACCAGAGAAAAATCAACATGAATCAGCCTAAAGCTCCTTTGAGTTCTCTTTTGGTCGCTCTCGCTAACGGTGACGAAAAAGCGCAGCAGCAAGTCAAAGCGAAGCAGAAAACTGCCCGTAACTCTAATCAAGGCTCAGCTGCTCCTCAAAAGCCAGCCGACCCATGGGATCGCGTCGGTGTGGCTCCGAGCTCCATGCCAGCCTCGCCACTGGCACCATCCTCTCCTGTGATCAATACCGGCCCCGCTGGGGCTCCCGCCTACGCCGCTGCTCTCTTTGGTAACTACACGCCACGTTCTGCCGACCGCTTAAGTGTGCCCATCAAAGCCCAAAATGTAGTTATGGAGCATCCTGAGGCCTTTGCCCCTTTACCAAAGTGGCAAGACAACGCAGCCGCAGCCGCTGCAACAGAGAGCGGCTCTTCAGGTGAGATGAAGCGTGGTAATAGCGCGCAGGTCTTAGGTGCGCGCGTGGTTAGTACCCAGCCTATCAATAGTGCGCAAGGCGGCAATGTCGATACGGGCATGGATGACAGCAAGCTCATGTCAATGCTGTTGCCTAACCGCCTCATTACGCAAATCAATACCTACGAGAACAGCCATACCTACGAAAAGAGCAGCCGCAATCAGCGTGAGCACGAATTAGTCACCAACATGGAAGAGGCCAAAAAGGCCCAAGCCGCTGGTGAAGCCTACTTAGGACAGAGCGCACGTGCCCTCTTACATGCCCAGAGTACCCCACGTATGGTGCCGGACATGGAAGTAGAGGTGACCGAGGTGCAGGCTATTCCTGCCTTTGGTGTGTCGCAGGTTATTTTAGGCGCCTCCTCCCGTAAGAAGCAGGAAGAAAAAGAGCGTAAGCAGGCTATCCCCCCACATGAGCGGCTCTTAAGCGGTAGTGCGCGTTTGCTGCTCGATTACTTTACGCCTTTCTTGCAGCCACAGGACGTAGCTGTAACTGATGTCCGTGTGCAGCTGGAACGCATTCCCTTTATGGCGGTTAACCCTAACGGGGGCATCATCATAGCTGTGCTCTGTGAGGCGGGGTATAACGAGCTTGCGGAATATCCACGCCTGCTCTTAAGCTATGTTGAGCAGTTGCAGCGCTTCCGCCAGCGCTTAACGGAGATCATTACCCAGTACTTACATCTGCATTTGTATCAGGCAATGACCCTGTACGATGGCATTACGGGCTTTATCTGCCTTGAGCGCCTCAATGCCGAGCAAGTACGTAAGCTGGTGCAAAACTGTCGCTATCACCGCATTGTTAAAGAGCGGCGCGAGCTCATGGCGCTCTTTACTGAGCAGATTGAGCAAATTCGGGTGATGTGCCCAGTAGACGGCATGTACCAGTACTGCCATAACTTCTTAAGGCAAAATTTTCACTTTCAGCCTTATGTTCCTGAGCAGGATCCCACCAAGGCTGACAAGCCTGCTGCCACCTCGCAAATGGCTGGTCTGCTGGCCTCGGCCTATACCGGCAGTGGCGCCGAGACCTTAGCGGCACAGGATTTAGCTGCTGCTTTTAGCACCTTTCTCCAAGAGCAGCTTGATGAGCCCCAGAGTAAGTATGGGTGCGATCCACACGAGGCCTTAGCTAAGCTGCAAGAGTACCTGCAAGAGTCGGATTTAGTGGGGGCTAAGCAGCAGGTGCAGACACCAGAGGTTAACTCAGGTGAGGTGTGGTTAGGCAATTGCCAGCAATTGCGCACGCTGCAAGAGCGTGGCTTTGCGCCGCACATCTTTTTGCGTACCAAGCAGGTAGCTTCTGCACAGCAGCAAGGTAACGAGCAGCAGCCTGCACGCAATACCTTAAATCCAACGCAGGCGCTGGAGTGGGACAAGATCGTGACCTTAAGTCGCTATCTCAATCACTCCTATCAGCCAATGCGGGCTTCGATTCGCTTATTTGTGCCTAACCCTTCGCTGTTGCAGCACCAATCTATGGTGCCAGTGGCAGCAGCACCAGCAGCTACAGGAGCTACTGCTCCCAATGCAGCGTTAGGGGCATCGCCAGCGGCGGCTTTGGCCGCAGCCGCATCTGCGCCTCGGCCAAACAGGGCACCACAGCAAGGTTCAGCGCCAATAGCAGTACGCAATGCAGCACAAGTGCAGAGTATGGCACCGACTAAGCCACTACCACAGCGGCAACAGCGCTATATGCAGCAGTTACGGCCGCAGGGACAGCAGCACGCAGCAGCTGGCTCGGGGGCACGGCGACCACAGCAGCATGTGCAGCATGGTGTACCGCATGGTGCGCAGCCACTACGCGCGCAAGGATCAGTGCAAGCGGGCGGGCGTGGTGCTTTTGCCCACCCGCAAGGGCAGATGAGAGGACATGCTTCCCATGGTAACCCAGCTGTGGCAGTAGCAGCACAGGGGAGACGCGCTCCCGCAGTAGGGGCGCCCATGCAGAATGCAGCTGTGGGAAATACTGCGGCAGCTTCAGCCACGGCACTGGTACGCGCGGGGCAGCGCGGTGCACCAGCACCATCACAAGCTGCGATGGCTAACCAGCCACGGCGGGCTAATGTACCAGCATCTGGCTATCCCAACATGTCTCGGGGTAATGGCGCTCCAGCCGCTGTGCCTAATGCTGCCAGCAACACTGTAGCTCAGGCTTTTGGAGCCAGTGGTCAGAGCTTGATGCAACAAAAGGCACGCTACCAAGAAGCAGTGATGTTAGGGCAGCAAGTTGCAGCACCACTCATGGCGCCGCTGGCTGCCAATCAAGCTGGCGATGTCAGCATGAACTTTAGTCTGCGTGGTGGTAGGGGGAATGACTTTGGTAGCGCCGGTCAGCAGGCGGCTCCCATGAAGTCTGTTACCGTAGCTAATGTTAATGTGCAGCAAGATGGCACCAGCAACAACGCTCAGATGCAGTGGCAAGGCTCCTTACCTCTAGCTGTCTCTACCATGAATATGCAGGGGCAGAGTCTGATGCTCAGTAGCTTTCAGCAGCAGCCAAAGGCGGCAGCACCAAGTGCTGCGCAGAGCAATCAGGTAGAAGAGTCGGTAGACGATCTGGTAGCAGCGGCGATGCAAGCTGATCCTGAGTATGTTGCGGCTTTAGCCAAGCAGCAGGCGGAGAAAGAAGCAAAGGCTAAAGCCGAGGCAGCTGCCAAGGCTGCTGCGCGAGCGGCAGCTTTAGCGGCACAGGCAGAGGCGGCTCAAAAGGAGGCTCAAGCGGCAGCTGCTGCGGCTAATCCGCACAGAGCTGCTTATCCACAACAGAGAGGCGCTGCACCTCAGCAAAACCAAGAGCCAAGAGCTCAGCAGGTTCCAGCTGCGGGACAGCGTGCTGCTCCTGCCAATGCAGAGGCACAGGCGCAGGCTGCAGCTAATGCACAGCAACAGCAACAGGAACCTGAGACTAAGACCTCTGGTATGTCTCTTAAGGCACCAGTAAGACGGCGCCGCCGCTAAGCTGTGCTTATAAGCATGCAGCTGTTGTCAGCGCCACACTTCATAGCGTGGCGCAGGTGTCAGCAAAGGCTGTGTGCAGGGAACTTGATGGTGCTGCTACTGACGATGGGCTGCGATCTTGATGTGGACGGGACTTTTGGGGATAGCAGTCTTACGTGCAAGGCTGTGGAGTAGGGGGGCAGGGTAGTGAGTAGCAGGCAGGCTTGCTCAATGGAGCCATACGCTGGCTAAAGCTTGCGGCTATGGCGGAGATAGTGGTGGCATGTGCTGAAGCCTTTAAAGGCTACAAGGAAAGGGCTATAGGGGCTGGTGATTGAGGCACGGTGCGCTTGGGGAGTAAGGGCGATGGTGCGCTGTAGCTGTATAGGGACGATACGGTGTGCCGCAGCGTTTTGTACGGCGCTCTTAGGTAGAGTGGGAATGAGCGCTGAACAAGCTGCGTAAGAGGCTATGCTGCTTGTTTGCGGCGTATAGCATTAGCGATAAGGGAGTGAGAGGCACGATAGAGCGTAGGGAAGTGGCTCCAGACGCTGCTTAATGTGTATTGCTGAGCGTGGTTATGCGCGGCAATAGGAAATGGTAGTGGTGATGGTAGTGGCTTATACATGATGAATGAGCTTCCAGAAACGTGTTCTCACAAGAGGATAAAGCTGAGCAGCAAAGTCAGGGGATAGGGGCAGAGCATAGTCTGAAGTGGCTTGTACTTTAGGGTTATGGAGAGGAACAGCTGCTGACGGCGTGATCACGACGACACAGAGTAGGGAGTAGTGGCGAGCGCTGATAAGAGGCGCTGCATAGGACGCGTACAAGTAGCGCTATAGCGTCGCAGCCGAGCAGAGACGGTGTAAATGCGCCAGCACGCTCGATCGGGTTAACCAACCAAGGCCATTGCTTCTGCGTGTTGTTGGTGGTGGTTTGTGTTCTGACGTGTGGGGCAGCGAGCAGTGGGTGGCCTATGCCTGTAGAGGCATGTGCAGTAGGGAGTAGTGGCAGCGGCACCCCAAGTCTTTAGGGCACAAAGCCCATGTATATCAGGTTTTATTGCAGGTGTGCCTCTAGGATGGTGCTGGAATGGTGACAGCAGGGAGTAGGTAGGGTCTATACGTCACAAAGACGATAAATAAGGCGTTTTCTTTGAGCACAGCCCCCTGTTTTTCATAAAATGTTAAGTATTACGTTAAATTTTTTTTAGAAAAATAATTGCGTAATTACTGTATAAAAGAATTTTCCCTTTTAAAATCTCACAAAAGAAAAGCAAAAAATCCAAAAAACCAAACAATCTCAAGAAGCCACAAAAGGCCACCTCAATCGCAGAAAAACGCCGCTACCCCAAACAGAGCAAGCCACAGCCGCAAAGCGGCGGGGTAAAAGGTACCATCGGTGCTCCTGCAAAGGCCGTAGCGCGCCTTTAGGCGAAAGAAGCCACGGCCGCGCCGCCTCACCTTCTGCATTTGCAGTCAGCAAACAGCAAACAAGGCAAAACAAAGTAAAGGGGCTAAAGACACAAGCCCCTGCCAACAGTCTCTGATCGAGAGTAAAGAGCAAGCTCTTTATAAATGCTTCCCACAAAAGCGGGCTCAATCCGAGGCTACGTTCACGGCGGCCATGAACTTTTAAGCTATGCTCCAGCATTAGCGCCTGTGCTGTACCCTCCAGCATCCCGCCTCCATAAAGGCCACACAGGCGGTAAAGGTAAAGAGGAAAGAGCAAGGAAGGAATCGAGCTCGCAAGAGTTGCTCAAGTGCAGCATGGTACAGCGCGGTTAGGGCAGGGCCGCGATAAATCTTGCGCCGCTGTACCAGAACAGTGCCTCGGCCTTAAGCGCAAAGATCCTGCTCTACGAGCAGCCTCATACTGTACTCAGTCCAAAGGCGAGTAAGGTGCTGTAAGACGATGTTGACTGGATGCTGCACACAGCTGTCTTTCAACCCGCTCCTTATTAAGCCGATCTGGGCACAACAGCCGCGTGCTATAGGTGGGTGCTGCAATAGGGCATAACATTCTGCCAGCTGCTGTGCCCCGCCACTGTTAGCATGCCATGCGGTGTAAGACTCCTTTGCTCAAAATGCCACCGCTCTTTGCTCCTGCTACCCCAATGCATAGCAAGATGCAGCAGAAAAGGGAAAAGATATTAGCGTGCACGTGCACGCTTTGTAAAGCACAGCTCATGGCAAAGGATAAGAGAGCCGCGTGCTCACGGCATCACGCTCGGTCGTGGCTACCAATATGGAGTACAGCTGACTTATGTTGTGCAAAAGAGAGGGGCGGGCGCTGCTATCGTTACTGTTGCTAAGAAAGCGAGCGCCGCAGTAATAGGTGGGTGAGCTGCTGTTGAGACTCTGGTGACAAGAGCGCTGCCAGCGGAAGCAGAGGCGATATTGATCTGATGGGGGCCTGCGCATACCCCATTCGTAAGAGTGGGGATAAGCAGGCCAAGAGTGTCAGCTGCACATATAACGTACGGCGTTATGATCATATGTGATTGATATCACATAAATTTCCTCAATTAAATCAGCTTCTACTTAGAACCCCCTATGCATGCTGCATAGCACAGCTA
>CASEBB010000150.1 GCA_949286015.1 uncultured Succinivibrionaceae bacterium | reverse complement strand
GTTTGGAACGGTGCTGAGGTAGGATTGTATTCTTGTTCAGGACCCTCCCTATTAAAACGGGAGGAAGCCATGTGCGTAAGCACATGGAGACTTCACCTAATAGCAGAAGTAATGGGGGGCAACCAGCCGTATCTCAGCTTAAGATAAGCTCAGGCGCACCTGCGCCCATCATCTCGAGGTAGAGGTCGTTGCTATCCCTCTGTACAAGTCCGTCACTTATGAGATCACTCATTTCTAAGCAGCCTTACCAGCTAAAACCAGATAAAGATGCGAGATTGTGGCTAACTGCTGCCACGAAGTGAGCACCACCACAAGTTTGCCATCATGGCTACGCAGAGTAGCAGACGAACGCCGTCTGCTGCACAGTGGCTGCCGCCACAGCAAATCACCGTAAGTCACGGTTGTCACTTAGTGGCAGGCCTGCTATTGCCCCCATACTATTGGTGGTGCACTTTTGCTTGTGCGCACTGCCACCACCTATCCACTTGATGTTACTTTTACGCCGCTAAACGCAGAGCCCCACGAGGAGGAGCATCGTGTTTAAACTCACCCGCATGGATTTGTTCTCACGCCTCGATGAGCTGTGCTACTCCAGCTGTGAGAGCGCCACCGTCCTGTGTAAGACCCGTGGCAACCCTTATGTCGAAGTGGTGCACATCTTAAATCAGCTCTTTTTGCATCCCGAGAGTGAGGCCGTCGCTATTGCCCAGCACTTTGGCTGCAATTTAGATCAGCTAGCACATGACTTAACTGTCGCCTTAGACCACCTGCCACGCGGTGCTTCCAGCATTCTCGATTTTGCGCCGCAAATTGAGGTCATGATCAAAGAGGCCTTTATGCTCTCCGAGCTGGTCTACAAGCGTCCGGTGATCAGCTCGGGGCACCTACTGCTGGCCTTAAAGACCCATGATGCGCTCGCAGGTCTTTTACATGGCATTAGTCGCGAGTTCCTAAAGATCAATGCTGACCTCTTACAGCAGCAACTGCCAGAGATCGTCAAAGACAGTGCTGAGGCGCAGCGCAACGCCGCCATTGCTCAGGTGCAAGGGCGCAGCGCTGCCCATAGCAGCGCGAGTGGTGCTAGTGGCGCGAGCGCCGCCACCGGCCAGCCAGCGGCGATGCTGAGCCCTGCCGCTATGGGCAAGGGCGAAGCTTTAGCGCTGTACTGTGTAGATCTCACCGCCAAAGCGGCCGCAGATGAAATTGATGAGATCATCGGCCGTGATCGTGAGATTCGCCGCTTAATGGATATCCTTCTGCGGCGGCGGCAAAACAACCCGATGCTCACCGGTGAAGCCGGTGTGGGTAAAACCGCCGTGGTCGAGGGCTTTGCCCTGCGCCTTGCCAAGGGTGAGGTACCAGAGGCCCTCAAAGGATCGCGCCTACTGTCGCTGGATTTAGGCCTGCTGCAAGCGGGAGCCTCGATGAAAGGCGAGTTTGAAAACCGCTTAAAGCAGCTGTTAGAGGAGATTCAAGCCGCTGCGGAGCCGATCATCCTCTTTATCGATGAGGCGCATACCTTAATTGGAGCCGGTGGTGCTGCCGGACAAAATGATGCGGCCAACTTATTAAAGCCGGCGCTGGCCCGCGGCAATTTACGCTGTATTGCGGCTACCACCTATCAGGAGTACATCAAGTACTTTGAAAAGGATCCGGCCTTAAGTCGCCGCTTTGAAAACATCCTTGTCGGTGAGCCTGACCTCACGCAAGCAGTGGAGATGATGCGGGCCTTAAAGGGCATGTTAGAGCGGCATCATCAGGTACACATCTTAGATGAAGCCTTAGAGGCGGCAGTAAAGCTCTCGGCGCGCTATATCCCGACTAGGCAACTGCCAGATAAGGCGGTCTCGGTGCTGGATACGGCCTGCGCTAAGGTGGCCTTAAGCCAGAATACAGAACCTGCAGCTTTAGAGTTTCTGCGGCATCAAGAGCAGAACCTGCGCTTGGCACTGCATGACCTCAAAGAGGAACAAGAGGCGGGTTTTGCGCATGATGAAGACATCATCAAGCTGCAAACTAAGTTAGAGCAGTGCGTGGCCGAAAAGGAGGCCTTAGCGCAGCGCTATGCGCAGTGCCAAGAGCTCTTACAGCGCTATCTCTCCTTAGTGGCAGCAAGTGAGCTGCACGCTCAAGACGCCAGCACCGCCGCCGAGAGCGGCAGCACAGCTGCCGCAGGATGGCCCCCTGCTGCGGCCGACCACACTTCTAATGACGGTGCAGCCCCGAGCACCACTGCAGCTACTGACGCTGCTGCTGACGCTAGCGCGGCTCCGGCCACTGCCGCCGCTACCCCAGAAGGTGCGTCTGACACTGCCACGGCCACCACCGCCACTAACGCTGCAGATTGCACCGCACAATTACAAGAGCTGCGCACGCAGCTTAAACAGGTGCAAGGCGATGAGGTGCTGGTGCTGACCGAAGTCGACGCCCAAGCCGTCGCTTCCGTGATTGCAGAGTGGACAGGCATCCCCCTAGGACGCATGGTCAAAGACGAGCTGCAAACACTGCTGCACTTAGATGCCACGCTCAAAACCCGTGTAATTGGCCAAGACCACGCCCTCGAACTCATTGCTAAGCGCGTGCTGACCTCGCGGGCGCAGCTGGCTGACCCCAAGCGCCCCATTGCGGTGCTGATGCTGGCCGGCCCATCAGGTGTGGGCAAAACCGAAACCGCGCATGTCTTAGCGGAGCTTATTTACGGCACGGATCGCAACCTCATTACCATTAACATGAGTGAGTTCCAAGAGCCGCACAGTGTTTCCACCTTAAAGGGAGCGCCTCCTGGCTATGTGGGCTATGGCGAGGGTGGTATCCTCACCGAGGCCGTGCGTCGCCGTCCGTACTCGGTGGTGCTGCTCGATGAGATCGAAAAAGCCCACCGCGATGTGCACGAGATGTTCTTCCAGATCTTTGATCAGGGACAAATGGAAGATGGTGCGGGGCGCCTCATTAACTTCAAAAACTGCATCATTATCCTCACCACCAACGTCGGTGATGAGACCATTATGCAGAAGTGCGCCCCGGCCATGGAAAATGACAGCAAAGCGCTGCCACCACCTGAGGAGCTAGCTCAGAGCATCGATGGGGAACTGAAAAAGGTCTTCCCTGCGGCGCTCTTGGGACGCTTAAACGTCATTGCCTACTACCCATTAGGCAAAAAGGCACTGCAAGCCATTGTGCGCCAGAAGCTCAACAAAGTGGTGAAACGGGTAGAGCAAAACTATCATGCAACGCTGACGCTGTCGGATGCCTTGATCGATGAACTCATTGCCCGCTGTGATAATATCAGTGCAGGTGCGCGCATGATTGACGCGCTCATTAACAATGAGCTCTTGCCTCAGCTGAGCTACAAGTTCCTTGAGCTCACGCTACAAGGCGAGCGCTTACAGACCATTAGCGCTAACGCTAAGGACAAAGAGTTTGTCTTTAGCTTTACCACGGTGCCTAACGAGTAGCAGCCATAGGGCTCTACTTAGCGGTACTGCTGCACTACTCCCAGAGCACTCCTCCCCTAAAAAAGCCAAAGGAGGTGTTATGACTCCTGTTGCCACGCTCACCAATCTCACCGCCACCGGTGATGTCATCACCGCCGTGGGTTCACCGACGCGTCTGTGCAAGGGCATTCCGCAAGCCTGTGTCGGTGATATGGTCACGGGCCCCATGTGCACAGGAACGCTCAGTGTGTCCACTGCCACCACCCGTATCATGATGGGTCGCCCTGAGGCCAATATCAGCACCATGGTGACTGGTGTTAACCCGATTACGGGCATCCCTATGACCACCACCATTGCAGTGAGCCCTAACGTCGACCGTCTGGTCTAAATACAGCCGCTGTGCACCTGCTGCTGCGGTGCAAGCCGCAGTGGTACGCGTCGCAGCTCACTTACTGGGCAGCTCTTAAGCTCAGCTCAGGATTACCCGCGCCCATCATCTTAAGATAGTGACCGTTGCTGTCACGCTGAACAGCCATCACTTATGAGAGCGCTCACCCCAAGGCTCTCATAACCACGAACCTAAGGCTGCCCCCCCCAGAGAGCCATAACAACATCTCTAAGGGTAATCTTAAGCTGCTCAGATTCAGCGCATTAGCTGGTTAATTGCAGCTTGCAGCATTACGCTGTAAGTGCATCTTGATGTAAGTGGCGGCTTAAGTTCGCGGGAATGCAAGGCTCTCCCCCGAGGGATACTGTTATTGCTACCTGAGGTTTGCCGTACATCTGAGGTTCGTGGTTAAAGGTGAAAACGATCCGTGAGGCGGGATCGTAATCACCACCAAAAGTTTGCTCCAATGGCTACTCAGAGTAACTGACGGTAGCCGCTTGCAGCGCGGGCTACCGCCGCAGCTTCTGATGGCTCCTATCTCGATATAGATAGGATTCGCCACCGCTACTCACTGTAAGACACGGCTGCCACTTAGCAGTTCAGTAGCATGAGTTGATAGAGATCACACTTTCTGGGGGTAGTTTGCAGACGCTCACCCATGGAGAGGCGGCTGCCGGTACTGCCAATGATACTGATAGACTCAAGGCTGGAGCTACGCTCCTATTGATTTTTCCCTTAGAGCACCTTATCGCTAGCCACCGGTAAAAATGTGATCTACATCTACTCATGCAACTGAACTGGCCACTTAGTGGCTTGCACACGGTTATTCCTACTTGTAGTGGTACACTTATGATTTTGCGCACTACAACCCAGCCATACTCTTAGAGTCCAGGGGTGACTTTTGGGCTTACCCACGGCCTTTTATGATGGCTGAAGTTCGCGCTTCCGCTCGCTGTGACCTGTCTATCACGGAGGAAAAGATGCCGCTGCTCTTATCATGGACACAGCTGTCGCGCCTGTCTTTACGGCGGCAGTGTCAGCTGTGGCACGCGCTTACAGGACTCACCGCGCTCACCTGCGCCTTGGTGCTCACCGCCTGCTCCGCCAGCAAGGTCAACTTAGGCGTCTACCTCTCCCCCGAGCTCCAGCAAACCTACGGCGAGGTACCAACCTTAGAGGTCGATGTGGCTGGTGTAACCGCCAAGCAAAAGCAAATGCTTGAAAGCAGCACCATCGAGCAATACTTTGCGCCCAACAGCGCTCTGCGCCGTAGTGTGCTGCCGGTGACGCTGCTCTTTTCGCCCCTGCAACAACGCCCTTACGTCTTAGAAAAGAGCTTTGTCGCATGGGACGCATGGAAACAGCGCGGGGCGGAGTATGTCGCGGTGCTGTGCAACCTGCCACAACTGCAAGGCAAGGCTAACGGTCAAGGAGGCACTGCCAGTGGTGGCGGCGCTGCCAGTGACGACGGTGGTGGTGATGGCCGCATGCTCTTTATCAACATGCACGACGGCTGGCTCAAAGACAGCTCCTCACACACCATTGAGATCACAGCCGCAGGCGTGATCAAAGTGGAAGATGAGCCTGAGATGGAGGCTGACGCCGCTACTGCGGAAAATCCAAGTCAGCAACAGGTAAACGCCGCCATTGCGCAGGCGATGGCGCAAGCTAAACCGCAAAGCACTGCAAGTGAGGACAGTGGCCTCATCTTTGAAGGCGCAGTAGCCGATGGTAGCAAGAGCAGTAGCAGCAGCAACACCACCGACCCTATCGTTTTGGAGTGAGCACATGAGCTTTTCTCGACCACTGCATTGGGCTGAGGGCTTGTTTTTACAGCCCCAGCACTTTCAGCGCTTTCAACAGAACCTAGCGCAGGATATGTGGGAGCAAAGTGCACTCTATCAGTCCTACCCCTTTGGAGTGATTGACCTCGAGGTCGATAGCGCTGCTTTAGCCACGCAACGGGTGGTGCTCACCAAGTTGCGCGCCATTATGCCCGATGGCACCTTGCTGGACATGCCCCACAATGCCACCGTGGCGCCGCTACTCCTAACGCCGCCGACGGCGCAGCCAGCGCCGCAGCCACAGCTGCTACAACAGCAACAACAGCTGCTACAGGCAGATACTCTCAATCCCGCTGCGGCTGCAACGGCGCCTCAGGCTCAGTCAAGGAGCGCGGCCAGCTCCAATGAGAGTATTGAGATTTGCTTATGTGTGCCGCAGCTCTCGGCCCAGCAAAGTAACATCTGTGAGCTTCCAGCGCGTACCGGCCGCTTTACCCTCTGCACCGCCGAAGTCGCCGATGAAAACATTAGCGGCGGGGAACAAGAAGTTACGGTGGTGCTGCGCCGTTATAACGCCTTTCTCTGTGAGCGCGCCCTTGTACCTGCGCACGTCTGTGCTTTGCCGCTGCTTAAAGTGCATTGGGAGGGAAATAATCAAGGCCAATTGCGGCTCGTCCGTGAAGAAGAGTACATGGCGCCCTTTGTCACCGTCAGTGCCAGCTGCCCCATACTGCCTTTGTGCCAAGAGCTCGTCTTGACCTTGCGGCAGCAACAACTGCAAATGCAGCATCAGCTCAATGAGCGCGCTTTAGAGCAACAGGTGATGACGGCCGCTGATGTCATTGATCTGCATGTCCTCAGCGCTCTCACCTCTTTTGTCGCGCGGGCCCAAAGTTTAGTGCAACCTGAGCTGTTAAGCCCATTGGCGCTGTATATGATGCTAGTAGACTTACTGGCACAAATTAGTGTGCGCCAGCCACAAGTGCAGTTGCAAATCCCCGCCTACGTGCATGAGGACGCACTGCCGTGCTTTAAGCAGGTACTGCGCTTAATCAGACTGTTTCTCCATGAGGAGCAGGCGGGCGATTGCCAGATCTTTGCTTTTGTCCCGCACAGCGCCAATACCCTGTTGTTGCAATTTACGGAGGTGGCTACTCTAGAGAGCAACGAAATCTATCTGGCTTTGCAGCTTAACCCACAACAGGAAGCGGTAACAGAGGTTATGGCGTCTACTGCGGCCACAGCGGCCACGGGACTCAAATTACCAACCATAGCAGCAGGAGGCAGTAGCAAGATGTCTTTAATGCAGATTGCCTCTGCCATTGAGGCGGGTGATAACTTTCGCTTGCTCGATCCGACCTCGTACAATGAGCGAATTCGTGGTGTTAAGCTCTCTTATGTCCGCTACCCACCGCAGTACTTACCACAGGGCAACTACAACTTGCTCTTTCGCGTCAAGATGGACGAGTCAGCACGGGTGTGGCAATATATCTTAAGTGATAAGGCCATGCTCATTGACTATGCGGCGGAGCTATGGGGGCCGGTGCAAGCGCAGCTTATGGTGGTCACAGGCAAATAAGGCACTTAGCGCAAAGTAACAACGCTGGTGATCGTTCAGCAGCAAAACCAGCAACAACCAGATAAATATGCTGGATTTTGGCTAACTGCTACCGTGCACCGACACCTATCACATTGATGTTACTTTCAGGGCGCTTAAGCAGGGCTGACGGCTGATACGGCTTTCTAGACAAGAGCGCACTACCCAAAGTGGCACACTCCACATCGAGAAAAGCTGATTTATCAGGGAAATAAGATGCGTCAGCTCTGGGCGCTTAAGCGCCTACTGCGCAAAATCATAAGTTCACCACCAACACCATTGACACACGTCGAGGGGGCAGCATACCATCGAGATAGGCGCCGTCAGCTCACGTGCTGCAAGGCAGCTAATGTCAGTTACTCTGAGTAGCCATGGTGGCAAACCTTTTGGTTGTATTTACTACGCTGCCACTGCCACAGCCATTTACCCAACAGCCACCACCGGAAGCAAAGGGCGCAGGATGTCTACTACGCACCACCACAGGCTTGCCCCCATGGCTACGCAGCTTAGCAGGCAGCCGCAGCGCCTAACAGCGCAGTTATCGCGAGAGCAGCGAGGCTGCACCACCCACGCTCAAAGTAAAGTGGCCGCTTATGTGCGGCCGCATATAAGCTTGCAGATGTGGGGGCGTAGGATGTTTGTAAACCTTACCTCACGCTGCCCCTGAGTGGCGGTCACGATCTTGCCCATACAGGTGGTGCTGGTGCTGCTGCACTTTGCTGTACATGAGGTGTTTATGGCCACTTTAGAGAACTTAGCCCCTGACTTTACGCTCCTCTTGCAGCCGCTGCTCAGTAAGCTCTGTAAGTTTTACGCCTTTAAACAGGTGGGATTAGAGGTGCCTTACGAGCAATTGCGCGGTGAGCTGACCGCCGAGCTCAACGCCCTCTCTTTACGCTGTAGCTCCTCCTCGCTCTTAAGCCAACGCTACGCACAAGTGGAGCAAGTGGTAATCTTCTTTATCGACTACACCGTCAAAGAGAGTAACTTTAGCTACTCGGCGCGCTACGAGGAAATGGCCCGTGCTTTTCACGAGCTCTCTGGCGATGAGAAGTTTTTCGATCTTTTAGAACGCTCCTTGCGCCAAGGGACGGATGTCGAGCTCTTAAAGCTCTTTTACCTCTTGCTGGGCTTGGGTTTTGATGGCATTTTCAAGCGCAATCGCTCTTATGTGCATGCGCTGATGCATCAGATCAAAGAGCAGTTGCCACCGACCTTTGCGGTGCAAAGCCAAGAGCTGTGTCCGGCAGCGGAGGAGGGGCCGCCTATCAAAGCAAAGAAGTGGTGGCAACAGCTGACGGCAAAAAAGATCGCGCTGTTGCTCTTGGTGGTGATGCTGGTGGCATGGGCCTTTAACTTTTCGGCTTTTTACCATGCGGTCACGCCTTTTGTGGAGGCTGTAGACGCTGCGGCACTGAGCTCTAACCCTTACAGCTCTTAAGGGCCACGCGGCTTCGCCAGCCACCATGAGAGATGCTGTTATGGCTCCCTGAGTTTAGCCTTATCTTGAGGCTCAGTTGCTGGTAAACGCCAGCGTCACTCCGGCACAGCACGACCATGGCTGTCAACTTAAGAAAACCTTACTTCCGGAAAAAAACTTGATAGTTGCTTGTTAGCCAGACACATTGCCTCTCAATAACAAAAGTCTAAAAGAGGTATTGCCTTGTCACATCTTACTGATGATGGTACTTCTGACTGACTGACGTGCTTCGTTGCCCCCATTCAGCTGCATAAATTTAGGTAAAATGCCTTAACAAGGCTGCTCTTAAGTTGACAGACCTGACAGCACGACAACGCCTATTACCACGCCCTCCATTACTCCTAAAAGTAACCAAAAAGGCGATCACGCGCTTGCTCCCCAGAGCTACACTTTAGGGCCTATATCAGCCTGTGAGCTCTAGGTGCAACCACAGCAATACCTATTGCGCAAAATCATAAGTTCACCACCACCGGTGAGGTGCAACCTACCAGCGAGATAGTCGCCGTCAGGTGCTGAAGCGGTAGCCCCTGTGCTGCAACAGTTGCCGTAATTCCCTCATAGAGTAGAGGCCCCAAAAGTGAGACCAGATGAGAGCTTATTAGCCACCATCAGCTCGTGGCCATGGTATCTGAGCATAATAGCTCTGCTCTTAGCCATTGTCTTAGTGCTGGTGGTGTCATTTATCATCCTGCGCTTAGGCTTTGGCTTGTGGGGACACCTACGGAAACAGCGTGAGGTCAAAGGACTACACCGCGACCTCATGCTCTGGTCACGCCTCTCCTCTCTAGTCCGAGGCGGCCACTATTCAGAACAGGCCAAGCACGACCTCAGTAATAAACTACTGCTCATAGAGCAGACTTTTCGCCTCGGTCTGCAACACGTCAAACAGCATCACTACTTACAAAACCAGCAGTCATGGTGGCTCCTTGTGGGTGAGCCCCAAGCTGGCAAAAGCACCCTGCTGCAAAACAGCGCTTTAGACTGGCGTTATGCCCGCCAAGATGGCTCCACAGCAACGGGTGCAGAGCAACCACTACAAATGGTGGTCGGCCCCCATGCGGTAATGGTCGAGGTCAAAGGACGCCTCTTTTTTGATGCGTGGGCCCACGGCTCAGGGGCAGAGTTTGCCCATATCGTCAAGCTACTGCGCCGCTATAAGCGTGGGCGTGACTTGCCTTTAGAAGGTATTATGCTCTGCATCCCCGCTGATGCCCTCTTAGCCGATCACGCCGAGCTTACCCAGCGCAAAGCGGCCTTGATTGCAGATGAGCTCTTACGCCTCACGCGGCAGCTTAACCTCTATCTGCCCGTAGTGGTCATGGTCACCAAATTAGATGAGGTCTTAGGCTTTAGAGAGTACGCGGCAGCCATGGGGGAGAAAATGGCGCAGCAAGCCTTAGGCTTTGCCGTCGCCGCCGATGCCACCTACAGCAGTGCGACCTTGCATGACTTCTTTGCGCAAACTTGTGCCCGCTTACAGGATGGTGCATTAAGCCTCATGGTCAGCCCTGAGGTCTTAGAGCTAAATAGCCAAGGGCGCTCCCGCCTCGATAAGAGTGCGCTGTTATACCTATTTGCGCAAAACTTCGCCACGCTCGAAGATCAGCTGCAACTCTATCTCAATACCATCTTTCGCCCTGACGTGCCCAACACACCTCATTATGTCATGCTGCGCGGCGTGTACTTTTGCTCGGCTTGTGATACCGGCGTGTGCTTTAATGCGGACTTTGCCGCCTTAAGTCACCACTCGATCGACGAGGCCCTGTACTTTGACCGCACGGTAGCAGCAACTAATGCCGCCACCTCCAGCGCCGCTGGTACTACCGCTGACACTGCAGCCAGCGTCGCTGCGGCCGCCCCTGACAGCGTAGCTGCAAGCAGCGTCGAGAGTGCCGCTAGTGCAGAGGCCGCGACTGGGAGCGCGGCTGCAAGCGCAGCGGCGCCTAGAGCCAGTGCCAACCGCAGCAGCGACGCTAGCAAGCCTCATAGCAACTCCTACTTCATCAAAGAGGCGCTGCTGCGGGCGCTCTCCCCTACGGTCACCGCCCAAGCGCACTTTAATCGCGTTGGGCGCTACCACCAACAAGCGCCCTGGGTGCTGGCCTCTGCGGCCTGCACCGCGCTGAGCATCGTCGCTATTTATGGCGCTATCTGGCAAGCGCCACGCTTGCAGCACGCCCTCCAAGATGACGTGCTCTACTACCAAAGCCTAGCGCAGCTGTTTGCGCAAAAGGTTATTGATCAGGCGGGACTCTTTTATCTCGATCCTAATGGTCAGCCCCAGACTAACTTTGAGCGCACCATGCCGCATTTAAACACATGGACGCGCCTCAATTTCTTTTCTCAGGCCCAATTGCGCCTCAATATGGATGAGAAGCTGCCATGGCAATTCTATCCTTGGGCTTTGCTCTTGTTTCATGGCACCACGACCACATTAGATGAGCGCTACTTTATCTACAACCAGATCCAGACCAAAATGGCTTACTTGCCACTGGTGCAGACACTGGAAAGCTATTTATCCCACCATCAGAGTGAGCCTTACACGCTCTTAAAGCGCAATACTCTGTTTGCCCTCATGGAGATCGCTTCGTTCCATGAGCTCAATGCTGCTGCCCGCAACAATCAGGCGTATAACGCGGACATCATGGGCTCCTTTTTGGCCTACCTTTATCCGCAACTAGGCGCCAACTTAGAGCGCGAGCTGCGCTTTTTCCTGCCAGAATACGACTACTATGCCCAAGCGACCAACGATGCATTGGTGCTCAATGTCTTTTATCAGCAGTTATGTGAGAGCAGCAGTACGGACTTTATTGCTAAGTGGCAACAGCTGCGCAATTATCCCGAGAGTGACTACCAGCAGCTTAAAGCCCAAGTACTGTCTTTTGAACGCTTAGAGCAGCTGCGCCAAGAGCTAACGCGACTGCCCCAGCAGCTGCGCGCGCTTCATGAGATGCCAACAGCGCAGCAATTGGCAGCGTTCCTCACTTTTAATCGCCATGTGCGCGCTTTACAACAACAATGGCAAGAGGGCGCCCAGCACTTAAATCGCTTGCTGCCCCAGCTGGTACAGACGGCTACTTTACAACTGCAAACCGAGGCAGGCGCTGCAACAAAGCAAGGTGCGACAGCCGCCATTGCCAGCAAGCTTACTGGTAAGTCGCAAGCAGCCGCTGGCGCTGCCAAAGTCGCTGCTTCTACGGCAGCGGGCGGTGCAGACAATAAAGCACAAAGCAACGGCAACGCTGATAAAGCCGCTGCTGCGAGCGCGTCTGACAATGCCGCCGTCATTGCGGCAGTTACCGCCAATTTCCAGCACGCTTACGATCAACAGCAGCAACAATTGCAGCAGGATCTGGAGCAGCTTAAGTATCTGCAAGCGTCGTTGCGCAACACCCGCTTACGCAGTGACCTGCTGACTGCCACCACGCTCGACGCAAGCAGCAGCGCGGCTACCAACAAAAACCCAGACACCGCCGCTGAGACTGCTTATTGGCAGGAATTACATCATGACCTGCAGCAGCGCTTGCAGCAGGATTATGAGCAGGCTAATGCCCACTTGCAGCGCGTGTTACAAGGTTCACTGTTACAAAGTGTGAACCCACCTGCTAGCACCACGGCATCTGCCTCAGCCAATGAGCAAGCGCGCCCGCAAGGTGCTACCGCCGCTACCGCCGTCAGCGCTGCTGACGCTGCGAGCGCCGCTGCTGCGCAGAGCACGGTACCTTCGGCTGAAAATGCAGCCGCTTTTGATTACGAGGTGCTCACGGCGCTGTTGCAAAGAATCATTCTGCCACCGGTAGCGCCGGACTTTACGACAGTGCAGGAGGCCATGCAGGCTCTGCTCAGTTTGGATCGCACTTATCACCAACAGCAACAGAGCTTAAAGCAGCTGCTCAGCGCTTATGCACAGACGCCGGTGATTAAGGCTACCCCTCACCTGTGGGAACAGCTCCTCACCTTGCAATACCAAGAGGCCCAGATTGACTTATATCAGCAGATCTTGGCCTTTTATCCTGATGCTAACCAAGCGCAAACGCAACTGGCTGATCTGTCTTTAGCGATTGGTCGTTATCCGCTTGATGAGTTGTTGCAAGCGCAGCGCTTAAATCCGGAGATGTTGCTGCTTTTGGGACAGGTACGATTACGTGAGGAGTTTAACCCGCAAGGCTTTACGGAGTTAGCGCAGCCGGTGCTGTTTCTACAACAGCAAGCCCAGCACGGCGATAGCCATGCCCCGACCTCGGCCCCTGCTGCACCTGCCACAGCAACAGCAACAGCAACAGCAACAGCAACAACAGCTAGTGCTGCGGCGGCGCCAGCTGGAGCTAGTGCGGCTGAGGCAGCTACCTCGGATGCTGAGCCGCTAGTCTTTAACTGCAGCCAAGATTTCTTACGGCAAAATGGGCAACTGCAGAGCCTGTGGCAGGCTTTGCAACTGTATGCCCGCTCGTACCTCTCCTATTGGGCTCACTTAAGTGATAGCGTCGAGTTTAGCGCCCACTCCTACTACGAGTTTCATTTGGCCAGCCAGCAGTTTAAGGCCTATGAGCTCAACGCCCAGCTGCAAAAGCTCTACGAGCTGAGCTTAAACAGCTTAGAGCAACTACCTCAACCACTGCTGACGGCCACGGAGCAAAAACAGCGGGAGCAGGCCGTAAGTGCCTTACGCCAGCGCTTACAGAGCTTCTCGCTCGAATTTAATGAGGAGTGTGCCAGCGTCTTAAATGCGTGGTCACAGCTGCCTTACTCTGCTTTGCAGGCAACGCGACAGGTCAATGCAATGGTAGCCTCCGGCCAGAGCGAGCGCTTGTTTGCCCTTACCCATAGCCAAGCGGAAACCTATGTGCCGTGGTGGGATCGCTTTAGTCGCTTAGGGCGCAGCCTCTTACAGCAAAATGTCCATGAGGAAAGTGCATTAACCGTTAATGCTCTGCTGGAGCAGCTCGATGCTTTTCCGCTGGCGGCTGATGCTGACAGTAGAGAGGGCTTAAGTCGCAGTGAGCTGACGAGCTTGTACCAACAGTTTAAGCTCTTGGGCTTAGAGCAGCTGGTACAAAGCTCCACGCAAAACGCAGCGTTAGCCCAAGCGGAGAATGCGGCGGCGACGGCAGCGGCACAAGCCATGGCCGCGTTAGGCGGCAACAGCACGCAGCCGGAGCTGGAGCAGCGCATTGATCCGATGGCCTTTAGTGCCAGTAAGTTACAGGCCTTAGAGCAGATTGGCTCCCTACTGCACACGCTGGTGAGCGAGCCGCAAATGAAGATGCAAATCCTGCTGGTAGATGCGGCGGCGCAACAGGTTTTAAAGCAGCGCTTAGGCTATGACCTACCTTTGGCTCTCTTACGCTACCGCTATGTGTCCTTAGAGCAGGAACAGAGCTTAAGTGCCAATGCGCGCTTACCCTCTGATGCGGCTACTGGTAGTAGTAGTAGTAGTAGTAGTGGTGGTGGTGGTGGTGGTAGTGACCAGCTCAAAGAGAGTGCCCAGCGCTGGGAAATGCCGCTAGATGGCAGTGACTTTGCGCTGCACTTCTATCGCTACTCAGGGCAAGAGACACCAACGGTAAGCCTTAAGTTTACGGAGGTATACCCGCTGCTTGATCTCTACACCCGTGGTGACGGCTTCTATGATGAGGCGCAAAACTGCTATTACGTCCCACTCTACATTGTCGACCCGCAGCTGGGCACCAGCATTTACTTTGTGGGCTTACACAGCGTGGCCGGTGACAAGGATAGTCAGCAGAGCTTGCCTGCACCTGACAAATGGCCACAGCAAGAGAGCTTTAGGCTCTTTTTGTAGGGCGACAGCCTAGGTCTTGCTGTCTGGACGCAGGCGGTTACAAATATGCTGGTCCTTGCTGCAAAGCAAGCCCAATCATAAGGTATGAGTCCTGCGCACTAGGCTGGTTTTATCACCAACTGCTATCAAGGCGGCCGCCCGTGCGCACGGGTGTGGCTGCCATCTCAGCAGCACGGCTGCTACCATACCCACGAAACTAAGACCCGATGTAGCCCAGCTCATGGAGACAACATCACCCCTAAGCATCACCCTAAGGGTGGTCTGAAGCCACTCAGACTAAGCATGACGCGGGATATCAGACACCTACTGCATACCAACCAAGGATACTTGGTCTGCGCTATGTGGCTTAAATTCGCGCTCATGGGCTGCTACGCCTTTCTGGTGGGACAAAGACCAATAGCTACGCTTACCAAATAACTACTCCTACCCTAGAGGTAGGGATACTGGGATAATTTGGGGGTTGCATCACATTGCGGTTAACTCACGCTGATTCCTGTGCGGTTTATGAGCTCATAAATAACCCATCACCCACTATATCCCAGTGAGCTAAAGGTAATGTCCTGACACTATACGCGCCTTACAGTAAGCACGCTGTCCTAATCCTCTTCCTCCTCATTCTCCGTATTAAACCCAGCAGCTAAAAGTGCACCGATCACTGTTGGGAGCAACGCTGCTATCGCTTTCACCTCAACAGGGACAGAGCTTGCTAGTGCTGACGCGGCGCCCTCTTCTGTCTCTACGATCTTAACGAATTTGCTAGACTCTAAATTGATTTCCGCCTCGCTGTTTAAAACTAGCGAGGCTGATTTCATGGCTGCTTGGAGTGGTACCAACTCCATCATTGCCAAGATCATGGTAGTGACCTTATTGAGCAGCAAAATAGCGCACAGCACATCACGCACAGTAAAGTTACCCTTTGAGTTTACTGGCTTTTCCAACACCGCTGAATAGCTGGCAAACATTATCGTCTGTACGACTTTTACCATTTGCAGGATAACATCATTAATGATATTCGCTACCAGCAGTCTCCACTCGCGCTTGGTCGCTGATGACCCACTTTCGTGACTGTTGTGCACCTCGATCTTCTTACGATAGCGCTCAATACACGACACGATATCACTCGCAGCAGGAATACCATACGATAAGGATTTTGTAATATTAAGAGAGTTTCCGTTACTCAAAGTGACTGCCAGATTCGACAGCTCAGCTAGCGTTTGCGCTGTAAATAAAACTAGATTGTAAATCGTATCGCCTTTGGTAGTGGTGCTCATAGCCACATCGCAGCCACCTAACTCCACCGCACCATTATTGAGCTCCAAGGTCGCACCAAAGGCATCCCTGAGAGCTGCCCCAAAGCAAGCGCTCATCTCGATCTCCATGCCCGACATCGAGATACCATCGATACCGTTGATAAAAATAACAGAGTCCAACATGCCCCGAGACTTCGTCCACTTGCGCGACTCTAAAGAGATCTCGTTGCGAGATACGCCAATGGTATTGCCACCGACCGCAATCTCTACCTCGCTATCGGCATTAATGGTGATCTTCGGGGCATTGAGATTAATGGAGTCCAGCGCGGAAATGTTGAGCTTTTTACCGTTGATCATCGTGGTGCCCTGAGCGGCGCTAATCAGCATATTGCCCTTCTCCACCACTAAGCTGGAGCGCATCTGATGCAAGATCGTAAAGAGCTTGTTATCCTCGTCCTTACTACTCACCCCCAAAGCCTGACAGCTATTCACGAGCAGCTCACGGATCTTATCGTAGAAAGCGTCAATGTCTCCTTTCAGAGCTGATTGCTCCTCCTTCAAATCTTCTTTGGCCGGTGGATTAAGCAGCAAATCGAGATGCTTGGCCTTAATGTTCTCTGCGTCCGTGAGTAATGCCTTGCCATAATCTTGGTAAGTCTGATTAAGTGCGGGGTTGTTGTATTGACTAGCTAGGGCGCGCCATATCGGCTCCAGACTACCGTAGTAACAGAGATAGGCCACACAATCAGCAGCGCTAGCAAAGTTATCAAAGCTCAGACGTGAGCGCTTAGTGCTACTGACAACGTCAGCAGTTTTGACTTTCCCCTGATTGTCTGTCTCTGCCTCCGCAATCTGTGGCACATGCTCTAAGCTTAGCGACTGCTGTAGCTGGTGCGCA
>CASEBB010000149.1 GCA_949286015.1 uncultured Succinivibrionaceae bacterium | reverse complement strand
ACCAAAGGTAACGTCCAACTGCCAGTGGCAGTCATTCTCAATAGACCAGTGCTTGCGAGCAGTACGCATATAGTGAGCAGCACTAAAATTAGAGTTGGCGATGTAGTAGCGAGTGTCATAAGTAACCTGCTTGTCTTTCTTATGGGTGGTCTTGATGTCGACGCGAATGATGCGTTTAAGCCCATCTTCTTTAACCACCCTCTTGATGACCTTAAACACCTTAGCGGTGTACTCTGTTACCTTGCCTTTGTCTGGCACCATCTCGTAAGCAGTGTCCACAGGCGCGTAGTTAGCAGCCAGCTCTTGAGCCTCTTCAAATAGTGTAGGCTGATTCTCCTTAAGCGCGATAAAGTAATAACCACCCTTAAAGTGAATCTGCGCCACAATATTGACTTGAGCTCCCATAGCATCAATCGAGACCTCACAGTCTTTGAGATCGNNNNATTGCTCTTCTCTGCCACCTTGGTCTGGCCAAAGGACACCCCAAAGTCAGAAGCCCATGCAGTAACCATGTGGATGTTTTTATTGCTGGCGCTGCTAGCTCCGCGCAATGTCTTGCCATCGATGTTAATACGCTTGATGGCATCTTCGCCATTTTCTGCTACTGAGCCATATCGCAGCTCAAACTCTCGCTTGTGCCAATCAACAAACACCTCAAAGCACTTCTCAAACTCATCAGGATCAATGAGCCCAAAGACACGGTTCAAGGTGTCATGAGACGGAACCCCGTGCTCGAAGCGACTAACCTGCCTAAGAACCGGTAATAACTCGGTACAGTAAGACTCGACCTCATACCACGACCTGCCACCAGCAGCTATGCCGACCATCACACAGATCAAAATCTCATGCAAAGGATATAGCCTAGTGGGAGATTCGAGCCGCAATTTAGCTAAAAGGCCACTCTCACTTGTGGTAAAAGGGCTTGTGTCTGGGGTTCTACTGACCCCAGTAAACTAAAAAAGCAAGTCGAATCTCCCACTAGCACCTGACTATGGCAGCTGTCTCATATACCATCAAGCAGTGGCTCTACTCTTATTCCTCAGTTTGAACCTGAGCCGATCACAGTAGGATGGCACCTAAAAGCTAACAACTACCTCTTCACTGCAAATTGTCGGTGTGCATGATCTTACTCTTACTCTCAGTTGATTCGCGCACGGTAAAGCGTGGTAGAGCTCTGCGTGGTTTTTGCCCCCGCCAAAAACAACACAGGCCTCCGCAGAGGCCCATGTCTTGAGTACTAAGCGTTACTCTCGCACGAGATAAGTCTGTGCTTGATGCTCGTACTGTAAGATCGCATCGTTGTGCTCTAAAGTGAGGTCGATGCTGTCTAAGCCATTTAACAAGCAGTGGCGGTAGAACGGATCGAGTTCAAAGCTGTAGCGCTTACCGTTGCACTCCACGTACATGTCCTCGAGGCTAATCGTGATCTTAGTGCCAGGATTCTGCTCTAAGAAGGTAATGATCTCATTGACCTCATCAGAGCTTAAGCGCACGGTGAGTAAGCCATTACCTAAGGCGTTGTGGTTAAAGATGTTGGCAAAGGATGGAGCAATCACCGCACGGAAGCCAAAATCAGTTAAGGCCCATGGGGCGTGCTCACGTGAGGAGCCATTACCGAAGTTGTCCTGCGCCACCAGAATCGACGCGCCCTTGTAGGCAGTCTTATTGAGGTTAAAGTCTGGGTTTAAGACCTTTTCCTCGTCATCTAAGTAACGCCAATCGTGGAAAGCGTGCTTACCAAAGCCCTTACGGGTGGTGGCAAGTAAGAACTGCTTTGGGATGATCTGATCGGTGTCGATATTGGCCGAGTTTAAAGGTACAGCCACACCCGTATGGACAGTAAACTTTTCCATTGCTGTTACCTCACTACTCCTCAATGAACTCACGCACGTCGCATAAGCAGCCCTTAATGGCGCAAGCGGCCACCGAGGCTGGGCTCATTAAGTGAGTGCGGGCACCCTTGCCCTGACGGCCCACAAAGTTACGATTGGAGCTCGAAGCCACACGCTGGCCAGGGGCGGCACGGTCGTCGTTCATAGCAAGGCACATCGAGCAGCCAGGTAAACGCCACTCAAAACCGGCGTCCTTAAAGATCTTGTCTAAGCCCTCACGCTCAGCTTGTTCCTTTACCCACACCGAGCCAGGCACAGCTAAAGCGCGCACGCCAGGGGCCACCTTATGACCCTTTAAGATCTGCGCAGCGGCACGGAAGTCCTCAATACGGCCATTGGTGCACGAACCGATAAAGGCCACATCGATCTTGGTGCCGATAATTGGCTGGCCTTCCTCTAAGCCAATGTAGGCTAAGGCATCGACCAAGCTCTTACGAGCTACTGGGTCGGCAATGGAGTCAGCAGTTGGCACCTTACCGGTCACGCCCATCTCTTGGCCTGGGTTAGTACCGTAGGTCATTTGTGGCTCGATGTCCTCGGCATTGATGTCGACCACCTTATCAAAGACGGCATCATCGTCGGACTTTAAGGTACGCCAGTAAGCCACGGCCTTGTCAAAGTCCTCACCCTTTGGCGCCATCATGCGGCCCTTGATGTACTCAAAGGTCACCTCATCAGGGGCAATCATGCCCACAGGGGCACCAAACTCAATGGCCATGTTCGATAAGGTCATACGGCCTTCCATTGATAAGCTCTCAATGGTTGGGCCGCAGAACTCGACGGCGTAGTTGGTACCACCGGCAGTGGTGAGCTTACCGATGATGTATAAGATTAAATCCTTAGCGTAGACGCCCTTGCCTAACTTGCCATGGCAGTAGATCTTCATGGTCTTTAAACGACCTTGCTTTAAGGTCTGGGTGGCCATGACGTGCTCCACCTCGGAGGTACCGATACCAAAGGCTAAAGCACCAAAAGCGCCGTGGGTGGCGGTGTGGCTATCGCCGCACACTAAGGTCGTGCCAGGTAAGGTAAAGCCTACCTGAGGGCCGACGATGTGTACGATACCTTGGTTAGGATCGCCTAAACCAAAGAGCGTTACACCAAACTTATTGGTATTGTCGATTAAGGTGCGGATCTGATCCTGCGCCATAGGGCTGCAAGCTTCAATGGTGCTCTCTTGGGTAGAGATGTCGTGATCCATGGTCGCTAAGGTTAAGTCAGGGCGACGCATCTTACGGTGAGAGATCTCAAGGCCAGAGAAAGCCTGAGGAGAGGTCACCTCGTGCACCAAGTGGCGGTCGATGTAGATGGTAGGCACCTCGCCTTCAGCCTGATAGACGATGTGGCTGTCAAAAACCTTTTGGTAAAGTGTTTTACCCATTTTTCTTCCTGCAATTAGGAGTGGCGTGGCGGGGCAGTGGCGCAGTGGCGAAACGGCACAGCCTTATGGCTGCGTAGCTTACTGTAGCCTTGCTTTGCCCTGAGGACAGAGCGAATTTACAAAGCCCCCGCCAGAGGAACCACTCCTAATTAAAAAAACTGGCTCTCCGCAGAGGTTGGTGGATAGAGCCCTACACTACTTTGAGGTGGCTAACATGACACGCCATAACTGCGGCTCATGTGCTTGTCTAAAGATGTGAGGCTACGTTGTGGTGTCCACCAAACTTGAGTAGAGCCAAAAAACTGTGTGTCTGTACGCACAGGGGGATTAAGAGACAGCTCTTAATATGCCCTGTGGTTGCTGTCACGTGGCAGCGGTACGGTAGCGCTAAGGAAAGCGCTGAAGCAACGCAACGCCAGCGGCTAAGGAACAACTGACTTAAGAGATGACGTAATTGAGAGCAATAATGCTGTCCCCGCTTTTAAGGTAAGCTCCAGCTAGAGCAGCTTTTATCTCGAGGTGTATGCTGTTGCCAGCACTTCCCTCTGCCTCCGGCCGTTATGAGAGCACTCATTACTAAGTGGCGTCACCTCTGGCCCGAGGCAGTGGCATCATCACCGCCGTCAGCCTGTCCCTGCTTTTATAGAAAAGCCAAAGCCCAAGAGAGCTACCTCAAGGTAGCCTCTCTTGAGGTTGGTTTAGGGCTGGCTACCGTGATCTGAGCACCACGGCTTTGCTCAGACAGCGTCTCTTCACAAGAGACGGTATCCTTAGGCCTTTAAGGCCTCCACAATGGCATCGCCCATTTGTGCGGTGGTTAAGGATGGAGCGCCCTTTTCAACTAAGTCGCCAGTGAACTTGCCTTGAGCTAAGACGGCCGAGATCGCATCCTCGATATTCTTGGCAGCAGCGTCCTGCTTTAAGGAGTAGCGCAGCATTAAGGCCGCGCTTAAGATCTGGGCAATTGGGTTGGCAATGCCCTTACCGGCGATATCAGGAGCGGAGCCACCAGCTGGCTCGTATAAGCCAAAATTGCTCTCGTTTAAGCTGGCCGACGATAACAGGCCCATGGAGCCAGAGATCATAGCCACCTCATCGGAGAGGATGTCGCCAAACATGTTGTTGCACAGCAGCACGTCAAACTGGCTTGGATCCTTTACCAGCTGCATGGTGGCGTTGTCGATGTAGATGTGGTTGAGCTCCACCTCTGGGAACTGCTGTGCCACCTCAGTGACAATCTTGCGCCATAAGACCGAGCTGGAGAGCACATTGGACTTGTCGACGGAGGTCACCTTCTTACGGCGCAGCATGGCGCTCTCAAAGGCCACGCGCGCAATACGCTCGATCTCGTAGCGGTGGTAGATTTCCGTATCAAAGCCCTTTTCCTCTGGGCCGCTGCCCTCGATACCCTTTGGCTGACCAAAGTAAATACCACCGGTGAGCTCACGCACGCAGAGGATGTCAAAACCACGTGCGGAGATATCAACGCGCAGTGGGCTTAAGTGCTCTAAGCCCTGAAAGATACGGGCTGGGCGGAAATTGCAGAAGAGCTTGAAGTGCTTACGCAGTGGTAAAAGCGCTGCACGCTCTGGGCGTTCGGCAATTGGCAAGGAATCCCACTTTGGGCCACCGACCGAGCCAAATAAGATGGCGGCGGCCTCTTCGCAGGCGTGCAGGGTGTCATCAGGTAAGGCCTTACCTTGGGCATCAATAGCAGCACCACCGACGTTCTTAAAGTCGTAGGTTAACTTAAAGTCGCATTGAGCGCTCACGCAATCGAGCACCTTAATGGCCTCTTGCATAACCTCTGGGCCGATGCCATCACCAGGCAGCACTGCGATCTTGTATTCCATCGCCACAAAACTCCCAAATATCCCAGAAAAGGAGAGAAATAACCGCAAAAAGGAAAGAGCTGAGGCCGGTTACGCCTCAACCTGATAACAGAGCCAAAGCCCTGCACGGGTGGATTTACCCCAGAGAGACAAAAGCAGGGTAGGTGCCTTAAAAAGCCAATTTCCAAGGAGGACACTGCCTACAATCAGGTGTCTTACCCTGAGAGCAGGTCTTTGCTGCGACGCTACTCTCGAGATAAGGCGCCGTCAGGCGCTCCTCAGGCGCTTTTGAGGATACCTACAAAGCAGGAAGCTGGCGGGATAGACGGCAGAAATGCATTGACATGCCCTGCTCTGCTCTGCTCTGCCCTGTACAGTCCTTCCTGTCCACCTGTGCCCCTGTGGCATCACCCACCACCAGAAAAAACTTTAGCCGCAGCGCTGTGCTCGCTAGCAGCAAACACAGCGTCACGGCGCGTGTAGTGCGCTTGTGAGCGGCCTAGCCTATTCGGCCTTTGGCTGCTCTAAAATGTGCTCACCGGCCTCTTTCTTGTTCTCCACGATTTGTGCGCGGTAGATACTATTGCAGGCGTGCACTAAAGCTAAAGCCGAGGACTCAATGACGTCAGTGGATAAGCCCTTACCGTGGTACTTACGGTCGTGATAGAGCACATCAACGTCCACCTGACCTTGGGCATTCATACCCTCGGTGGTAGCACTTAACTCGTAAGCTACTAACTTGCAGTCAATCTTGGTTAAGCGCGTAATGCAGTTAAACACGGCATCGACAGGGCCGTCACCGGTACCAGACTCGGTGATGACCTGATCGCCGATCTTCATACGCACCGAAGCGGTTGGAATTACGCCCTTACCACCGCAGATAACGTTTAAGTTATCCAGCTCGAACTGGGTCTTCTCCTCCATGTCGTGGGTGAAGAAGAGTAAGGCCTCTAAGTCGTAATCGAAGACTTGGCCCTTACGGTCAGCCAGCTCTAAGAAGCGCTGGTACACGGCATCCAAATCAAAGGTGTCGTCGCTGTAACCTAAGGCATTGAGGCGCGACTTAATCATGTGACGGCCGGAGCGGGCGGTCATGTGGAGGTTGTTGTCCTTAAAGCCAACGCTCTCTGGGGTAACGATTTCGTAGGTGTTGCGGTTCTTTAAGACGCCATCTTGGTGAATACCAGAGCTGTGGGCAAAGGCGTTAGAGCCGACAATAGCCTTGTGTGGTGGCACCTTTTCATTGCAGACACGAGCCACCATTTGCGAGGCACGGGCAATGTTGGTTGGCACGATGTTGGTGTAGAGGCCACCAAAGAAATCCTTACGCACGTGTAAGGCCATGGCCACTTCCTCAAGCGAGCAGTTACCGGCACGCTCACCTAAGCCGTTCATGCACACCTCAACCTGACGCGCACCGTTTTGCACCGCCACTAAGCTGTTACCGGTAGCCATGCCTAAGTCATTATGGCAGTGCACCGAGATCACAGCCTGATCGATGTTTGGCACACGCTCAAATAAGGTGTGGATAATGCCACCAAACTCAGATGGGATGGTGTAACCGACGGTATCAGGGATGTTAACGGTGGTGGCACCAGCCTCAATGACCTTTTCCACCATCTTGCAGAGGTGGTCAATTGGCGTGCGACCGGCGTCTTCGCAGGAGAACTCCACATCATCAGTGTAATTGCGAGCACGCTTGACGGACTTTACCGCCATTTCCACGATGTCATCAAAGCTCTTACGAAGCTTGTCTTGGACGTGGATGTCAGAGGTAGCGATGAAGGTGTGAATACGGTAGTGAGCGCAGTTTTGTAAGGCCTCCTTGACGGCATCGATGTCCTTATCGACGCAGCGAGACAAGCCGCAAGGGATGGTGCGCGTTAAGTTTTCACCGATTAAGCGCACGGCATTGAAGTCACCTGGAGAGGAAATAGGGAAGCCAGCCTCGAGGACGTCTACGCCTAACTGCTCAAGCATGAGGGCCAGCTGTAACTTTTGCCGCTCATTGAGCGATTGCTGTAAAGCCTGCTCGCCATCACGCAAGGTGGTGTCGAAGATGATGACACGATTCTTATCGAGGTTTGCCATGATTCCTTTCCTCTGTTACCCCTCTGCATTAGTACCACGCACGCTGCACCTGAGCCGAGACAAGAGCAAAGAGCTTGCAGCCAAGAGCCTGCTGCAAAGAGCTTGCAGCAGAGCTTTACGGTTGGCGGTGGTGGCACTAACGTCAACACCAGCGGGGCAGCAACAACAAAATTAGAGCCGTGGCTACAAGGGAGATGCGGGTTAACGCCGGTAAGCGCGCTGCCGCAGTTACTTGTAGTGAGGCTGCTTGACCTCAGTAAGGGCAGACAAGACTGCGCTCTAGCAGAGAAGCACTCTTGTCTTACCGCCAAATAAAAAGGGGCTCTAGTTTTCAAGCTAGGGCCCCTTGGTGAAACTCTATGGGTACGCGCTCACAAAGCGCGCTAGAAAAGCACACTGATCCCTAGCAACTTCAGCTCGACAGTCGCAGAAGAACTAGGGACAGGATGGACATAGGACTTTTCCTTCTAGCCATAGAGGCAATGACAAAAGTGATGCGCAGAGCGCGAATTCGGCGCCACCTAAGACAAGCTTCAACACGCTTGATCTTAGTGACTGTTTATCAGCTTACTAGCATCCACCGGAAGAAACAACCTGTTTGCGAAAAAAATCTAAAAAGAGGGATTTTGCACCACAGAAAAGCAAAAATGAGCGAATTTGCTCTGTTTTAGCGCGCAAAAAAACGCAGAACAGCGCACAGAGGCGGGAGAGGCGGGTAAGTGGAGACCTGTGCTGCACCACCAGCGCGCACGCGGCAGTGCAGATGAGTGACAGCTGATAGGCCATTAGGTGACCGCAAAAGCAATGACGGCGACTAACCTTGAAGCAGCGCCGCAGCTCACACCTCCTCTCAGGAGAAAACACCTGCTTGTAGGCAGTGACCACCTGTGGGCTTTGCTCTTTGCGCCACTCTCCACAGCAGCAACAGCAGTGGGCTGCACTGTGTCTTAGTCATTCTCTAAAGGCTACATGAGGCCAACTTGGCAGAAAGCAGCGGTCTTGATGGTCATTGGCGAAGCCATTGTTTATAATCAACCTGCTTCTATTTTGTTACTAAGTCGCTTTGTGCACGGACAATGACTGCAGAGCAAAGGCTTACGCTAGGTCTAATGGTAGGCCTTGAGCTGGAAAAGTTGCTCCGCGCACAAGCGGCTTTTTGTTTTTTGCTTTAGTGGTACGTGCAGACAGGTATCAGACGGTGGTAGGAAGAGGCTTCACTGAAGGGAAAGGGAAGAAGAGAGAAGAGATGAGGGCGGCTCAGCGATAAGGTGCACTACGCTGAGATGAAGCCGTATGCTCTGAGGTGATTAAGAGCGCTCTGTGGTAACGAGAGGAGAGGAGCTTGGTGCTGACGGCCGCAGCTTGCAGACTACACGCCTACAGGCGGCCGTCTCTGAAGTAGAGGTAATGATCGCTATAGGACAATAGGAGTCCCCGCAGCAATCACTACAGAGCCTTACGAAGCCGAGCTTGGGGTAGCAGTGGCAGCAGCTGGAGCCTCGTCCTTTGGTGCATCCTTAGGTGCAGCAGCCGGTGCCGCCTTTGGCTGGTTCTCCTTAGCCAGCTCCGCCATCGAGTGATCAATGATTTCCTTGACCGTGACGGGACGGCCTAACTGCTGGCTTAAGTAGATGCCCTGGAAGATACGCATGCAGCCCTGTGCTGAGGCAATGTTGTTACGCAGGTGCACCTTGATGCCATCACGCTTGGATTGCACGGCATGCACCATCTCCTGTACCTGCTTGGCAAAGAAGTAATATGGGCACTCCTTTTCCGTGATGCCCGCGTAATCATCCTGCCGGTACTGCTTGAGCGTATCCTCGTCTTCTAAGGTAAAGACGTCGTTGTAAGCATGGAACGACGATGGCTTGATACCCGCCTCGATTTCCACGCCACCATGAGTCTTAATACCCACAGTATTGCCATTGGAGCCCACAATGTGCACGTAAGCATCCTGCGCTGGGTTGACGCTGTTGGAGACGATGATAGTGGCCGTAGCACCAGACTTAAAGGTCACAATCGCCTGTGCGGTGTCGTCCACCTCAATGTATGGGTGGTTGATATTGCGCCAAATGCCGTACACGCTCTCCACTTCACCTAAGAAGTAGCAAAGCAGATCGAGCTCATGGACGGACTGATTGACGAGCACACCACCGCCCTCATAAGCCCACGTGCCACGCCATGTATTGGAGCGGTAATAGGCCTCATCACGCCACGCTAAGACGTTGACCACACCAAAGGCAGGGGTACCTAATTTGCCATCATCAATGGCTTGCTTGATACGCTCTGTTGGCTTAAAGAAGCGGCTTTGCGAGATTACCGAGACAATAGCACCTGAGCGCTCGGAAGCCTCTTGGAGGAACTGGGCCTTAGCAAGGCTGATATCCAGCGGCTTTTCAATGATGCAGTGGATACCACGCATCACAGCTTGGCAAGCCACATCTACGTGCGTTAAGTGAGGGGTCGTCACATAGAGCACATCTGGCTTTACCTGATCGAGCATTTCCGCCACAGACGAAAAGACGGTTTCCTCTAAAGCGGCAGGCGCCACGCCCTCACGGCCGCTGTAGCTGCTCAAAAAGAGCATGGCCTTTTCGATGTTGTGGTTGCAGACGGCAACCAACTCCTGTCCACAAGCCAAGATTGCCTCGACATGCTGGTGTGCGATGTTGCCGGTGCCCACCAAAGCAAAGCGTAATTTAGCCATATTGTCACCCGATTGTTATCTACAGGCTGACACGCGGGGCAGAGTGCGACGTGAGGAGAAGTAAATCATCACTCCCCATCAAGAAAGCGCCAGCGCAGTACTCAGCAAAGCCCAGTGCTGCTCTGTGCTGTGCTCAGCATGGTACTGCCAACAGATAGCGACACCACCTGCATCTCTACTCTGGTTTTGTACTCAGGGCTTGTACTCTGGATTTGGTGACCACCACAACGCCGCAGCGCCTGTACAGTAAGCACCTCAAGATGAAGCAATGACATTGGTCGTTACCCACCTGAGGATATTGCTGATGCTGTAGCCACCACTCTAAGGAGCGTCCACACTGTTACACCCACGTGTTTTTCTAGCGGCATTATACTCACCGCGCCCTCACAGCGCCCGCCCCACAGCCTTTAGGGCAAGAAAAATGTGATCTTCTTCCTCTCATTACACCGTGGGTAGCCGCAAAAGCAATGACGGCGCCTTAACGGCGCCTTATCTTGATAGCGACGCAGCCCACAGGGCTGACCACTTAGTACGCCCTTAAATACGGGAAAAAGCTTGACATCGCAGTTTGCTATAGACACAATGCCTCCTAAACAATAACCATAAAAGAGG
>CASEBB010000148.1 GCA_949286015.1 uncultured Succinivibrionaceae bacterium | reverse complement strand
ATAAGCACTATGCCTTGTTTTAGGCAAAATAGCAACCCCACAGCCTTGTCCATAAAACCCTATATTTAAGCCATTTCAATGCTTATTTTGGAGAACATGTGTTTTACCCTGAAAGTAGGTGTTTGCTGCTTCGCTACTCTCGAGATAAGGCGCCGTTATGCGCTTTTTAGGATACCTACCAGAGGTGCTCCCATACAGAGGGGCATGAGCGGTGCTGGTTTCTCCTTATGAACAGAGTCGGCAGCACCATGCTTGCACACCATCACGGTATGACTGTTCCTGTAATTGTCTCTGCTCCTGCCCCTGCTCCTGCTGCTACTGCTATTGGCGGCGATCCGCATTGAAGTCGTACATGACGCCACTGCGGCAATCGAGCTCAATCTCGTAGACCATATGCTGGTAATAAGCACGTGCTTCGATGCGATTGCCCTCACGGCGGGCCTCAATGGTGCGGGCAGGAATATGGAGTTTAGAACTGATAAAGTTCACGGCACGCTTAACATCAAAGTTATGCCGTGGCAGGCGGCGTAAGTACTCCTCGTCAATCTCGTAGTCAGCGTCTATGAGGCGCCCATCGCTAATCGCGTAAGCAAAGTCAAAGTCGCCATAGGCGGTGGCAAACTCGACTTTGTATACAGGGATATTCCCCTCACGCTCGTTTTGGATTTTGAGCTCTTCAAGCTCTTTGCGCTCAACCTGCACAAAGCGCAGGGCTTTATTGAGGGCGTCCTGTTTGTTGATATTGGCTAAGGCGGGAGAGATAGGGACTAAGGACAGAGCGAGGCTGCAAACGAGTCCTAATGCTATGCGGCGTGGTAACAAAGCCATGCATTCTCCTGTGGTTGTACTCTGCGTTTCACGTTAAAAAGCCACTAAAGACCTAATGGCAGTAAGAGCATTGTATGCGAAGCGGCGTGGTTGCCTACAAGCAAGCTGCAATGCTGTGATGGGTGTTGCAAGCAGATAGGGCGCATGGCGCGCTCTGTGTTACTCTTACGGGTAAGCAGCAGGGGGCGTGGCTCTTTCTGCTGGCAGTTTGTGTGAGTATGTGCCCAAAACCCAAAAGAGTAATGCCGTGGAAACAGCTACTTCCCCTGAAAAAAGCAGCATCGCTGCGAGCAGTACGCAGACTTTTACCCTGCGTCTTTTGACCTTAGATGACATCGATGCGGCCTATGAGCTCTTAGCTCATGAGGACAGCGCGGCTGCTTCCATGTGGACACCGGAGCAGGGTAAGTTTTACTTACGTCACTTTGTGCGCTTACCTGCTTTGGAGTGCGCGCCGCAGGTAGCGTTGCAGGTAAGTACAGCTAAAGAGTTGCCACCGCTGTCTTCAGCTGAGGGGGACAGCCCTTATCGTGGGGTGGGATTGGCGGAGCTGCTGCCGTTTTTTGGCATTGTCGCCTGCGATGAGCAGGGGCAGATGGTGGCCTTGTTTTTAGGGCAGGTTACTCCTTTTAGCACGGGTATGGGCGTAACCTTTTTGGTGTGGAAGCTGATGCTGCCTCCAAGTGAAAAGGCGGCGGTGCGCACGCTTTTACAGGGCATGGAGCGCTTGCTGGCTGAGCGTGGCATCAAGAGCATTCTCTGCTCAGGTGATGCGGCTCAAGCGGGCTTTATGCTGGAGCACGGCTTTGAGCTGATGCAGCAGTTAGCCTTTTGTAAGTTCTTAGCGTAGTGTGTATGCACAGGCAGCAGCAGGGCAGCTCTTCTGCTCTGTAGGTTAGCGCTGTATGGTACAGAGCTGCCGCAGCCGTGTGTAGCGTTGCTCTAGACGCACGCCGTTGGCCTCGACTAAGGATTGCCCTGCTTTTGCAGCCATGGCGCGGGATGGGCCGTTTTTGCCGCATTGTAGAGAGCTTGCGCTGAGGTAGGTGGCTCTTTGGTGTTAGGAGTGGCTGGACGCACCATGGAGCTGTGGCGAACGCGGCCTCTTACAGCGCAGGATGCACACAGCTAAAGTCTGCGCACAACACTCCGCTGCCCCTGTACGTAACAGCTAAGGGGCAAATGCCAGCCCCTGCCAGCCTATAGGCGCGCAACGCACGCGCTCGCTACTCTTTGGGCTTAGCGCCCCAAAAGCGTGATCACGCTACCAACCTCAGGAAAAGCCTCCGCTAAAAGCGCAGTTGCTGCGCGATTGTTGCATGAGTGCTCCTATCTTATTCTTAAGTTGCTACCACATGCTGCTACTGCGACTGTTATCTGCGCTCGCTGCAGACCACGCTGCCGACGGCCTTAGTAATGAGGTGGTGGTACCTCTTCACTAAGAGGGCGGACGGCGGATGGCGCTTCGGTCATGCTGGCAAGGTAGCGTATTTGCCGCTCGAGCTTGTCCACACGCTGAAAAAGCTCGTCGATGACGTGATTGGCGTCGCTTAAGTTTGCTTCTAACCACGCCATGCGCTCTTGCATCTGCAGTAGAGTCTGCGCCTCAATCGTCACCATGGTGCTGATTTCTGGCGTCAGCTCGGCTTGCTTTGGTGTAGCCTCAGAAGTGAGCTCTGGCGTTTTTGTGTCTTGGTTCGTTTTCACGGCATGTCTCCACATTTTTCACAGCTGCTGACCTAACACCATTACACGCGGTGGGTAGACGGAGGAGATGGTTAATGAGTGCAACCGAGTTGGTTGATATCGTCAATGAAAATGATGAGGTTGTCGCTGTCGTACCGCGTAAGGTAATGCGTCAAAAGCATTTGCCGCATCGTGCCAGCTATATCGTGGTGATGGATGGGCAAGAGCGGATCTTAGTAGAGATTCGTACCCTCTGTAAAGATTATGCCCCTGGGTTATTTGACGCTTGCGTCGGTGGTGTTATCCAATCGGGAGAGGAGCCTGATTTGAGTGCGGCGCGCGAGCTCAAAGAAGAAATCGGTGTGGATGTAGGGGCGATAGAGTTTAAGTCCCTTGGCAAGATGGCGATCCCGTATAAGAGCGGCACCAGCTTTGTGATGGCTTATCTCTACATTGCACGGGGTAGCTTTATCACCATGCGTCAGCAAAGTGAGGTCAGTGGCATCATGCTGCTGCACACTAAGGAGCTAGCGCGGCTTAAGGACAGCTGCACTTACGACAGCTTTATTGCCTATGAGGAGATCCTGCATCGGGCCCATGAGGCGGGCATCATTAGCAGCGAGAGCTTTTAGGTAGGGAGCCTTGAGTCAGATGGTGGTTCTGCCCATGATGCTAAACACCAAGAGACACCGCCACAAGAGCATCGCCAGCGCCATGCGGGCTACTCCTAAGGTTATCGCTTAGGGATGCTTAAGGCTACCGCCTTAGCGCATGGTAAGACTAATCCTGCCATAAAAGAAAAAGGCGCCTGTGTGGCGCCCTTTTAGTTTAGGTGCAGCCTAAGCCTTGAGCCTAAGCCGCTATTTGCAGAGTTCAGTGTAGTCAGGACAATGCGTCCGCATGCGTCCTACGCGCAAACAGGGCCTGCTCAGGGCCACTGCTGACTATTCCTTTTCAAGTAAATTGTGGTGCAGACGGCCTAACACTTCAACCGCCTCATCAGCACCCACTAAGAAGCACAGATTGTGGCTCGAAGCACCGTAGCAGATCATACGCACCGCGTACTCATCGATAGCCGAGAAGACCACATCGGTGATGTGAGCCGAGCGGGCCATGTTGTTACCCACCACAGCCACCAGCGATAAGCCGTGCTCAACCTTAACGTGGCAGAACTCACGTAACTCGTGGAATAAGGCCTCAGGAATCGAGGACAGACCAGAGGTCTGGGTACCAGCGTCTAAGGTGATCGCAATCGACACCTCAGAGGTCGACACTAAATCCACCGACAGGTGGTACTTAGCAAAGATGCTGAAGACCTGCGCTAAGAAGCCCGAAGCACCGACCATCTTTGGCGAGGACAGCACAATTAAGGTCTGATTCTTACGCAGAGCCACCGCACGGAATGGTGGAGCGTAATCAGTGGTTGGACGTACCCACGTACCACCCTTCTCTGGCTCCTTGCTCGATCCCACAAACACAGGGATGCCGCAGCGTACAGCTGGCACTAAGGTCGATGGGTGCAGAATCTTGGCACCAAAGGTAGCCATTTCCGCTGCCTCTAAGTAGGTCAGCTCGGCAATTGGTTTGGCATTTGGCACTAAGCGTGGGTCGGTGGTGTACACGCCAGGGACGTCAGTCCAGATGGAAATGGTCTTAGCGTGGCAGGACTCACCTAAGAGTGCAGCCGAGTAGTCAGAGCCACCACGACCTAAGGTAGTGGTTTGGCCGCTGGAGTCAGCACCGATAAAGCCTTGGGTGACAATAATGGTGTCACCGCTGTCTAACAGTGGCAGTAAGTGCTGCTTGGTTAAGGCGGCAATCACCTCAACTAATGGTAAGGCCTGACCGTAGTTGGAGTCGGTACGCATCACCTGACGCACGTCAAAACAGGTGGCCTTAAAGCCCTTTTGCTTGAAGATCTCGGTGATGAGGTACGAGGACATGAGCTCACCGTGCGAGACTAAGCGGTCGGTAATGGCATCGGTGCGGGTCATTGTGGCCTGCACTGCCAGATCGCGCACCACGCCTAAGTACTCATTGATCACGGCAGCGTGCTTGTCGCTATCGTCGAGCTGATCAAAGATGGCTTTGTGGATTGCAAAAACCTTAGCGATAATCTCTTCACGTTGCTTGCTATCGCAAGCACCGGAGGCTAATTCCACTAATAAATTGGTCACACCGGCGCAGGCGCTGACGACGACCAGCTTTGTGTTTGGGTTGGCAGTTACCACTTGCACACAATTGTTCATGGCCTGATAGTCGGCTACGGAGGTGCCACCGAATTTGGCGATATCGAGGTTTTGCATAATGAGATGAATTGAAGTCTTCTAAGCGCAGAGAGCGGCGTTAGAGGTGTTGGGTCGTAAGCGTGGTCGCCACAACAAAGGGCGCTAACTTACAAGCGCTTGGCCGCATTCACTGGGACAATTGAGTTTTCTGCATCTTAGATTTGCGCCAAATGACTTGCAAGCGTCCCTGCTTTATGCCCCTTTATAGGGCAAAGATGCTTTTGCCATTGAGTACAGCGCCAAAACAGCGCACATCTCCCGTTTAAGCGCCATATTTAAGCCAAAATCACCGCAGAAGCTAGAGAAAAGAGCACCGTGCACGGCCGCAGCCAGCGCAAGGAACGCCACAGATTACTGCACTTGTAAGGTGCATATGGGGAGCAGGGGTAGGGTGTCGTGCGCATCGGTGGTGCAATTTAGCCTGCGCTGGGTCACATTTTCTGCGGGGATTTCCCCATATTGGGGCTGGTAAAGAGATAAGAGAGCAGGAGCGCTAGTGGGGTGGAGAGCCTTGGCGCAAAAGCTGGCAAAGACTGACGGTGAGCTGAATATTCGCCTCTTGCAGCAGGTGTCACTGCTGTCTGTCACCGCGAGCGCCTTTACGTAACTGATGGCTTAAGTTTGCGGGAATGCTTGCCGCCGCCATACAATGTGCCGTAGCGTGTGGCTCCTTACCCATACCCGCTAACCTCAGATAGGGCGTTACCCCTCAGTGTGTCCGCACAGCCATCCTCAGGAGGGTATTAAGGCACTCAAACCCAGCTTGCAGGGGTATAGCCTCCACTAACAGCTGCATCACTAAGAGCACCTTGCTGCTAGCGGTGGTTTAAGTTCGCGGGTATGCTCTTTACTGGTAGCTGCTACTAACTTACAACCTGCACATCCGTAATTTCACGGGCCTCAGCGCAGAACACCATGGCCAAACGCCACAAAATTGGCCGCCGCGCAAAGGTTTCGCCGTATTTGTTGTCCACAATCTGCTGTGCCGCTTGCTGCAGTAGATTTTGGTTAGTGCCACGAGTTTGCGCATACTTGAGCTCAATGACCACCGTCGTATCCTGCCAATCAAACAGCACATCAGGTCTGCCTAAGGCCTCAGATTGGTTTATCACCAACCTGACATGCAGAGCCAGCGCAATACCTAAATTCAAGCTGTGCACAATGGCGCTTTCTTGCGTTAGAGGATATTTCATGCAATCGGCGCTCAGTAACAGCTCGTTACAGCATTTCTGCAAGGCCGCAGCATCGTGGTTCTTTATAGCAGCCTGTAAGCTGGTGCTAAAGTAGTCCAAGTCCTCCTCAGCATTAGGCAGCAGCTCTTCGTAATAGTCTTGGGTGAGAGCGCTCTCAATCTCTTTGTTGGGTAAGCCTAAGCTCACCTTATAGCCAAGCGGGGCTTTGAGCGTCAAGTAGCCAGCCTGAAAGAGCAAGACCTCTGGTCTCATCGTCTTCAGTGTGCTCGGGTTTTGAAACTCGCTTGAGCTTACTTTCACGCAGTCACCTGCTAAGAGGTTTAAGCGCTCTGGCCATGACTGCTGAGACAAGATTTTCTGCAGCTGAGCCTGTCCACTAACATTAAACCAATAAGAGTTGAATTTCGTATACTCTTCGCTAAAGAAAGATAGTACTGACCACAGTGAAAACACATGAGTGGTATAGTCTCGGTCAAAGCAGTAGCCGTCATACCACGTCGCCATTTCGTCGAGCAATTGCTCCACATGCTGGTCAGTAACCTGCTCCGCAGACAGCTGCAACCATTTGGCAGCGGCATAGCGCAGATGCTCAGGGAAATAGCGCAGTAACTCCTCACGAGTAAGGCCACAGAGGGTGCCATACTCAGGCTTTTGTGAGATATCTGCTACGGAATTGCCGACAGAGAAGATCGCAGTGTCCTTCAAGCGCGTAATGCCCGTGATGAAGGCAAAACGCAACTTGCCAGATCTTGCTTTGAGCAGACTAAAAAAGTCACGCATTACCTGCGTCATTTTCTCGCTCTCTGCGTCATTTTCAGCAGTAAAAAGTCGGGTCAATGGCGCATCGTACTCGTCTACCAGCAGTACTAAGGAGCCATCTGGCACTGCATTGATCAGTAGCTCAAAAGCATCTTGCGTAGATGTAGCAGTAGTCTGGAGTTTAATACTCGCGTTAGTGGCAAATTGCATAATAGCGTCGTTAAGCCGATTAGCAAAATCAGCCGCACTGTGGCAATTACGGAGAAGCACACTGAAATCAAGGTGCAGCACATAGAAAGGGCCCACATTTCTTGTCACCTGTGGCCACAGATTTTCAATCTCGAGTCCTTTGAAATAGGAGTCATGACCGTCATAGGGGGCGACGCCGTGTAAAAACAGTTCCTCAAGGGTTGACACGAGCGTGCTTTTACCAAAGCGCCGTGGTCGCGTCAAAAGCAAAGGCTGTTTAGACAGAGCAAGCTTGTAGAGGAAACGCGTTTTGTCCACGTATATGCAACCAATCTTTCTGATGTCAGCAAAGCCCTGCTGTCCCACTGGCAACATATCATAGAGCTGATCGAAAGTTGGCATAACACGCCCCTCTCTTATTTAAAGCATGATCGCAACAGTCTTTTTAGCCAGCGAAAACCAATACCCTATGAGCACTTGCGTGGCAACGCTGCGTATCATCATCTTAATCTGCGCTGATGTCGTCTCTAATCTCAAAGACTACCAGCACTACTATTTTATCAGAGGTACTACTGCTTATAGCCAGAGCTGACGCTGCTGGTACTGCTATCTAGGAAAGAGCGCATCACCCAGAGTAGCACATTCCCTATCAAGAAAAGCTGATTTATCAGGGAAATAAGATGCGTCGGCTCTGTGCTTATAGCCTCAGCGACTGAGACTTATCCTTGAGCAACATAAGCGCAGGAGTATCCGCTCGGGCGTGCCTTACACCAATCTCTAAACGAGACAACACGCCGCAGGAGCAGCAGACATAGGTTGAAGCAAAGATCTTAAGGCGCGACTTTGTATGCTGCGAAGTGGCGGCGTTGTGGCTGGATGCATTGCTCAGGTGATGGTAAGGGCAGGCAGCAAGCAAGTGCAGCCGTGCTCTCTTGCTTGCTGATGCCGTGTGCGGGCTCTTAGTTGTTACCCTCACTTGGCTGCTGAGTCTGCTGAGGCTGCTGACAAGCGCACTCCGAGCCAATAGCCTCAAACTCATAGCATGGGGTGTACTCACGCTGCGAGAGCAGAATACGGCCCTGAGCAATAAAGTCGCGCATCAGCTTGCCCATGTAATCGACGATCTCGCGATCACCATGGAGCTTAAATGGGCCCTTAGCCGCAACCAGCTTGATGCCCTTTTCCTTAACGTTACCGGTGACGATACCCGAGAAGGCACGGCGTAAGTTAGCTGCTAAGAGGTATGGCTCTTGGTCTTGGCAGAGGTTTAAGGCCGCCATCGACTCATGGTTGACGTCAAATGGGGTTTGCAGCTCTGGTGGAATAAAGAGCGACCAGTTGTAGCAGTAGGACTCATGAATTAGGGTGCGGTGAGCATGCACCGTCTCTAAGCCCTGAGCCACCTTTTCTGCCACCGCCTTAGCATCATTGATGATGATCTCGTAGTGACGGGTGATGTCCTCACCAAAGCAGTGGATTAAGAAGTCGTTAATGGCCTCAAAGTAAGGGCGGGAGTTCTCATTACCGGTAAGGATGATCGGCACTGGGTTATGGCGGTTCTGATGGCAGAGCTTGATGCCTAAGATGTACAAGAGCTCCTCGGCCGTGCCAGGGCCGCCTGGGAAGACGATGAGGACGTGGCCTAAGCGCACAAAGGCCTCAAGGCGCTTCTCGATATCTGGCATGATGACCAGATTCGAGACAAAGGGGTTAGGCGGCTCAGCGGCGATAATGGATGGCTCGGTAAGGCCAATGCGATCAGAGTTCTCGGCATTGTCCTGTAAGGCGTGACCATCTAAGGTGCCACGCATTGGTGCTTCCATGATGCCAGGGCCGCAGCCGGTGCAGATATCGATGCCGCGTAAGCCTAAGTTACGACCTACCTGATAGGCGTAAGCATACTCATCTTGAGGAATGGAGTGACCACCCCAGCACACCGCGAGGGATGGCTTTTGGTCAGCACGTACCGCGTTGGCAGCGCGCAGAATGTGGAAGATGATGTTGGTGATGATCGTGCCCTGATCGAGGCTGTTTTCTCCCTCAGGGGTGGCGTTAGCACACATTTCTGCGATGCTATCGCGCAGCGAGTTAACTTGCACGATATCGCGCAGGACAGAGTAGAGGTGCTTTTGTAAGGTCTTAATGACCTGACCATCGACAATGGCCGAATCAGGTGGGTTGATCAGCTCCAGTTTCAGCCCCCGCTCGTTGCGTACCACGTCGATTTCAAAGTTCTTGTAGTTCTCAAGGAGCTCTTTGGAGTTATCGGTGAGATTGCCGCTGTTGAGTACGGCTAGCGAGCAATTACGGTAGAGGTCGTAGAGCTCTCCTTGCGATTTGAGGGAGATACGATCCGCCTCTAATTGTGTCAGTAAAGCCATGGCGCCTGATGGCCAGACTACTTGCACCCCCATATGACCTCCTCTAAAGCTAATCGTGAGTGGTGACCGGTTATTTACACTGTCGCTTAGCGCGTGCCAGCAAGCCTGCATCAGGGCAGGGGATCTGCGCAGAATGGACACCACGAGCGCTGCGTTGCAATATGGCACAGCAAAACTTCATTGTAGCGTAGCGATGGCGGGGATTGTGTTAAGTGAGATGAGCAAAAGCTTCACATGGGCTTAACAATGTGCGCAGAGTGTGAGGTGTGCTGAAAAAAGCTGGTGGGCTGCCGGACGCAAGAGGCTGTGCTGAGAGGCAAAGGGCAGAAGCTGTATCTTAGAGGGGGAAAGGCTACAGTGGAGAGCAGTGCAGGGGAAGAGCAGCCCCCAATCAATGGGCGCCCCATGGGCGCATATTGGGCCAACATGCGCGATGTCGGCAGCGAGGACTGGCTGTTTGTGGCAGGACTGCAGGTGGTGATACTTTTGGGGGAGGTATCCTCAAAAGCTCCTGACGGCGCCTTATCTCGAGAGTAGCGTCGCAGCAAACATCTGCTCTCAGGGTAAGACACCTGATTGCAGGCTGTTTCCTCCTCTTCCTCCTTTTGGGCTGTGAGTTCTTTAGGCAGCGCTATTAGTGGTTGCTGGGCACTACCCTTAAGAGGCAAGCCAGCCATGCTTAGGGACGGCATCCCCTTTACTTCTATCAGCAATACGCCGAGCAAGCGGCGTTAGCCGCTATGAGCGTGGGATGCCGTCTTTAGCGCTAAGTGCAGCTGGTTAATTGCAGGCTGCAAAGGAGCGCCATGCAGTGTACTCACAGATAAAGTTACGTTTCTGGCCACCGCCGTGCTGGTAAGCCTTGTAGAACATAGCCTTAACCTCTTGGCCGCCGCAGAAATAGACGCGGTTGTAGTTGGTGCTGAATAACTGTTTGCAGTTGGCGTCTGCAAAGTGCCCTGCTTTTTCAGAAAAGTGCAGCTCCAGCTCTAAGCCCTGCGCCTGCAACTCTGCAAGCTGTTGCTGACATTGAGCGTAAAGCTCGTCCTGAGCATTGCGGGCTAAGATGAGGATGTGCGCCTGAGGCGCTTGCTGAGACTCTTGCATAGTCTGTAAGACTGCAGGGAGTTGAGCCATACCCGCACCTTGGAAGATAAAGAGAGTACGTCCGCCCTCAGGGAGATTAAACTCCGCCTCGCCATAAGGGCCCTCCAGCATGACCTCGGTATTTACCGCTAACTGTTGCAGTGTTTGCGCAAAGCGGCTGGTCTTGCGGATAAACAAAGTCAGGCTGGTGTCGTCGGCTAAAGCTACAGTGTAAGGATGTGGGTTGGAACCTTTGAGCTTGAAGAGGACGAATGAGCCCACTGGCACAGCTTTGTTGGTGTGAAACTTTAAGCGCAGATAGCGTTCACCGGTCTCACTGGAGACTAAGGTTGCAGGGAAACACTTGGCTGAACCAGCGCGGCCACAAAGCGACATCAGGGCACAAGGTATGGCCGGAATGGTGGTCAGCACTACCAAGACAAAGAGAGGGCTGGTGTATTGGTAGTTCTCGGTTAAGTACACCGCGTGGAAAATCATCAGAAGATAGATTAAGGGGAAGAGGCGGTGTGTTTTCTGCCAGTGCTTGTAAGGGATAAAGAAGAGCACGGTGAGGATCACCAGTACTAAAGCCGTGTAGGTCAGCACAATGCCGCTTTCTTCAGCCAGTAAGCGCCAACTAAAGCTACTGGCTCCGCCTGCAGCGGCAGCCCCAGCAGCTGCTGCTTTGGCCGGAGCTGAAGCAAAGGTAAATAAATCTGGCAGGATGGCGATGCCTGCTTGTTTGGCGTGGTAGTGTAAAAACGCCAAAAGTACGCACATAAAGGCGACAATCTTGTGGAAGAGGTAGTACTTGTCGAGCACAAACCAACGTTCTAAGCCTTTAGGGCGCGCGGCGGTGATCACCAAAACAGAGAACATTACCCACGTGGTGGCACCACTAAAGAATTGCAGCTCACGGATACCACCTTTCAGCGTATCTGGTGGGGTGATATACATAAGCCCTACTGCATAGCAGATAAGGCAGATAGCCAGCAGGCCAAAAGCTGCGGCGATCGGGTGTGCAGAAAAACCTTTGCTCATGATGTTTCAGCCAAAAATCCCAGCCGTCAGGCTGTGAACAAGTGCCGCTCCCAAAGTGATAGCAGATAGCAAGGCCAGCGCTACTAATAAGGCCACAGCTATCAGCGCCACACAGAGTAATCAGCGTGAGCCGCTTCCTATTTATCGTGCCGTTGCCACATGTTGAGAGTGAGGGCTAAGAGCAACGGTGGCAGAGCACACCGCCCCTTTTAGCGTCAGCAAGCTGCTTACTGCCGTGGCGTGCGCACCGGACACTGGAAGGTCTTAGCATTAGAACGCACTGGCGAGATGTCGATACCGCCACGACGGGTAAAGCAGGCCGTAACCGTTAGCTCGTCTGGTAGCAGCTTATTGTGGATATCCGTAAAGATGCGCTCCACACACTGCTCATGGAAGCCCTTATGGCGTCTAAAGGAGACTAAGTAGGCCAGCAGCGCCATGTGGTCAATCTGCTCACCAATATAACTGATCTCCACGCTGGCATAATCTGGCTGCCCTGTGACTGGGCACAGGGAGCGGAAGATATTGGTGCACAGGGTCTCATTGACCTTATGCCCATGCTCTTGCAGCTTTAAGAGCGAGGTATCGGTCTCGTAGGTTCTAAATTGCAGCTCCGCTCCCTTAAGCTGTGCCTCTTCCTCAAGCAAGGTGCCGCTTAACACCTGTGCTGGCATGCTCTCTAAGGTAGGAGGATAGAACTGCACGTCGATAGGAGCGTCGAGTAAGTCCTCAAGGTCGTGAGCAATGAGGCCACGTACCTCTTCTGCTGAGCCAAACATAGTCTGGCAAAAGGAGCCCAGATAGAGCTTTAAGCTCTTGGATTCGACCAGATAAGGTGAGTTGTAAGGCACCCGTAAGGTGGCCATGACACTTTGCGGTAAGCCATTAGGCTGCAGATAGGTCAGCTCATAAATGCGCCACAGGTCATAACCTTTAAATGGAGGCAGAGCAAGGGAGCTACGGCCTTGATTACGGGCAATAGGGAATAAGACCTTAGGGTTGTACTCTTCAAAGTAGCGGGTGGATTTACCCAGCAGGATATCGTTGTGGCTCATGGCAGGCAGTTAGCAGCGGAGACTTAAGTTAGGGGTAGAGAGTGGTGTAGAGAGTGATGCCGTGTCTTTTAGCGTAGACGCAGCTACAGAACAGAAGCAGGAGAGGAAGAAGGCGTGTAGCTCCTATCACTCTGCGTGGATGGCTTTCCAAAATAGCACAAACGCCAGAGCTAAGCTATGATGCGCTGCCGCGATGGTGGGGTGGTGTCTGGCTGTCAGCAGAGACGGGCGCGGTGTTGCGCGCAGCGGTTAGGGACGGTATGCCCTGTAGACGAAGACACAAAGATAGACCTGAGCAGCAAGAAACCCTGAGAGCACCACAGGTCTCAAGACCTTTAAGGCAGAAGTGCTCTTGCAGCGCGCAGCGACCAGCAGCACAGCAACAGCCCACTCACTCTCAGAGTAGTACAGGGAAGCTGGCCATGGCCACGGCATCGTAGCGCAGCTTCGAGCCCCTGTGAGTGGAGCGCCATCAGCAGTTGCTCTCATAGCGGATAGGGGTAGCAGCAAGCACCACATGGGTAACAAGCAGGGGCGTGATGGCCGTTAGGGATAGCAACCACCTCTCCCATACCAAAGTGTAGAGCGCTGACGCTTGCTCTTACGCGTACTCTACTTCACGCCACCACCATTGAGATAGTAGTGGCCGCTGTGCCCAGTCAGAGCCTACAAGGCGCGTGCTTTTTGTGAGCGCAAAGAGTGTTGTGCTAAGCGCTCAAGCAGCAGCGGTGGTAACGCCCTTAGAGGTCACCAAAATGAGCCCCTAAGATTGCCAGTGTCACCAGCGCTGTAGTCTCGGTGCGTAGAATGCGTGGCCCCAGAGTTACACCCACAAAGCCTGCCTCAAGGCTCTCCTTTACCTCGGTCTCGGTAAAGCCTCCCTCAGGGCCGATTAAGAGGCGGTAGTGACCTGTAGCAGGGAGGTCAGTGAGCTTATGCTGGGCACGTGGGTCTAAGGTGATGTTAATAAAGCGAGGGGCTGTGCTGTCTGCGCTTGCCTCGGCCTTAGCCTCGGCCTCGTCTCGCTCCGCTTTTAGCGTTTGGAGATAGGAGCTTAAGCTCTGCAGTGGCATCACTGGTGGCACCACATTACGTCCGCACTGCTCACATGCAGAAATGACTATTTTTTGGTAAGAGTCGATCTTTTTGGCTGCACGGGCGGCGTCTAACTTTACACCACAGCGCTCTGAGGTAAGCGGCACAATGCGCTTAATGCCCAGCTCCACTGCCTTTTGGATCGTAAAGTCCATGCGGTCGCCACGACTTAAGACTTGCAGGAGCTCAATGTTAAGTGGGCTCTCGCTCTGACGCGTAATGAGCTGCTCGATGCTGGCACAGGTGGTCTTACCCACTTGGGTGAGCGTCGCTTGGCACTCATGGCCTTTTCCATCAAAGAGCACGATGTGGTCACCTACTTTGAGGCGGAGTACTTTGGAGACGTGATTAGTTCCGGACTCACTTAAGGTCAGGGTACTACCCACAGTAGGTTGCAGTTGCTCGTCGTAAATACGCGGAATACGCATGGTGTTTCCTGAGGCAAGCAAGGATTAGCACAGAGTGCTCGGGAAAAAGACAAAAGACCAAAAAGCATGAGGCAGCTAACCCCAAGCGTTCATACAGCACAGCAGAGTAGAGTAAAGCGTAGCTTGGGGATAGCAGGGAGTAGGGGGAGGGCGCTGTGAGGTGTAAGGCGCTAAGCGTCACTTCGCAGAGCGCTTGCACTACAGAGCCACATAACCGTGATCAGAGTCCAGAGGTGAGAGCTAATCACTCTTATCACAGGAGCAGGTGCTCTCAAGGAGCACGTCGCTGACGCCCAGTAAAATCGCAGTTGGTAGTGCCCCTCCATCCATCATTAAGCGCAAAGCAGTGCAGCCAAGCTTAAGCGCAGCTATCCTTAAGCTTAGCCTTCCCGCAAAAGCTGCCGCCTACTCCTAGATCTTAAGAGGTCAGCTCCGGCAAACACCACATCTCAGGGTAAAACACCTGAGTAGGCCGCTGCATCCCTTGCTGTAAGGTGGCTATTGCAGCACCAGCTTGTAAGTGCCTCTCTCGCCGCTAGCAAAGGAGGAGCTGACCTGCGATGAGGAGTTGCTGTTACGCCCTGCCGCTTGCTGTGGAGAGAGCTTGCAGCTTGCTGTGACAAAAGGATTGTCATTGCCCTGCTCTTTGGTAATGAGCTCATTACGGCGGCATTCTAGCGCATCAGCAGGGTGCTGACGATTCCACGCCTCATATAAGCGACGCTGAGCTGGCGAGAGGCGAATGTCGTATTGCTCGGACATGTAGAGATAGGCACGGGCAATCATACCCCGCGATGGCTTTGGGGGCTGGACTCTGTCCTCGGCAAAGTCCACTACCATTTGGCACTTGCCATACTGGGTGGCTTTACCGTTCCAGTCCGTAAACTGGTAGTTGGAGCGATCGCCGTTGACCTCACCTACAGCAGGATAGAGGTTATGGAGATCACCTTCCATGCGGTCAAAGGTAGAGTCCTTACCGCACTCATCACGGCCGCCCTCGCGCCAGCACTTCATTTGGTGGCCAAATTCCCATGCCGCCATGACGTGCTCGACCTCAATACGCTTCGCGCGGTTAGCGTTTTTGCGTGGCTCATAGCCACAGCTCTCGAGGTCAGGTGTCCACTTGTAGCTACTGCCACTTTTTTTGTAAATCAGCTCACAGCCGCAGTAGATCGTTTGGGTGTGCCCAAACTCTTGGTCGAGCTGGTGGTAGATTTGCGGAAGGATACGCTTGGCTTTAGAAAAGTTTTCGACAGCGGTTGCCGGTGTGGCGAGTAGCGCAAAGCTCAGTGCGGTACAGGAGAGGCCTAATAGCGTGCGTCTTAGTAAAGAGCTCATGCAATCCTCCAGAGTTACAAGCGGTAAAGTGCTAACAAGAGGCGCTAAGGAACAAGTGATCTCTTAAGTGACGGCTGCATGGTGCAGGTGAACCTGAGCTTACCTCAGTAGGGGCATGCATGCATGCTTGCCTTAATCCTTCATCTCTTAAGTCAGTTGCTACTCAGAGCTGCCATCATAAAGGCAGCGTGGTGTGGATAAGCGCGGATGCAGCACAGAGATAACGGGGGTTATTGTAGCGCAATCAGCGCTTTTCCTTGGGAAAAGCTGGCAGGGAAGAGACCTACGCCACAAAGCGGGAGTAAGCAGGCACGGTTAAGAGCAGTAAGGAACGACTGACTTAATAAGTGATGAACTTGTTGGTAAGCACGCCCCTATCTCCAGATAGTCTTTGGCTAATCTGAGCCTTTTATCTGGAGGTTGGTGACGTCTCCTGAGCTCAACATTCGTGCTCATGAAAAAGCCATCACTTATTAGATCACGCATTCCTAAGTCACGCACAGGGGCGGGCGCTGCTAAGAGCAGAGTGCTGCCTCATCTGACATTTGGTTCTTAAGGTAAGTGGAGTAGTGCGCAGTTGTGACCGCCACGGCAGATAGCGTGGCAAGCATAGCGTTAGCGCTGTAACTTCGGTATGATGCAAGTGGTGAAGAGGCGGCCGCAGCTAAGAGCCAGCCTCAAACAATGGAGTCAGGCGAGAGGTTAGAACGCATGCTGATCGAACTGCAAAAATGTGCTTGCTTTGGCGTTGCAGGCAACTTTACGGGACACTTAGAGCAGGCCGGTGAGGACAAGGATTTCACCAAGGTTAAAACAGCCGAAGCCAATGCCCCAAAGGCGGTCTTTCCTACGTACATGCCGCACATCGGGCCGCACACTCCTGAATTCTTAGGCGTGTTCCCGTTTGACGACTACTCGATTATCTTCCCTAAGGGCGAGCAAAAGCTGCAAATTGAGCCAGAGTGCGCCATTGTCTTTGATGTGGAGTGGCAAGGCGAGGAAGTTAAGGCCTTAAAGCCACTGGTTTTTGGTGCCAGCAACGATTGCTCGATCCGTAAGCAGGGTGCGACCAAGATCAGCCAAAAGAAGAATTGGGGCCCAGCCAGCAAAGGCTTTGCGACCAACCACATCAAGATCGACTCCTTTGCCCTAGGTGGCATTTTAGATCGCTATCGCATTGCCTCGTTCTTAGTGCGTGACGGCAAGGCCTATCCTTATGGTGAGGACAGCGCCGTTAAGGACTACTCCTACTTCTACGGCAAGCTTAATGAGTGGCTGATCGACAAGCTCAATCACCAACAGGATGAGGGCCCAGCCGAGAACATTAACCTCTACCTCAATGAGGCCTTACGCCCACAGCGCATTATGGTCTCGGTAGGTGCGACGCGCTACACCCCATTTGGTCAGGAGAACTTCCTGCAAATTGGTGATTTAGCCTTAGTGGTGCTTTACCCAGGCGATGTCTACACCAAAGAGGACATCATTCATCGGGCACAGGTAGATAACCTTGAAGAGGACGATATCTCGGTACTGCGCCAAGAGATCATCGTCAAGGGCGAGCCGGTTTAGGCTGTAGCGTCTTCTGCCCCGAGATTGCCGGTCGCCACCTCAAGTTACAGGTGGCGGCTGCTGAGGTGCGCGACCGTACAGGGCGAACACTTTTGGTGGTGTGCACTTGCCGCATGCGCTTGCGATTGTGATAGACAGCCTTACCTAACATGATGTGAGAACGACCTATGGCCGCCCCAGAAGCAACAGCCGCAACTGCTTTTACCCTACAAGGTAACCTCTTTATCTCGGCGCAGATTGAGCGTGTCTTTGCGCAGAAAGCACGGGCACTGATTTGTCCGCAGCTGATCGTGCGGCAAGTGTAGAGCGCTTTGCGGTGCACTTCTTTCAATATGGCTTAGGCTATAACGAGCCTAGTGCCGTGGGCTCGATCTCTCTTGCTGATAGCGCTGATCCTGAAGCGCAGCTGGTCTATCCCGTCAAATACGTCATTTACCAGACCTCCGCGCAAGCTAAAGGTATTGAGAAGCTGCCACTTGTAGTGGTGCCACCGGTTACAGACAACAATGAGCGCAGTGATTTAGACACCAAGCTTGCAAGCTGTGCGGTAATTGATGCGGAAACGCAGCGTGCTGAGGGTGAGAAAAAGCGCAGTCCTACAGGCTTATTGCAGCGCCTGCTTAATGTGGCAGCTGACTACAAGTGGGGCTTTGCCTTTAATGGCTATGCGCTGCGCTTGCAGCGTGAAGCTGTGTCCTTAAGTGGCCTCAACTACGCCGAGTTTAACCTTGAGAGCATCTTTGCGCGGGAGAGCCAAGCAGAGTTTGCGCGTTTGTACCTGATGCTGCATGTCTCACGTTCCCGTGTGGATGCGTCTGGTAATAACGTCTGGGAGCAGTGGCGACAAGAGTGCCGTGAAGTGGGCCAACCGGCACGTGAGAAGCTCAGCCAAAGCTTGAGCGTGGCCATGGAAACGCTGGGTAATGGCTTTTTGCAGTGGCATCAGCCGTTTACCTCCGAGGGCAATGAGGCCTTAAAGGCCAAACTCCGCAGTGGCGAGCTGACGGCGGCTGACTTTAATCAGCAGCTGATCCGCCTCGTGTATCGCTTGCTCTTTATCTTCTGCTTAGAAGAGCGTGATTGCCTGCTGACTACGGTACCAAGTGCGG
>CASEBB010000147.1 GCA_949286015.1 uncultured Succinivibrionaceae bacterium | reverse complement strand
GAGGACGTGTGTACGCTGTGCTTGGCTAAAGCCCCAAAACTAACTGTCGGCTAACCCCACTCTTACGAATGGGGCATGCGCCGACAACTCTAGGTCAACGGCGTCAGGAGTGGCGCTGCAAAGAGCGCACAGAGAGCGAGTCAGTTCAAGCAAAGCCGCTCACCTTCACCCCACCTCAAAGGAGCCATCATCTCGGTAGTAATCGCTACCTAAGCAGCCTCCGCCGCCTCTGCCGCCTTGTTCTGTCTCTTGTGGCGGATACGCTCCACCAAGAGGTACACATAAGTGGCAATCACCAGCGCCAGCAGGCCAAAGCCCGACACATAGTAGCGCCACGATTCCATACCCGTAATGTCTACCTTTGGCTTATTGCTCGCCACAAAGGCACCCACACGGCAGCCACGGGCATTACAGCGCAGCTCACGACCGTAATTACCAGCACTGTCCCAAATGTAGTGCGGCATACGCACCGTGACATTCTCCGAGGCAAAGCGCTGGTTGGCATTCTGCACAAAGTTCGTAATAAAGTTCAGCATCTCCATTGGGTCAGCACTTAAGCGCCGTAAGTCGTTATAGCGTAAGCCTGGCTCTAAGGAGAGCTGATAGTTACGCACGCTGAATTCACCATTCCACTTGACGTCATCAATGATATTGCCCTCACTGTCGACATCCACGCGCACTACAGCATTACTGCCTACACGCACATCACCACTGATGTAAGCATGTGAGGACTTACCGTTGACTAAATCCAGCACCGCATCACGACGAATACGCAGCGAAGCAAGCTGGAAAGTGCCCTCATCTTGTGGTGGGCATAAGCTTAAGATGCCACGCACCACATCAATCTGATTGGCACGCACATTACCCAAGATGGTGGACTTACCCGCAAGCTGGCGAATATTAAACGAGCTACCGCTGACATCACCCGAGAGCACCACACGGGCTTTGTCATTACCCTGTGGATTGCGCTGCGCTAAGTCCCTGTACACCACACGGTTTTTATCATCCAGCGTCACACCCAAATTGATATTGGTCATGAGATGGCGCTGAATAAACTCATTGGCAGTCAGGTCAGGATCACGTGGAATCTGCACCACACCATCGATTAAGCTCTTACGACTATCATGGGTCACAATGATTTCGCCATTGCCCATGGCACGTGGGCTCCAGGTGGAGTAGATGCCGCCATTGAGCACAGCATTGGCCGTGACATTGATGTCCTTAACCAGTGAGGACTCATCAATGTAAATGGCGGCATTGGTACCCTCCACCACACCATCAATGGTGAGCGCACTCACTTGAGGGCCATTGAGCTCTTGCAACAGTGGAAATTTAGCCGCCTCTTCCTCTGTGGCCATGCCATGCAGGTAGTCTAAAGTACGCACACGCACATAAGAACCACGGTACTCAATGAGGTCAGAGTAGATATTGGAGCCCATATCGACCTTAATACCGATACCGTAGCTGCCTAGCGCACTAACATAACCGGAGATGTAAGCACGGTTATCGCGGCCATAAGTAAAGGCGATACCAATGCCATTGTCACCCGAGGCCGTAATCGAAGACTTGTTGGTTTGGTAATAGTAGTTCTCGCTACCATCGATACGTACACCGACGCTACAATCACCGGCACTGAGCACATTGCCTCTGTGTACGATGTCGTTATAGGAGCCATAGACGTGTAAGCCCACAGCCAGTGGCGTAGTCGATGGCTTACGCTCGTCGTAAGTCTCGGTGGCATGATCGTAGAGTCCAAAGTTATTGCTCACCGTGCGTAAAACGCGACGCTCTGCCGAGCCATAACTGTAAATCGATCGGCCAAAGAACTCACGTGGCTCCATGCGATAGCCCATATCGCTCAGCATGGCCATTTCCGCTTCTGTGAGGAAATTGTAGTTCTTGTACTGGTCACGCGAGAGCAGTGTGTTGCGCAGCCACACATATGGCTTGCCCAGAGCACCAAAGGAAATCTGCATGCCGTAGAGGTCGTGCTGCGTCTCCTCCGCTGCCTCCTCATTGGCGGTAGCAGTCACCGCCGCATCAGCAACGGCTTTGGCCTGAGAATTTTTTCTGTGCTGGAAAGTCTGTGTTGCGGCCTCAATTTCAGAGGATGCAACCGTAGCTGCTAACAAGGCAGGCGAGGTTCTCTTAGTACTATCGCTTGCACCAGCACTCGCGCTATCACCACTGCTATTGGTGCTGCTGTCCGCAGCCGCAACAGCGTCAGCTGTGGTTGTTGCTGTAGCTGTTTCTGTTGCCTCATCAGTAGTAGCTGCTGCTGCTTGAGCTTTAGCCTTTGGCAACGCACTCTGCGCCGTAGCCATAGCCGCTACGGCGGCCTTAGTCACGGAAGGCTTAGCATCATCCTGCTGCACTGCCTGCTCTAAGGCGGCTTCAGCCTCACTACCAGCGGCAGCCATGGTCACATTGTTGTCAGCATCAGCATCCTGATCAAGCTTCTTGTGGCTTAAGGCTTCCTCAGAGATGCGCGCATAAGGCGTCCCCACATCAAAAGTGCCCTTTTGCTTTAAGTTGTACTCGCTGTGCTCGTTACCCACCGAGAGCAGTCTCGAGACATTAGGGCCGACAAAGTACAGCTGACACTCCTCATCCTGCTTCGTCTGCGAGCACTTATCAGAGATTTCCTTTAAGGACATGCCTGGCTTGACGTAGCTGTGCAAAGTTGGTGAGTAGAGATGCTTATCAAAGGAGTGCAGTGGCGCGGTAAAGACGTTAGATCGTGGGTCATAAGCAGAGTTAAAGCCCACTAAGCGCGCACCAACGTCCACACCCTGCGCAAAGTAATTAGCCTTGAGCACATTAGGGGTTACCTGCCGTGGCTGGCCAGTGTAAATGCCCTCTTTCGCGATCTCGGGAATTGGCATCGTTAACAAGACAAGGCCGTTATACGCTTGTTCTGTCTTGCACTTACCCTTTAAGTCCGCCTCGATGAGGGTCATACCCGCACACTCGGGATCGTCAGCGGTGGCACCACCACTTTCTGTGGAGTCAAAGTTGTAAATGCCGTCCAGAGTTAAGGTCATGTTGTTGAGCTGACGGTTAAGCTGCTGGGCATAAGCATACCGCTGTTGCTCTGGCACCTTATGCTGCTGTCCCTGTTCTTGATTTTCGCCCTCAATGATGGCGGCACCGGAGCCCACTAAGGTTGTGCCCTTAGCAATGTTGTACTCATTGCTGACATGGCGTAAGGACTCGGCATTAACAAAGAGTACAGGGACATGGAACTGCGTCGCATGCGGCGTGTACATGTGCAATAGGTACGAGACATAGCTGATACCAGCGTGGATTTGCTCCACCATAGCATTTTGCTTGTCAGCCTGTGGCAGCAGCATGTCCTCAGTCAGCTTAAAAGGCACGGTAGCCAGTAAGTCCACACCATTAGACTCATCGGCCTGCTCCTGCAGCAAAGAGAAGTCAGTCATCCGATCTGGCACAAAGAAAGTGCTGCTGTAGGTCGCGATGTTGTCATCAGAGCCTGCGGCGGCTTCATTGATGCTACTGCCAAAGAGGCGTTTTAAAAAAGACTGATCCCGCTCTTTAGCTAAGGGATCAACCAAGGTCGCCCCCTCGTCATCACTAGCAGCGTCACTAGCTGCTGCCGCAGTAGCGCCGTTATCAGCAGCAGCCAGCTCTGGCTCGTCGTCAGCAGAGGCCGTCTCTTCCTCAGACTCGAGCATGTCCTTGCCATGAAGCTCCTCTTCAATGGCAGAGGCAGCTACGTCCCATAATGCTTGCACTTCAGCATCGGTGGCGCTTTCAGGGTTGACTAAGAGCCCATTGCTCTCAGTGAGCATAGCCTCGATGGCGGCTTCTTGAGCTTCGTGCTCGGCTTTAGCCTCGGCAGCCACTTCGGCTGCAACTTCCTTACGATCGCTACCATCCGCTGTAGCGGCGGCCTCCACTGCCAAAGCGGCAGGAGCCGTGATCATGGCGGCACACAGGGTTAACACTGAGCACCACATAGAGTGCAGCGGCAGACGCGGCAAGTGCAGAGCCCATGTGGTCTGCTCTGCGCCCGTCTTCAGGGCTGCTGCTTTCTGCTTCTGCTGCATGGCTAATGGTTTCACTCGGTACTGCGTCGCCATGACGCCTCCACTTTGCTCAGTGAAAAGAAAACTACACCGCTAGGAGCTGGGGTGAGGGAAGCTGGGGTGATCCCCTTTAACTAGCGGGGCGCGCTTAACTGTGGCGCTGTGTAACATTGTAGTGCAAGCTTACCGCCAAATGGTGTGCTTGGTCACATTATCTCTGCGCAGAGATCGCAGTTCTCAGGTGTACTCAGGCTCAGTGCCGGAGATGAAAACAAGGTAATGATGTGCTCCGCACTGCGTGCTGCAAGCACAAAGCGCGCACCGTACCCACTCCAGCGCGCACCAGTGCGGGACTCAACCGTGATTCATGCGAGAGGCAATGTAACAGTAACAGCGCCCGCCCCAAAAGTAGCGGCGTCGAACTCTGCTTCATGCTCCTACTCCAAGAAGCTCACTGCGCACTGAAGCTACCACAGGAGTCACTGCTGGAAGTAGCGTCAGGGAATGATGTCAGGAAGTAGCGTCATGGTGGTGACAACAAAACAAGGGCAGATGGTCACCAACAACGACTGTGGGCTCAAAGCCTAACGCAAAGGAACGACTGACCTCATAGGTGACTGAATTTAAGGCAAGCACGCAAGCTCCCTCTTAAGTAGGCTCGGGCAAACCAGCACCATTTATCTCGAGGTATTGCTCCTTACCCACACTCATCCCTGCATTCGTTGTCACTGATTAGGGCACTCATTCCCGAGTGGTCACACCCGAGAGCAACGCCGCGCTTAGAAAGCTGGTGGGTTTAACCACACCACGCGTCCTGAGCGCTCAGATAGAGCCTGTTGCAGGATATCCTGATTGATCTCTGGTCGCTTAAAGAACTCCTCTTGCTCCTTGGTAAAGGTAAAAGGTAAGTTCTGATCGAGGGTCTCAAACTCCTCTTCGCTCATCGACAGTGGCTGGTGTACCTCGATATAGAGATTGCCTGCCTCATCCTCAGCGGTCTTAATTGGCTCGTTAATAAACTGCACACGGGTGCCTACAGGGACGTTGTTAAACAGGTACTCGATGTCCTCATTACGTAAGCGCACACAACCATGGCTCACGCGCAGACCAATACCAAAGTCAGCATTGGTGCCATGAATAGCGTAGAGGCGTCCAATGTAGAGGGCAAAGAGGCCCATTGGGTTATCTGGGCCTGCTGGCCAGACCTTTGGTAAGAACTCACCGCGCGCCCTATACTCCTCATGCATCTTGGCGGTTGGTGTCCATGTTGGGTTAGCGCGCTTACGCTCTACCTTGGTGACCCAATCAAGAGGAGTATCGGTACCTAACTGGCCAATACCAATTGGCAGGACGTCGACCTTATCGTCATGGTAGTAATAGAGGCGCATCTCTGGGGAGTTGATGACAATACCCTGATGCACGGTAGGTGGCAGTAAGGAGCGCAGTGGCACAATGAGGTTAGTGCCATTACGAGGGACGATTGGATCGACGCCAGGGTTAGCCTCAATAAGGTTAGACAGGCCCAGCTGGTAATGCGCAGCTACGTACTCTAAGGTTGTGGTACCCTCGCGGCTAACCCGATAGGTGGTATCGGTGCCGACCATAATGGTCTTATCATCGATGGTATAGGAAGCGGCCTGAGCACTTACAGGCAAGAGTGTGCAGCAGCTTAAAGCTAAGGCGCAAGCGCAGAGGCCCACTTGGAGTCGATGCGCAAAGCGAGAGCGCTTACCACTAGCATGAAGCTTACTTCTTAAGCTGTCATGTCCCTGATTGCTGATTGTAGCCATCCCCATCCAACCTAAATCCCCACAAACCTGAGCGTGGTGGTCTTACCAGTGATCCTCAAGCTGCGGCGCACAACAAATAACAACGCCACACAAAGATGTTCACAGGTATGAATGCCACCTAAAAGGTATGACCTGATGCACTGTAAGGCCCTTGCAGTGTGAGGTGTTAGCCCTGACACCACAGGGTGGTGCTTTTTACGACGAGCTGAGGCCACGCTCACACGGTAGCTCAAGTTCTAAAAGTGTATTTGGCAAAAGTACACGGCACTGCACTTGTGTGTTCTAAGTGCACGCCAATTTAGCATTTAGCTCTGTTGTTTACAACCGCGAGCACAACACAAGGGAGTAGTGCTGCTTTTCCGGTATTTTACTATGAGTCGGCGCTGGCACCATTGCACCTGCTCTGCTCTGCTCCACAGAGCAACACCGAGCGCCTTAAACTTCCTCAAGCACCGACATGAGCTCACCACAATACGCTGCTCCTGCTGCGGAGTACGTGATCTCATAAGTTACGGCTCAAAGTTGAGTCAGATGACGTCCCCGCTCTCAAGATGATGGCTGCTTGTGAGCCTGAGCCTCTCTTGAGGATGGGTACACCTGCTTGCCTTAAACGCCGCCCTCTATCATCTCAGTCAGTCATTCCTGCGTGGTGCTGGTAATGGCTCCCGTTTTTCCCACCATCTACAGGGTACCTCACCACCAATCCCCATGCCTCTCCCTTGTCTCTTACCCCCACCTCTAACCGCAACTGCGCAAAAACCTTTTATCTGTGGGCCAATCGTGGCAAAATTACACCCTCAGATTTGCTGTAGCCCCTGAGATTACCTCTAAACTACAGCGGGGCTTGGTTCAGCTCTCTTGCGACAAGACCGCCGACTAAGCAAGCATTTAACCTTATTGCCAAGTTCCCGATCCCAACCCCAGAGTCAGGTTAAGCACTTTTTTACCGCACCCTTAAGGTCAGTTTTCCTCAAGGCATCTCCCCATTATGGGGCAAAACCACACCACCGCCACCTGCAAGAAAGGCGGGGCGTGACCGAGTGCTGCTGTTAGTTTTTACCCCCTACTCTGGATCATGCCGACAGGCGGGAACCACCACATGGGCCTTGTTTTCCTACGATGCGCTCTATCAGGGCGCAAGGCCATGTGCCCTGATAAAAGAGCCTGCGACCAAAGCTCCGCTCTGTAGCACAGCAGCATCACCTGCTGCCTGCGCGGGCCCTTGTGGTGTCTACTGTCGTCTTTTTTGGAGCATTTTGTTTTATGGCAACCAATTCTGTTGCGTACAATCCCCAAGAACTGGAAGCTGAAGTACAAAAGTACTGGGATGAACACCAGACTTTCCACGCTAAGGCAGACCCTTCTAAGGAAAAGTTCTACTGCCTCGTAATGCTGCCATACCCATCTGGCCGACTACACATGGGCCACGTGCGCAACTACACCATCGGTGACGTGATTGCTCGCTATCAGCGCTTAAATGGCAAAAACGTCTTAAACCCAATGGGTTGGGATGCCTTTGGTCTGCCAGCAGAAAATGCTGCTATCCAAAACCACGCACAGCCATCTGATTGGACTTACGCCAACATCGACTACATGAAGCGCCAGCTCAAGAGCTTGGGCTTCTCTTACGACTGGGCCCGCGAAATCGCTACCTGCCGCCCAGAGTACTACAAGTGGGAGCAGAAGTTCTTTGGCGAGCTCTATCGTAAGGGCTTAGTCTACAAGAAGGTCTCCACCGTTAACTGGTGCCCTCACGATCAGACCGTGCTTGCTAACGAGCAAGTGGTTGAGGGCCGTTGCTGGCGTTGCGATACCCCAGTGGAGTTACGTGAGATTCCACAGTGGTACTTAAAGATCACCGACTACGCTCAAGAGCTCCTTGACGATATCGATAAGTTAGAGGGCTGGCCAGAGCGCGTGCGCACCATGCAGCGCAACTGGATCGGCCGCTCCGAGGGCTTATCGATCACCTTTAAGCTCGAAAATAGTGCTGACACCGTCGAGGTGTACACCACCCGCCCAGACACCTTTATGGGTGTCACCTACATGGCGGTTTCGGCTAACCACCCAATCGCCAAGAAGGCTGCTGAGACTAATCCAGAGTTAGCTGCTTTCTGCCAAGAGTGCCGCACGCAAAAGTTTGCTGAGGCCGACATCGCTACCATGGAAAAGAAAGGCATGGCCACCGGCGTCAATGCCATTCATCCATTAACCGGTAAGCCAGTGCCAATCATGGTCGCTAACTTCGTGATCATGGATTACGGTACCGGTGCGGTTATGGCCGTGCCTGCGCACGATGAGCGTGACTACGAGTTTGCGACCAAGTACGGCCTTGAGATCAAGCAGGTTATTCGCCCTGCTGATGGCTCGGAAGCGGACTTAAGCAAGGCTGCTTACACCGAGCACGGTATCACCTGCAACTCCGGTGAGTTCGACGGCTTAGACTTCAAGGGCGCATGGGAAGCCATTGCCTCGAAGTTAGAGAGCATGGGCATGGCCCACCGCACCGTTAACTACCGCTTACGTGACTGGTGTATCTCCCGTCAGCGTTACTGGGGTGCCCCAATCCCAATGCTGACCGTGGAAGAGACCGGTGAGCTGGTGCCAGAGGTTGATGAGAACTTACCAGTTAAGCTCCCAGAGAATGTCACCATTGACGGTATCACCTCGCCATTAAAGACCGATCCTGAGTGGTACACCACCACTTACCAAGGCAAAAAGGCTCTGCGCGAGACCGATACCTTTGACACCTTTATGGAGTCGTCGTGGTACTTTGCTCGCTACTGCTCGGCGCGCTGCGAGACCGGTATGGTCGATGAGGAAGCCAACTACTGGCTGCCTGTTGATCAGTACATTGGCGGTATTGAGCACGCGGTGATGCACTTACTGTATGCCCGCTTCTTCTTTAAGCTCATGCGCGATGCAGGCATGGTCAAGTCTGACGAGCCATTTAAGCGTCTGCTCTGCCAAGGCATGGTGCTGGCTGATGCCTTCTTCTACACCGAAAACGGCACTCGCATTTGGGTTAGCCCATTAAAGGCAAAGGTTACCCGCGATGATAAGGGCAACATTGTCTCGGCTGTGGATGACGAGGGTCACACCTTAACCCACGCGGGCATGATCAAGATGTCGAAGTCCAAGAACAACGGCATCGATCCTGAGGATATGGTGCGCTTATACGGTGCTGACACCGTGCGTCTGTTCATGATGTTCGCCTCGCCAGCGGAGCTGACCTTAGAGTGGCGTCAATCCGGTGTTGAGGGTGCCAAGCGCTTCTTAAGCAAGCTGTGGAATCAGGTCAACGACCTCGTGGCTACTGGCCCATTTGTCGCCTTAGACAAGAGCAAGCTGGACGCTAATGGCCGTAAGTTACGTCACCTGCTGCACACCACCATTGAGAAGGTGAATGATGACATTGGTCGTCGTCAGACCTTCAACACCGCTATCGCTGCCATCATGGAGCTCTTAAACGAGACCGTGAAGTACGACGGCAACGATGAGACGGCTCGTGCTTTACGCTACGAGATCTACAACGATGTGGTGGTCATGCTCTACCCAATCGTGCCACATATCTGCTTTAAGCTCTACGAGCTCTTAGGCAACACCGATGAGCTGGACGTCAATGCGACCTGGCCAAAGGCTGATCCTGATGCCTTAAAGGCGGAGGATCTGCTCATTGTGGTGCAGGTGAATGGCAAGGTGCGCGCTAAGATCAATGTCAGCGCTGACCTCGATGAGGAAGCGATTAAGGCTCAAGCCTTAGCTGACGAGTCGGTGCAAAAGAACATCGATGGCAAGAGCATTAAGAAGGTCATCTACGTGAAGGGCCGCTTAGTGAACATCGTGGCTGCTTAAGCTTAAGTTTAAGCTGAGGTCAGTGCCGTCGCACTGATGATAAAGGGCTCGCTGACAGCAATGTTAGCGGGCCTTTTTCGTCTGGGGACTACTGCTGCAAAGTGGCGGCAGAGACGGCAGTGCTGCTGGCCTGCAGCTCACCACCACAGGGAGTGGTAATGCATGCACACCGGCTTCTGAATTTGAGCGAGTATTCGCCCCCTAAAATGGGGCACAAGTGATTACACAATATGAAACACAAACTACCTGTTTACAGTC
>CASEBB010000146.1 GCA_949286015.1 uncultured Succinivibrionaceae bacterium | reverse complement strand
AAGTACATTAGGAGCCAACAAAGGCCGATGTAACTCCCACGTTAGCCGCTTTCATCCCTACGCTTACGCATAGGGAATTTCGCGGCTGTTAGTTAAAGGTGAGTATCGCCTTGAGGAGCCGCAGCCAACTCCTATCTATCTATCTGACAGGCTTCGAGCATCTTACCGAGCAAGAGGCGGAGCTTGTCAAGAAGAAAGGTAGCTGTGATAAGCATATAGTGTATTTTAGCTCCCACTATTGGGGGTGGTGGTGGTATAGGTGACACCAACACCGTTAGGGATGTGCCCATGCTTAACGGCAGATTCCCTGCTGTTTACTCCGCCAAACTAAGAGATACACCCGAAAAAAACTCTCCCCTGACCCGCTGCGCACAAAGCATGTCCAGCATCAAGTAACAGCCACTCTGTAGCCACTGAGGAGTCTTTACCCATGCCACGTAACAAGGACACCAACACCACAAACACGACGCCAAGCTCCGCTGAGACTCACGAGGCTCCACAGAACTCAGCACAACTCAAGGATGCAACTGCCACTAAGAGCAGCAGTAGCAGTAGCAAGAGCAGCAAGGGTAGCTCCCAGAGCAAGGCTCCAAGCAAAGGTCAAAGCAAAGCTCAAAGCACCTCCCGCGCAGCAGCTCCAAAGAAGGCCGCTACATCCAAGGCCACAGTAAAGAGCATGGCTAAGGACACAAAATCCAAAGCCAAGAGCACCACCAAAAGCTCTGCAAAGAGCAGTGCTAAGAGCAGTGCAAAGGCCTCAACCTCGGCTCACGCCGTCACGACCAACACCGCTGTCCAAGGCCCTGCTCCAGACCCAGTCCAGAGCACCACTACGCCCCCAAGCAGCACCACTACCAGTGCAGCTGCCGCCGATAACATCCTGCACTTTACCCCAAACAGCAGCAAGATCTTTAACGGTATCATCCCTCTGCAGCGCTGGCTGGAATTAGAATTAAACGCTGATGACTATCCGATCTTTAATCAGCGCCAGCAGGAGCTTCTCTCCACAGTGGCGCAGGATCCTGATGTGGTCAACCTCTTTTCGGATCTGATGCTCAAGCATAACGAGTTTGTGCAGACGAGAAACTGGCATCAGGTTGACCCTAACCTGTTTTGCTACGACATGTCCACCTCGGTTTTTATCACGATGTGGGGCTATCTGCAAGGCTACATCTGCCTGCAAAACTGGTTACCGCGCATTAACGACGACTTGCGTATCAGCAGCATGATCTACACACTGCTGCCGCAGGCTATGCCACCAAGCGCACGCTATATTGATAGCATTATGCTGCGCGCCTGCAGCTACATGTCGCACATGATGCACAAGGTGTTTTACCGCACCATTTACGACTATGAGGATACGAGTGATCCGCAGGATATCCGCATCGTAGCGCGCGAGTTTTTTAAGCAGCTCAAGAAAATGCAACCGTGGTCTCGTGGTAACGACAATGAGTACTACAACACGCCACGTCGCTTCTACAGCGATGACCGCTACGTGCACTTTAAGACGCCACGCTTTACTAACATCTGGTTCAATTTAGACCACCTCAGGCTGGCCATGCTTGCTGACGAAGTTGACAGTGAGAAGGATAATCAAGGCTACCTCAACACCCTTCAACTTGTTGACACCACCAACATGCGCGATATGGTGTACGGCACCACTGCCTTTCCACCTGACATCGCCGCGAGCTTTAAGCTGGTTTTAGATGCCTTAAAGCGCGACGGTCTTGACCTCAGCCACACCCTCTTTACCTTCCAAAGCAGTGACAAAGAGGCCGCTGCGGCGGTAGCGCAAGTCATTGTTGATTCCGATGCTAACTACTTTATCTCCACTAACCGCACAGCATATCCTCAGGGCAAGCTGCCAACGCTCCGCAACGCCCAACGGCAGTTTGCGCAATGCCGCGCTGTCTTAGCCCACAGGTGGGACGCCTTCAAAAACAGTGATTTCATTGACCCTGAGGCTATCATCGCCGTCAATGAGAATGATGAAGAGGTTTGCTATTTGGTGCGCGATCAGTTCTCGGTGATCCTCACCTCGGTTGACGTGAACAATCATGACGAGGCGAACAAGCTCGCTTGCGCCCTCAATGAGTTCAGCATCTACGAAGACGTCAATGACTGCACGAATATGATCTACGGACACCATCTTAATGAGGACGTCCCAGAAGAGTTTATTATCAAAAAGACGGAAGATGGGATCCGTTATGGCATGGCGATGCAAACGCTCAAGGATGACTTTGATCGCTTTGTGCTGGCAAAGATGAAGGCTGACCTCAAGAGCGACAAGCATGCCTACAAGCAGTTGGCGACAAAATCGGGTGTGGCGGAGCTGCTTAAGGACGACGACACTTTTCTGCGCTTCTTTGCGCTGTACTACAAGGATCTGATGAGCGAGGCCACGGAAAAGTAAGCCCCGTGTAGCCAGAGTGCACGCCTTAAGTGTTACCAGCGCTGCGGTTGTGGTTTGTTCGGCCCTGTCCTAACCTGAAGAGCAAGGCTTTCAGGCTGTGGTGAGCAGTGATGACGGTCTAGACCTACAGCTGGACTTCAGGGTGGTAACACTTATGGTAGTGTGCTGTAGCAAGGCAAGCTGCGCTACCTTCCCGTGAGTATCCCAAAAAGCAAATCTCCAAGGAGGCACCAGCGAGGCAAAAGCCTACACTCAGGTGTTTTACCCTGAGAGCAGGAGCTTGCTAAGGCGCTACGCTCGCGATAAGGCGCCGTCGGGCGCTTTTAGGCCACCTAACCTTCCCTGTGGCCCCAGCGGCTAACCTCCCTAACTTAAGCTCCAAGGACATCAACCAAGACGCCATCTGACCTCACTCCCTTTAAGTTTGTGCGTCTACTCCTCTGCAGTGTAAGGCAGGGCCGCACTGCACTGCAGGAGCAGCACTACACCGCAGGCACCACGCAGCGCATCTCAGGTGCTCTGGGATGCGACAGACCACAAGCTCCGCAAGGCATGGCATGGCAGGCCATGCAAGGTAAGTACAAGGGCACAGTCATGGCAGAGAACATCATCCCTTTTACCCCCAGCAGAACCAAACTCTTTAACGGCATCTTTCCTCAGTACCTGTGGCTTGAGGCCAACTTAGATCCTGAGGAGTATGAGGTCTTTAAGGCGCGGCAAGAGGAGTTGCTCTCTACGGTGGCGCAAGAGCCTGCTGTGATCAATCTCTTTAGTGCGCTGATGCGCAAGCACAATGACTTTGTGCGTGCGCACAACTGGCGGCAGAACGACCTCTATCTGGATTGTGTTGACCTCTCCACCGTGGGCTTTATCACCCTTTGGGGCTATCTGCAAGGCTATGAGAGCATTACACAGTGGCAAGAGCATATCAACCACGATGTGCGCAGCAAAGCCACTATCTACACCATGCTACAGCAGGCGCTGCACCCTGCCATGAATTACAACTATCTCTATATGCTGCGCTCATGGTTTTGCTGGTGTACGCTGCTGTGGAACTATGCCTCCAAATATGGCTTGGATGAGGTTGATGGCAAGCAAGCAGCGATTGATCTTTTGAAGCTGCTTAAGTACCTACAACCATGGACACGCGGTGAGGATCATGAGTATCACGGCTCGAATCTCAACAACTTAGGCCGCGACTTTCTGGTGCGCTTTAAGACGCCGCGCTTTACCACTCTCATGCTTAACTTGGCTATACTTGAATCTACTAGCCTCAATGCAGCGGCCGAGCCTTACCCTGAAGGGTATCTCCACGGCTATCGCTTCGTCGACAGCACCAACATGCGCTATCTGGTGTATGGCATCAGTACCGACTATCCGGATATCACAGTTAGCATGCAGATGCTGTTAGATGCCCTTAAGCGCAATGGCCTTGATTTTAGTCAGACGCTCATGATGTGCAGTGGCTCAAGAGAGCAAGCTGCGGCGGTGATTCCATTAATTCTCAAAGCAGGCGCGCAGTACTTTATGATCACGCCGCAAGGGGATTATCCTGACGCCGAGGAGCTCACCGCTACTAAGTTGCAAGCCGATTTTCCTCAGTGTCAGACTGTCTACACGTATTTGGGCAATGTCTTTAAGCACAGTGATTTTTTCCAGTGAGGAGCAAATTCGCGCGGCCTACAATGAAGAGCGTACCGATCCCTCGGTGTTTATCACCTCGGTCGATGTGACTGATCGTGACGAGGCAAACAAGCTTGCTTGCGCGCTGAGTGAAAACTGCTTGGGCTTTATCATCGAAGACTGTGAAGGCATGCTCCGCAAATTTACGCAAGAACAAAGTGAGGAAGAGGCGCACCGCGAAATTGAGGATATCATAATTGAGGCGGCAGGCTTAGCGCACATCAAGGCCGACTTTGAGCGCTTTGTGCAAAAGAAGATGAGAGCAGAGCTCAAACGAGACAAGCATGCTTACAAGCAGCAGCCAACTCCCGAGGGCGTGGCTGAGGCGCTTAAGGACGATGACATTTTTCTGCACTTCTTCGCGCTATACTGCAAACCGCTGCTCAAGAGCATCATAAGCTGAGCACAGCTTATGGCCTCCACCGACTAACCACCGAGCTAAGGCCAAACTCAGCGTGCCATAACCCATTACTAATGGGTAATGTTGCTGCTGATGATGGTAGTGGTGGTGGTAAAGCACTCGGAGCATGGCTTCACACTGCATAGCCGTCACTATAACTGTCAGCATTTGTCACCAAACGCTCCGCCAGCACCACCAGCACCTTGCTGCCGCTAGAGGGGGCTGCACCAACTCTTACTACGGCAGCTCTATCATGCGCTGCTACCACGACAGGGGGCTCTATGCTGCCGCTTGCAGCTTCATCACTAATGAGTACCTTGATGCTATTGGTGGTTGAAGGACGCGAGTATGCCCTGCACCAACGCCAGCAACAGCGCACATAGGCAAATCATAGGCAACACAAGGAGTCCTTGTCATGTCCAGCAAGGCAAAAGGCCACAAGCCCCCTAAGTCCGCCAAGCAAACGCTGCTAAGCCGCAAACAGCTTGAGGCCAACGCCTTGTCAGCTGAGGAAGCCCAAGAGACTGCAGCTCAGGCAGAGCAAGTCTTCAACCTCAAGCTGGCGACTTTGGACATGCTTTCGCCTAAGGAGCATGCTGCAAAAGAGCTGCAAACCATCCGCGAGCTCCAGCGCCGCTTCTTTGCGTGCTTCAAGCAGGAAAGCGAGCTCATCTCGTTCCTGTCTAAATTCATGCACGCCAACTATGATTTGGCCCAAGATAAAGGCTGGGCTCTGCGCAGTAAAAAGCTGATCTGCCTCGACTTTAGCACCATAGGCCTCATACTCATCAGCGGCTACTTCCAAGGCTTTTATAAGTTTAGCGACCTCATCGCTATGGCTAACAAAAACCTTGAGCAACGGGTGGCGTTACATACCCTTTTCCCTTTGACCGTGCCGTTAACGCAGCCGTATATGGCTATGCCTCTCTTGTCCACGTGGCTCACCGTGATGTTATGCGCGCAAATCGATCCGCAAACCTATCAAAACGACATAGCCGCGCTGCGCCAGAATTTTATCAGGCTGCTTGACATCCTAAAACTGCTCCAGCCATGCTCCTATGGCACGATTCTGCATTATGACAAGGTTTCTGAGTTGACCGAGGATGGCGTCATCAAAAAGGTCTTTAACACGCCACGCTTTGATCTCATCTCCTTTGTAGGAGATGACCTGACCTTGGCCACAGACGAGTCCATCTTTGAGTTTGAGCGGCCATTGACCTTAAACTTGGTGGACTGCACCAACAAGCGTGATTTGTTCTATCTCTTTGAAAAGCGGATAGCCTCTGAGGACGAGGCTATGCGCAAGATCATCGCCGCGCTCAAAGAGAACGGTCAGGACATGAGCCGTGTCCTCTTTTGGGTCTGGCACAAACCAACCTCAGACCAGATTAGCAAAGCGATTCTTGAGGCGGGGGCCAACTACCTGTTTTTTATGACGGAAGCGGACTTCCCCAACCTTAACGAAGCGCTGACGCTCAATGAGCTGGGCCAGCTGTTTTGCAAGTGGCGCCATTGCTTTGCAGATCTCAATGAGTTTGCGTCATTCACGCAGCAGCCAGTCGAGCACTTCCCGTTATTACGCAAGCTTAAATTCAAGTTTGTCACGTCCTTAGATCTGAGCAAGGCGGATAACGCTGAAAAGCTCTATTGCGCCATTGACGAGGTCGATCTGGGGATCAAGAAATACCTTGCGAACATCAAGACGGCCAAGTTTGGCGGCAACATGGATGCGTGCGCTACGCTATATAGTTTGCTAAGTGGCCTCAGCACCGCAAGACAAGACTTTCAGGATTTTGTGTTAGCCCAGCTGCATCAGCCTGAACAGTTAGCTTATGCCCAAGAGCTGTGTCAGGAGCGTAAGATCAAGCGCCACATTAGTGCTGAGCGTATCAGCGTCTCGTATGTCCTCAAAGTGCCAGAGCTGTTTTGGCACTTCTTTGGAAAGTTTATGCAGGCTTGCTACTTTACGCAGTAAGCCACTTACTGCGTTGCTCGTCGCCACTGGGATTAGTGGCGTTAAGTGGCGATAACTGGCAGCGAAAGAGGCGTAGAGACTGGCGTCAGATGTGGCTTTAAGTGACGGCGGCAGAGGCCTCTGCGTGCTGCTGGCAGCACCACAAAGCAGCCTACTCCACATGATCCCACCTGCTATCGCTGCGCCAAAGAGCTGTTGCGCCCCTGTTGCCACAAGCGCCAGACTGCCCCTTACCTTACCTTACCTGCGGTCGTCTTACATAGGATGAGACCTTTGCTCCACGTGCAAGGCAAGAGCGCTGTAAGGCGCTTTGGGCGTATCTACTCTGCTCTGCAAGTGGTGGACTCTGCCTTTTCTGTCTGGGTGCTGCGAGCATTTTCGCTACAATAGGCTCTAAGGCTGTAAGGCTGTGTCTTTAGCCACGTCACCCCCAAACACACGGGATAACGCTACAGAGAGCGTTTACCCCGCCCATTGTTACGGCAAAGTGTGGTCTTTCCCCCTATGGGCTTAAAATCGGCCCTTGAGGTGGTTAAGCCCCTTGAGAAAAAACCGGATATGGAGCTTCAAGCGTCGCTACCGCACCGTACCTCTGAGGTAGGTTAATGGCACGCAGCTTTGCTCACACATGGGTAAGCCACCATCAATCTACAGCTCCCGCCCCGCAGCTATTATCTCTTCTGACAGCCTCCGCGCCTTAGCGTGCCCTGCCAGCGCCATAGAGTCCACTTGCCTTTGCTTGCGCAGGCAAGCTGCCATGGCCCCAGCATAAGGAATCTTTGCTCATGCCACACCATAAACAAGAACGCACTAAGGACACGCACCACAAGCAAGCGCCGCATGGTCATGCAGCAACGCAAGGTAAGGGGCAACCACAACAGGAGCAGCCAAAGACCCAGCTGGCTCCTCAGACTCAGCACCAGAAGACCAAGAAGTCCCACCAACGCCATAATGTAGCCAAAGCCAAGGCGACATCAAAGGCAAAGCAGCCACGTCCTGACACCGCCAAAGAGCAGACCACAGCCGAGCCTCAGATCATTAAGTTTGCTGCTGATGCCTCTAAGGTCTTTAACCTGAGCCTGCCTACTGCAGACATGCTGCCACAGATCCCACATGCTGAGATGGCTCTGCCTGCTATCCACGCGATCAAGCAGAAATTCAACACCACGGTGCAACAGGAGCCAGAGCTCACGGAGTTCTTTTCTCATCTCATGCTCAAGCACTACGAGTGCATCAAAGAGCAAGGCTGGGTGAGCCGCAATCCAAATCTGATCTGCCTCGACTTTGCTACCACCGCCCTCATGGTCAGCCTAAGCTACATCCAAGGCAGCATTGATTTTGACGAAATCATCGATAACGCCAACCAAAAGGCTGATTACAAGCTGATGTGGCAGACCCTTCTGCCTTTAACCGTGCAGCTTAAGCAGCCCTATATTGAGCAGCTTCTGCTAACTAACTGGCTCTTGGTATCGCAGTCTTTACGCTCGCAATTTGAGTGGCCAGCTGAGTATCCTGCAACCACACAGGAGGTGCTCACGGCCTTTACACAATTGCTCTCTAACCTGTATTACTTTCAAGCGTGGTTCCATGGCACGCGCCTCGAGTACAAGCGTCCAAACACCCAAGAAGTGGATGACGGCCTACATTGGACTTTTACGAGCCCACGCTTTGACACCGTCATGCTGGGAGCGCCTGAGCTTAGTTATATCACGCGCATTCCTCCAGCTACTGAGGAGCAACCGTGGACGGGCTTTGTGCGCATGGTTGACTGCACCAATATGCGCGACATGTCCTACCTCTTTAGTGATTGTGTGACCAATGAGGGCGAGGGCATGCAATTGATCATCGACGCGCTCAAAGAAAACGGTCAGGACATCAGCCATGTCCTCTTTTTTATCCATGGCGCAGAAGGTGCCGACCAAATAACCAAGACCATTGTGGAGGCTGGGTCTAACTACCTCATCTTAGCCCACAACGATGACATCACAGAAGACGGGCAAAAGCCTACAGTACAGACGCTGCGGAGCCAATACTACTATTATGAGTGTCGCCATGCCTTTTCGTCGTTAAAAGAGCTGACGGCATTCACCTCACTGCCATTGGAGAAATTCACTGGCATCGAGAGCGACGAGTTCACGTTTATCACGTCATTAGATCTTACTGTGGACGACAACGCAGCCAAGGTGGTGTGTGCTTTGGACGAGTCAACTGGGGCTCTAGCCCTCACTGATACCGTGGATATGCTGGCAGAGCACGAGTACGACTTTGCTTATTGCGCTGTTGATTCCGAGATGCTGATTGGCGCGGACGTCCTCAATGAAACGCTCTGCTATTTTGTGTTAGAGCAGCTGCGCCATAATCCTGAGGAGCTGGCGTATGTCCAAGCTGCGCTCAAGGAGCGCGGGATAACGCATAAGGTCAAGCTCCAGTACAATTTTTTTGTCGAAGATATGCTGGTAGAGCATTGTGATCTGTTCCTGCACTTCTTAGGCAAGTTTATGTACCCGCTGCTCAAGAGAATCAAGGAGCCGCAGTAACCACCGCGCTCCGCATTGGCGGTGCGCCCAAGTAGGCGCAGCGCTCCGAGCGGGCAGAGCGAGCGCATGGCATAGCAGCATGGCACGACACAGCCTCCGCCCTGCGTGCACGGCAGGTACTATCTCGCCACTTAAGGTACGACGCCAGCATCTGCGCTGTCGCGCACACGACGCCAAGAGCCGTATCTTAAGGGTAAGACGCTATCACCAAGTCCCTACTCAAGCCACACCTCAAGGCTGTAGTCTCTGCTACCGCTAAGCGGCCTCATACTAACTTCTGAGCGCTGCCACCTTTTTCGCTACAATAGCCTCTAAGAGAGCGTTGCTATGCCAGCTAAGACCATGCGCCATGCTCCCCAGCTGACAGCGCCCACCCCGCACTCTTTTTAGAGTGCCGCAGCGCAGCCCGACAGCGTCTCCGCTATAGCGCTCCTCCGCAATTGCTCTCCCACGCCATTGCGCTTCCCCATCACCTGCTTGCCACCTGCCTGCTTGCCCTATGTGCCAGCACGCTTTGGCCTCAGCATAAGGAGTCCTTGCTCATGCCTCGTACCCCAAAAGACAGCACTACAACCACTAAGACCGAGCCTGCAGACAAGGCTACCCCTAAGCGCAGAGCCACCACCAAGGCTCCAGCCGCGCAGACCAAGGCCGCAACAGCAAAGGGCAAAGCAACCACTGCTACTAAGTCCACAAAAGCAGCTCAGACCGCCAAGCCAAGCGCGGATAAAGACACGGTCAATACCACCACTGAGCCGCAAATCATTCCGTTTAACCCTGTCGTCCACAAGCTCTTTGATCTGAAGCTGCTCCCAGATGATCTCATCATGCGCACCTATGGCATGGTTCCTAGTGTGCTGCACGACTACCAGAACCAGCTTAATCAGCTCTTGCAAGAGGATGAAAACGTCACGACGTTCTTTTCTACCCTCATGTACAAGCACTACGCTGCGCTCAAAGAGAAGGGATTGGACTACAGCAATTGCGACCGTGATCTGCTCTGCTTTGACCTAGAGTTGTCGGCGCATGCCCCACTCGTAAGAGTGGGGTTAGCCGACATTTAGTATTGGGGCTTTAGCCAAGCACAGCGTACACACATCCT
>CASEBB010000145.1 GCA_949286015.1 uncultured Succinivibrionaceae bacterium | reverse complement strand
GTTTGGAACGGTGCTGAGGTAGGATTGTATTCTTGTTCAGGACCCTCCCTATTAAAACGGGAGGAAGCCATGTGCGTAAGCACATGGAGACTTCACCCCGTAGGCCCACAAGTCCTCTGTAATGAGGATTTTGAGCGCGATTAGCGCCTCCCTCCCTCCCTCCCTCCCTCCTAAGGTAAAGCTCTACTACTAAAGAGCACGCCACAGGGTAATTTTCTGCGGCAGCGTCTCATGTGGATACGTAAGCTGTACAAAGGTGCTGCCAAGGACTGACTGACTGACTGGCAGCCAGTGGTGTCAGGAGTGACGACGCGGCTGTGGCGTGGCTCTACCTTTGGGCTCGATGCCGCTCTGCCTTAAACATGAGACGCTATGAGGTGCCATTAAGCGCAAGGAGCGTGCTCTGCTTCCCTGTGCAAAGCTAACTGTCACGCTGCCATAACAGGAGAATGAGCAAAAGCACCACCGCACAGAGGCTTCTCTTAAAGTGAGCCTCCAAGGTACAGTGCGCAGATGCAGAGCAACAGCCATTTTGCGTTAGACCTGCATATACACGCACACAACAAAGAATAGCTAATAGCTCTACAAATACAGCAACGTGCGAGAAACAACAAAAGTGCACGTGCACGCCTGCCTTTATGAGCGGCCTCTAAGCTGCTTTCAAGATAGTAGCCAGCAGCGCACCACTCTGCCATCTTGATTAGCGTGGTGGCCAGCACTGGACTAAGACCGCATACTGCGCCGCGTGTAGCCACGCAGAGGTGAGGTTTGATAGCGCTCTCTGGCCACACTACCACAAAGTAACAACACTTAGAGGCTGCACTGCTCTTCACCCTCCATCCAGCGCTAAGGCGTTATGCCCTCTTTTGCTCGTGGCACCAGCGCTGCTCCCCAAGACTAACCAAAAAGCAGAGGCAAGGCCTCACTGGGGCGGGCGCTGTAAACGGCATGCTTCACACTAAAGTAGCGTATTGCACTCACCATAGCAGCGCCCGTCCCATATTCCCCGTGCTCGGCTGGTACTGGCTTTACTGGTGCGAGACAAGCCCACCATTTAGAGCCAGCCGCGCTGCCGCTTAGGCAGAGCTGACGCATCTGCGCCCTGCGATCAAGCAGGGAACCCCATGTGATGGCGTTTGGCGTGACCAACCTTGGAGTAGTGTTGGTGCCCTATCCACCAAACTCTGAGGAGAGCCGGAATTTAGATGCGTCAGCCTTGGCCGCTTAGGTGACAGGTGCAGTGCATATGCTATAGTGGACAAAAGTGATAACCTCGCCTGACATGGGGCGGGCGCTGCTAATAGCTGCTGCTAAGAGCTGTGGTTCCTTGCACAACTTCTCCAGAGAAGCACCGAGCAACCTCTCGATGATGGTGGATTCCAAAGGCAAAGCCCAGAGCACATCGCCTAGCAACAGCGCTGGCAAAGCACCATACAAGCTCACTGCGCATTACCGCCATTTAGTGAGTACTACACGCTACAGCAGCGAAGAAAACGAGCGCAGCATATTGCGAGAACAAGGTATGAAGAAGGCAACTAACAGTGAGGCGTTAGCCCCTGCCAACACCCAAGACGCCCCTGAGCGTAAGTATGTGGCCACTGCCCCTAACCAAATCTGGTCATGGGGTGTGGCAAAGTATGCGGGCATAGCCGACAAAGAGTTTTGTCTCTTTGTCTGCGAGGATATCTACAGTCGCTATGTGGTGGGCGCAAAGGCCTATTATGTCGATACTGTCGAGAGTGCCGTAGATTTCATCGACCATGTGTTACAGGCCAATAACATTGGGCCGTCATCTGGCTTAGTGTTGCACTCCAGCCACGGTAAGGTGATGCAAGCGGAGGAGATGCTCTCTTTGCTCAAGGAGCGTGGGGTGGAAGTGGCGCCTAAGAGACGTGGTGACAAGCCTTACGTTTCGGGCCTGTTTAGCACACTCAACCGCAATTTAGGTCTTAAATCTTCTGTCTATGTGTCCTTTGAGGCTTTTGCGGAAGCCGCAGAAGCTGTTATTGACCGCTACAACAACTTCTTCTTTCACAACCAAATCGGTATGGTTAGACCAGCTGAACGCCATGCTGGCAAAGATGTCGAGATCATTGCCCAGCGCAACAAAGATCACGAGCAGTACAGGAAAGAGCATCCTGAGCGCTTTATCAGCGGCAAGTTCTTGGTAGAGGTGCCAGCGGGGCCGCAGTACCTTAACAAAGCTGACGCCGAGTAAGCGCTCTTCGTGGCAGGCACACGCAAGAAGTGAAGTAGAGATTATCTGGGGAGCGCTGTATGCAGATGCCCAGAGGCTCAAGAGCGTGTGTTTGGCTCGTATTACCCCCAGCGCGACGGCCTTAGGGCAAGAGCGCCTCAATTGGGCCTTAGCGCGAGCTAAAGACCAAGGAACTCCCTACTCCCCGCTAAGCGCTCTATTGGTAGTCATTGCTGAGCATGCTGTGTGTTTGGCCCTAAGCCCCATACCATTCCACGTTGTGCAGGAGCAACCATTGCGGCCGTCACACCACCAACCTCACTCACGCTCTCAAGGCTCCGCAACACCAAGGAGCGTACTGCGTACCCACGCTTGCTGCTGCCGCAATAGTCTGCGGCGCGAATCTCACCACAGCCTGTCTTAGAACAAGCAATGACGCAATCACCAGACAGTAATAATTTAAACACTGGCAACTTTCAGCATCTGCTCAACGAGACTCGGCGCAAATATGTGGCTACCGGCCCTAACCAAATCTGGGTCTGGGGTGTCACGTCTTGTCAAAGTACCACTCGCAAGATAAAGTACTACTGCTATGCCTGCGAAGATATCTACAGCCGTTTCATTGTCGGCTATAGTGTTGAGCTTAGGGACGACATCGATACTGCCGTGGCAGTTATTGGCAAGATCTTAGAGCGCAACAACATTGAGCCTAACCAGCTGGTACTGCACTCAAATCACGGCAAGGTGATGCAGTCAGCTGCCATGCAAGCTCTGCTCAAAAAGCGTGGGGTCGCTATCTACCAGAAAAAACCTGGTTGCCGCGTTAAGCCTTACATTGGGTCGTTGTTTGTCAGTCTCAACTGTCGCTTGGCGCCTAAGTCATACTTGTACCCAAGCTTTGAGGCCTATGCAGATGCTGTGCATACAGTAGTGGATGTGTACAACCGTTTCCTCCCCATCGCCAGTATTGGCTCAGTCGTACCAGAGCAACGCCATCGTGGTCTCGACCTCAAGACTGTAACGGACCTCATGACAGGTGAGGTAAAGAAGATTGACCCTGTCGGGTCACAAGTCCTCTGCGAGGAGGATTTCTTTAGAGATGATCTCGCCTAAAGAACAAGCACCTGCCTTAAGCGTAAGGCAGGCAGCTTTGCGGCAGCTGAAAATGAGTGCTTTCACAGCATGCAGCAGGAACCCGAAATGACGCCAGCAACTGACACTAAGGACGTAAGCACAGCCAGTGCAAAGCCACCACAGCAAGCCCCAGAGCTCCAATATGCAGCCACCGGCCCCAACCAAATCTGGGTCTGGGGTGTGTCCTCTTACATGGGGCCAAAGCTTAAGAAAAAGTACTACGCTTACGTCTGCGAAGATATCTACAGCCGTTGCGTAATGCGCTTTGGCGTCTCCCTAAAGGACGACGTTAACTCTGCTGTGACGATCATCGGCGATATCTTAAAGCGCAATAACATCACACCATCTACAGGGCTCATGCTGCACTCCAGTCATGGCAAGGTGATGCAATCACCGGCGATGCAGGCGCTGCTCCAAGAGCATGGCGTCACGATCTACCAGAAAAGACCTAGCCGCAGGGTCAAAACCTACATTGCCGCGCTCTTTAGTCGTCTCAAAGGCTTCCATCGTCTCGGCACTTACTACTACAACAATATTGACCTGTGTCTGGTGGCGTTCACCGATGCGGTGGCCGATTACAACAAGAAATTCATTCACGGCAGTCTGGCTTACGCCACGCCAGCGCAGCGTCAGTTTGGCTTGGATCTCAAAACGGAAAAAGATCCCGAGACCGGCGAGGTCAGAACCATTGATCCTATTGGGCCGCAATTTCTCTGCTCTGAGGATGAGTATGACTACCTTGAGGCCCAAGAAAAGCTCTCCTAACGCTCAGGCCTTAGTGGAGTGGCAGCAGCACAAGGCTTAAGGAGTTAGGGCCATACCCGCGAACTTACAACACCAATAGCCCCCAAGTACGCTTGATGCTGATGCTGTTGATGAAAGTGGCTGCTATCCAGTCTGTAAGCTTATCTTGAATCCCAGCACTGGGCATGCGCTTAGTGCTGCTCATGGTCACAGCAAAAAACTGATGTTTATCGGCGTTATCTATAAGATAGGCTGTTGCTGTCCAGCGATTCATTACTGGTTAGGTGTGCTTGCTTGCTGCTTGGATATACCAGCGTGCAAGATCATCACCCCTGAGGTGAGTGTCTTCTCCCCCTACCCCCTGAGTGCTGCTGTGTTCTCGCTCTTAGTTGTACAGTAATCCCTGAGGTTCGTAGACATGGGTAGAGCTGGCGTGGCGGCGTGGCGTAGCGTCTGGTAGTGGTATCAGAAATACCGCCAGAACGCCTGCAAGTAGCGCAGCTACGAGCGCTTGTCCAGAGAGGGGCGGGCGCTGTAAACAGTACGCACCACCCTATCGTGCTCACCCGCAGCACTCGCGCCCCTGCCCGCAAAACGGTGGCAACACCACCTGCCCCACGATAATAGCCTTCCGTGGTAACAGCACCTCACACCTTTGCCCCTGCATATCTTCAGCATGTAAGATCCAGCCCTGCTGCCTCTGGTCTAAGCGGCCGATAAGGAATTGATCCTTTCCTGCCATCAAGCAGATCACCTTTCCTTGCAGCGCCGCCATCTCCTCTACCTCGGTATTAAGGCATACCCCCGTTGTCTGCTGAGGACGTCCCATGCTCGGATCATAGGCCGTACCACTCACCACATACTCCTGTAAGGATGGTGCTGCGCCCATGAGCTGTACTACAGCGTACTTGCTCCAGACGCTATTTTTAGTGACCAGCTCCACTGCATAGTAGAAGCGCTGACAGGTGCTCTGCGCGCTATACCATAGCTTTGCTTGGCGCACCTGCTCTTGAGGTGCCGCCAAGAGCATCTCTTTGGCACAGCCATTAGCAGTAACTGCTTGTGCAGTGCCATAGCCACCATCACCACCACTAACAGCGCCCGCCCCTTGCTCGGCCTGAGACGCCACCGCCGCTTGCTCTGGCAGCAATGGCCGTAGTGGCTGTGCCGCATGGTCATTGCCCAGCCCTAAGAGCTGCAGCTTACAAGCATTAGCAAAAGGCAACTGCCCGCTATGAGCCATCAGCTGCTGCGCCTGAGCACTTTGGGCCCAGCGTGGGCTGCACGCTAAGAGCGTTACGTGCTGTAGCTCCAGCGGAGCGGTTACGGCGGGCTGCTGCTGGTGCAGCATCAAGAGCTCTGGCGGGCAGTGGTAGACTTGCGCTAAGCGCCGCACTACTGCGCCTAAGGGCAGCTCCTCACAGGATAGGTTCTCCCATTGGGAGATAAGCGTCAAGGAGCAATAGGGTAAGAACTGCTTCAGCTCACGCAGCGTCAGGTGCGCTTGGGTGCGCAGATAAAGCAGGTTGCGCTTTACCTCCTGTGGGGTATGCGGCAGAGCAACAAGCGCCAGAGGCGGTGCCTCTGTGCCATGCAGACGGTAGTACTGCTGACTACTGTCGTTAGTGGTGAAGGCAAAAGCCTTGCGGTCTAAGTACTGGCAAGGCGCCTCTAGAGCCTGTGCTACCGCTGCCACCATGTCGTCAGGGATAAATCTCTTATCATGCACGCTCTCCCAGTGGGAGAGCCGCGATTGCGCAGTATGCAGCCGTTGCGACAGCGCTATTTGGCTCATCCCTCTTTTTAAGCGCAGGGCTTTGAGGTTGTTCTTGAGGTCGGTAAGAGACTGTGGCTTGCTTACCAGCGGTATGCTGCGCTGCTTTACTGTTGGCACCAGCTCAACAACAGTAGCGCCCTCTGCCGCGTTAGCTGTTGCAGGTAACGAGACCGTAGCTGCAGGCGCTACGCTGTGGCGCGCCGCCCCTGCTGTTGCTGTCAGTAGAGCTTCTTCTGCAGGCTGTGCCCTTGCAAGTGATGTTACAGCACTTACTGGTAGTGCGGGCATGGTTGTGCTCACTGGCGCCGTCACCGTACTTGCTCGTGGCACTACCGTACCTGTTGACGCTACAGCAGAAGCACCATTCTGCGCTACAGCCACAGCGCTGGTATGAGCTGTCGCTGCCGAAGCAAGCGGTACTGACTCTGTCTCTGTGCCCACCATGGCCATTGCCACAGGCAATGCCTTTACGGCTGATGCTGCTGTCTTCTTAGTGGCGGTAGACAGAGGTTGCAGCGCATTAAGCTCCGTCATAGAGAGCAGTGGGTTAAAACCACTCTGCGGCCCAGTGCTCTGCGCACTGCTTACTGGACGCGGTGCTGGCGCAGGCACACGCTGCTTTAAGAGCGTAAACACTTGCCACTGTGGGTGGTAAAAGCAAGTGCACAGTAGGATATCCCGTGGTGGGTTGTAAGAAACATCACTCTGGTCACGTGCTGGTACCAGCGAAGCTGTAACACCCGCAGCAGCATCCTCAGCTGCGCTCGTCGTTGTTATTGCCGCAGCATGAAGAGGCAGTACCTTGCTCCGCAGCGCCTGAGAGCCCGCGTTGGTGCTGCCAGCGGTGCTGCCAGCCCTCGCCTCGCTGCTGATGCTAGCGGCCCCTGTACCTGTACCAGCGGCCCCTAAGGCGTGCAGCGCAGCCTGCAGGGCAGCGTCTACTGCGGCAGTGGCTACGGCACTGGTCGCAGTCCGAGACGCTGCTAATGGCGCCTCCCGAAACTGCACACTTTGCGGCGCCGCTGGCTGGGGAGAGGTCGTAGCTAAAAAGGACTCCACTACGGGTAGCAGTACGCGGCGCATCTCCGCTGTGAGCACTGCTCTCTGCTCTGGTAAAAGTGATGTGGGCTGCAGCGTCTCTGGCTCCGCCGGAGCAGGCTCAGAAGCAATGGTAGTAGCAGCTGCTGGAGACAGAGCTGGCTTTGCTGCCTGCGCTGGCCTTGCGGGACTATAAGCTGCAGCTCCCCCTGTGCCCGCCTCAAGAACGCTTGCGCCCACAGGCTGTGTAGTGGTGGTCTTAGCCACCTGTGACCTCTTAGCCATGAGCTGCGACCATGCTGGGGTTTGCGGCGGCAGAGAGGGAGCGCTCCTTGCTGGCTGTGCTGTTACGGGTAAGGACGCCCTTGCTGACGGTGCCTTTGTACCAAGAGCCCGCTGCCGTAAGCCTAAACTCGATGGAAGTGACGCGCCAGCCGAGGTGATATCAGTGGTGACTGCTATAGGATGTGCCATAAGCCCTCCAAGGTAGATGCCAGCAATGCGATGCTATGCACTGCAATAAGCTGCTTGCTCTCTACTTCTGCCCCTGCTACCGGTGCAACCTCTATCGAGAGGTTACGGCTCCAGTGCGACGAGCGTTATGAGCAAGTGCTATATCCCTAGAATCTCACCAGATGCTTAAGGTGTTTTTTGCCCTCGCAAACGGGCACTTTACCCCCTAACCAATCGCTTATTTATCAGCAAAAGTCCCCTTAGGCCTGTTTTTGTGCGCTTGCATGATGGGGGCTCGTATGTGGTCGTACGTGGTAATGGCTTTAGGCAATAGCGGAGGGCGTGTTGCTGGAAGCAGCTTAGAGTTCACTGCGCAGAAAAGAGCTGACAGCAAACAACGCTCTAAGACCATGTATAAGCACGTTAGCGTAGCGGTGGAATTAACGCTAAAAACTACCATTCAGCAGAGGTGGCAGGTACAACAGCAACAGCGTTAGGGGTCTGTGGGACGCCAGCACCAGCGATACTGGCTATGTCACCACCAGCAGCTGGGGCTGTTCTGAGTTTGTGATGCAGCTAACACGAAATCACCTCCCACCCCTGCTATAGCGCCCGTTGGCACTGCACCTCCTGAACGTTGACGTCACACTTGATTAATCACATTTTTATACGCGTGCGTTTTTATGAAGCATACTGTAAGCCATCTGCGGCGGCGCATGGGCGTTAATGGCTGGGTCTGTAGACAGCCTAACTAAGGGCAGCAACGCGACCGGCGCTTACATCACTGCCTGTAGGCACTTAGGAACGACTGACCTAATAGATGACCTTTAGGTGGGCTTTGGCTACCCTGCACCCTTTATCTCGAGGTGTTGGCTCGTACCAACACTCCCGCCTGCATGCGTCGTCACTGATGCGATCAATCTTTTCTTAGTGGCTACTGCTGCCAAGCAGCTATTGCCCCGCTAACCAGACGCGACTGCGATACGGTGAAACCTCCTGTGAAGCAGGGCCGCTGCTAATGATGCATCCACTGCTACCACAGCTGCCTAGTCTTCCCTTACGACGCGCTCGCGTCTCCTTACTCCCAAATTGGCTGCTTCCCACTATCCACGCGCGTCACCGTTATCACGGCGCTTCCTGCCATGCAGGTTGATGGCAGCAGCTGCTGTTGGGGCGGGCGCTGTTAAGTTACGGCTCCACTACTGTGGCTGCTCTACACCGTAATAATGGCTTGAAGCTATTCTTTCCCTTCCCCCCTCTAATGAGAGTCTTTTGCACGTGGCACCGTAGGGCGGTTTTAGCCATGGGGCGGGCGCTGCTATTGGCTTTTCTTTGGCTATAATGCGAATTTGAGCTATGCCTGCATACAACTCATGTGATCTGCCACAAGCGCTCTGCATTCAAGGTCAACTAAGCTCAACTATGTAGCGGGTGTTCCCTCAACCGCCCAGAGAGCCATTGCTGGCAGTGCCATGGTATGCAGCCCTGAAGCGTTGCAGCAGCCTACACTCTCCGAGCACAGGGGCAGGGGTACTGCAGCTACTCTCACAAGAGGAGTTTAGAGATCATGCTGCCAGAAACCACCAACGTCATTCGCCGCCTCGTCATCAACCGACGCTTCGAGTATGCGGCTATGGCGGTTATCATCTTTAATAGCGTACTTATCGGCGTGGAAACGTACTTTACCTCGCCTGTGCTCCATTACCTCAATTACGCCTGTCTGGTGCTCTTTACCATTGAGCTGTGGCTGCGTTTTATGGCGCGCTACTCCAACAAAGAGTTTTTCCAAAACCGCTGGAACCTCTTTGATATGGTGATCATCTTCGCCGGTTATATCCCACCGAGCTTCGTTGCTGATAACGCCGTCTTAATCGAGGTTCTCCGTCTCATTCGCATCCTACGTGTGCTCCGCCTCTTGCGCACCATGGAAGAGCTGCGTCTGATTGTGACCGTCTTAATACGCTCTTTGCGTACTCTGACCTACAATCTCATCGTCATGTTCATTTTCCTGTACATGTTTGCCATTACAGGTATCTACCTTTTTCGCCTCCCTAATCCAGACACCGCTACCCCAGAGCAACAAGCCGCCTTTGCGCAGCTGCAGGAGATAGCCTCGTGGCCAAGTGAGCTTGAGGATGATCCCTATGGCAACTTGAGTGAGGCGCTCTTTACGCTGGTCAGATGCATGAGCGGTGATGGTTGGTCTGATATCCGTAACAACCTGTGCGTAGCCTCGCGTTTAGGGCTCATCAGAGCCTCTGAGGTCACAGTCACCTCTTTTCACATCGTCTGGTACATTCTCGCGGCCTTCTTGCTGATCAACATCATCATTGGTGCAGTGCTCAACAATTTTGAAACCACCATGCGCCAAAAGGAGCAAGACAAGCAGAAGCGCGAGTTGCAGCAAGAGATTGAGCGGGAACTGGCCAAAAAGCAGGAGCGGCTTGCTCACCTCCACAGTGATAAAGAAAGCGACCACAGCGACCGCTAGACAGGCGTCTGCCTTTGTATTTGGCACTACAGGGGCTGGCACTGCTTAAGATAGAGCACCGTGGGGGGAGCAACAATACCAAACGCTCAGCACAGGATCTTTAGATAACGGTGCCTTATGCTCAGGAGTACTGCTGCTGTCAGCATTGTTGTCTGTGGCTCCTTTTAGTTAGTACTGCTCTTAGCTCTTGCTAAGCTCCTAAGAATAGGAGAGCACCTCCATGCCCGCGAGCTTAAGCCTGCCATGGCCGTATAGCCGCTTGTGGTGGACGTCAATTACAAGCTGGCTTGGCGCCTCTTAATCACCTTGCAGGATGAGGTGATGACACTCTGGGAGTGCGTTATCACTCTTAGGCGCGCGGGTAGGTGCCACCTCACCAAACTCTGGTACTTGAGGTTAGAGGACTTACATCGGCTCTGGTCTTAAGATATACAGCCAAGCGGCGTCGGTAGCTTGCGCCTGCTTGCGCCTGAGTGTAACTTGGCTCCCCTCATCCCTCTGCATTGCATTGCATTGCAATGCGCGGCAATGCCTGCAAGATTTTATAGGTCGCCCCTTACCCGCTAGAGCATGGCCTTATGCACTTGCTTGCTCGACTGTGCTTACCACCTGCTTTGGTGTATATACTCTTACAGCCTCACCTCACCTTGCGTTGCCATAATTCGCATATTTTAGCCAAGTGGAAACGTTTCCACTCTCGTGGCCTGCGTTGTCACCAAGGCACTTACGGCTCAAGGTGCCAGCTACGCACACGTGTGCTAACCTCCTTTGCTTCATCCCTAAGTGCAATCACCTCTTAAAGGCCAGCGTCACAGCCACATACGAGCTGCTATTGGGGGCTTTGGCGTCTGCTTTCCTTGCAAATAGCTGTTGTCTTCTATCCAGAGCCGTGATCGCCACCATGTCGCCTCCTGCTAAGAGAGCAAACTTACCCAAAGGCAGGGGCGGTGGTTGCTGATGCGCTGGCGGCGCACAGTGCCTTACTACCCTCCAAGCAGGCCGATTACCTCATTAAGACGGAGAGCGTTTTCCCCTTGTGCGTGAGCAAAGCTACTTGCCATTAACCTACCTCAAGATACGTCGCGGTAGCGATGCTCGATGCTCCTTATCAGTTTTCTGCACCAAGGAGCTTAAACCCACCTAAAAGGCCGATTTTAAGCCAATCACATAGGGGGAAAATACTTTGAGGAACAGTGGGGGGAAAACGCCCTCTTAAGACGCGTTACCGCTACCTTGTCGCTCCCTGCCAAACAGGTCGGCGTCAGCTACAGGGGCGGGCGCTGTGATTGACCTAGAGTTGTCGGCGCATGCCCCACTCGTAAGAGTGGGGTTAGCCGACATTTAGTATTGGGGCTTTAGCCAAGCACAGCGTACACACATCCT
>CASEBB010000144.1 GCA_949286015.1 uncultured Succinivibrionaceae bacterium | reverse complement strand
TGTTTGGAACGGTGCTGAGGTAGGATTGTATTCTTGTTCAGGACCCGCCCTATTAAAACGGGAGGAAGCCATGTGCGTAAGCACATGGAGACTTCACCTGTCTTTTTTTCCCTTTCTTCAGCAGACTATTCTTTCCCGCGTCGCGCCTTACTCGCCTTGTCAGCTACAGTTGCCAGAACGTAGCACTCTACCCTGACCGTCCCTAAAAAGTGCACGCCCAAATCCCCCCTCAAAAATCAGGTTTTGTGATACGGCACACTCTCTTTACGCTTTAGCCCTCTAGCATTGCCAATTCTTGTGGTTATAATATGGGTGGTTTCTGGAGTGACACGGCTCTTAGCTCACAGCCATCAGATGCCCTCGCAAGCATTTGAGTGCTAAGCCACCGTATCCAAACTAGAAATCCGGTTTTAGGATAGTCAATTAGGTATCACAGATGATCTATTCACACGAAGTAGAGCAAATGTGCACCGTTAAGAAGGGTGCATACCATGGTCCTGCTCCAATCCCTGAGGAGGGCAAGTGGGTTCAGGCTAAAGAGATCAAGGATATCAGCGGCTTAACTCACGGTGTGGGCTGGTGCGCTCCTCAACAAGGCGCTTGCAAGCTGACCTTAAACGTTAAGGACGGCATCATCGAGGAAGCCTTAGTTGAGACCTTAGGCTGCACCGGTATGACTCACTCCGCTGCTATGGCTTCGGAGATTCTGCCTGGCAAGACCCTCTTAGAGGCTTTAAACACTGACCTCGTGTGTGATGCCATCAACACCGCTATGCGCGAGCTGTTCTTACAGATCGTCTATGGCCGTTCTCAGACCGCTTTCTCCGAGGGTGGCTTACCAATCGGTGCTTCCTTAGAGGACTTAGGCAAGAACCTGCGTAGCCAAGTTGGCACCATGTTTGGTACCAAGGCTAAGGGTGCTCGTTACCTCGAGATGACCGAGGGCTATGTGACTCGTTTAGCTTTAAATGAGGACAACGAGATCATTGGCTACGAGTTCGTTAACTTAGGTAAGTTAATCGACACCTTAAAGAAGAACCCAGAGCTCAAGGGCTCCGAGGCTATCGCTAAGGTGAAAGGTCACTATGGCCAGTTCGATGACGCTGCCAAGTACATTGACCCAAGAGCTGAGTAAAGAGGCGGACTGAAAGATGGCTTTATTTGAAAGTTACGAGCGTCGTATTGCCCAAGTAAACGCGGCTTTACAAGAGCACGGCATTGCCTCTTTAGAAGAGGCTCGTAAGCTGTGCCAGGATCACGGCTTCGATCCATATGAGATGGTGAAGGCTATTCAGCCAATCGCCTTCGAGAACGCCAGCTGGGCTTATGTCGTCGGTGCTGCTATTGCTTTAAAGAAGCAAGTTAAGACCGCCGCTGATGCTGCTGATGCCATTGGCCTCGGCCTGCAGGCTTTCTGCATTCCAGGCTCCGTTGCTGATGACCGTAAGGTCGGTATTGGCCACGGTGGCTTAGGTGCCATGTTATTACGTGACGAGACCAAGTGCTTCGCCTTCTTAGCTGGCCACGAGTCCTTCGCTGCCGCTGAGGGTGCTATTGGTATCGTGCGTAACGCTAACAAGGCTCGTAAGGTGCCATTACGCGTGATCTTAAATGGTTTAGGCAAGGACGCTGCCCAAATCATTTCGCGTATCAATGGCTTCACCTACGTGCAGACCCAGTTTGACTATGGCACTGGCAAGTTAAACATCGTCCGCGAGATCCCATACTCCAAGGGCGAGCGTGCTGCTGTGCGTTGCTATGGTGCTGATGACGTCCGTGAGGGCGTGGCCATTATGCACCACGAGGGTGTTGACGTTTCCATTACCGGTAACTCCACCAACCCAACCCGCTTCCAGCACCCAGTTGCTGGCACCTACAAGAAAGAGTGCGTTGCTTTAGGCAAGAAGTACTTCTCCGTGGCTTCCGGTGGTGGCACGGGCCGTACCTTACACCCAGACAACATGGCTGCTGGTCCTGCTTCCTATGGTATGACCGACACCATGGGTCGTATGCACTCTGACGCTCAGTTTGCTGGTTCCTCCTCTGTGCCAGCTCACGTTGAGATGATGGGCTTCTTAGGCATGGGCAACAACCCAATGGTGGGTGCCACCGTGGCTGTCGCTGTGGCCGTTGACCAGGCTTTAAACAAGAAATAGTCGATACCTAAGACGATCCTCTAGCTGCTCCGCTGAGGAGTAGCACTGAATGGGCCCTATTACGGGCCCATTTTTGTCTGTCCTCAGGACAATGCTCGTTACGATTGCAGCTATCTTTTTCAGCAATGGAGATAAAGATGACTGCTTCCACAAGTTTTCAGATGCTGGGCGTTAAGCTGCACAATGGCGTGGAGATGCCACAAGAGGGCTTTGGCGTCTTCCAGATTGCAGACTTAGCTACCTGTGAGCAAGTCGTGCGTGACGCTTTAGCCACGGGGTATCGCCTTATCGATACCGCTGCTTCCTATAAGAACGAGGCGGCAGTGGGCAAGGCGGTGCGTGCCTCAGGCATCGCGCGTCAAGACATTTTCGTTACCAGCAAGGTCTTTGTGAACGACATGGGGTACGCTAAGACCAAGGCTGCCTTCTACCAGTCGCTTGAGCAATTAGGCTTAGACTACCTCGATCTCTACCTCATTCACATGCCGTATGGTGATTACTACGGCTCGTGGCGGGCGTTAGAGGAGCTCTATGCTGAGGGCGTAGTGCGTGCTATTGGGGTGAGCAACTTCCAAAGCGACCGCTTTGTTGACCTTTGCTACAACTGTGACGTAAAGCCCATGGTGAACCAGCTGGAGTTGCACCCGTTCTATCAGCGCGCAGAGGAGCTTAAGGTCTTACAAGAGTACGGTACAGTGCCACAAGCATGGGCGCCTTTTGCCGAGGGCCTCAATGGCATGTTCACCAATCCGCTGTTAAGCGCCATTGCCACAGCCCATAATCGTACCGTGGCGCAAGTTGTCCTGCGATGGAATGTCCAACGTGGCGTGAGCATCATCCCCAAGTCGACGCATACCAATCGTATGCAGGAGAACATGGCTATCTGGGATTTTGCGCTCAGTGCTGAGGAAATGGCCAGCATCGCGACCTTAGATTTAGGCCGTCCTCAGATGTTTGACCCGCGTGCGGTGAGCGAGGTGCGCCGTATCTACGATTATCTTAACAATCCCGTGCTCACCACGTTACAGTAAGCGCAAAGCATCATAGGCTACGGCGTAGCCAGCCAGCTTCCTTTGGCAAAGAGCACTATTCTCCAGCCTTCAGATTTTGTGTGGGGGCTGGGATGGTAAAGCGCTGCTTAGGGGCGCTGGCTCTCAAGGTAAGTTGCGAGGCGTGGCGCTGCGCGGCGTGTAGCGGTGTAGCGTGTGAGGGGCATGTGCTTGCACACTCACTCCGCGTGCGTTGCCCGCGCTCAGTGCGCTGCGCTGCTAAGTGGCGGCTTTCTATCTTTGCTACTGCCGTGCGGGAAAAAGCGTGTTTGCTGGCTCTGCGTGCTCTTAAAACGCAGTAGAGAAAGGCCAGTCAGAGTGTGGGGCGGTAGAGCCGTTATCTCAAAAGTACGCAAGGCTAAAGGCAGGACGGTACGAATAAGAGGGGCGGAGCACAGCAGAGAGAAGGTGGGCTCATACGTATGAGCAGTTGGGTGCAAACAGCGCGTGAGCGCAGCTGAAGAGCAAAGCTTACAGAGAGGCCAAAAGACTCAGCCAACGAGCCAGCAATACAGAAAAACAAAGGGGAAAAAAGAGGCGTGACGTGCTGTCACTACAGGCGAGAGAACTCTCAACCAGAAAGGAATTCTTAGGCTGATGACCCCAGAAATGCCGCTGCTAAGTTCAGCTCCTTGAACCAAAAAGGTACAAGGGGGAACCCTGTGAATCTCAAAGGCTTCTTAGGGACTGGGCTAGGCGAGCTAGCCAGTATAAGCGTGCTCAGAAGAGGCTCAAGAAGAGCTCCCTAAAACAGTTTAATGTGGCTCAGGGCAACAATAACTGGCGAACACCCCAGAAGCCATCAGCTGGTTTTATATTAGCATGTCAGACAATTAAAACAAGGCTTTTCTGCTGAAAAACCTGAAATAAAGCGCTTGTAAAATGAGGCAAATAGGTGTACAAGGCCGCCTCGGCAGAGGTGAGAATGAAACGCTGCAGCTGGCTTTGGCATTGCCACAAGACGCTTAGATAGACCTCCGGTAAGTAGGGGCAGGGCATGATCTCTTGGGGGCACGGCAGCGTTAGCACAGCGTGGACTGCTTGGCTGGCGCTGGCTCGTGGTTGCACCGCTTAGCGTATGAGCGCTATACGGCGTACAGAGAGGGAAAAGCAGGTGGGCGGGCGGTAAGACGTGGTAAGAAGGGCTGCGCTCACAGCGTGGGCTGCAAGCGCAGGCAGAGCTGAGTGTAGTAGCTTAGCTTAGCTGGCCTTTGGGCACAGCGTGCGCTGTAACGAGCCCATGAGCTTCTTAATGTTTGGCAGGAACTGGATGTCAGCAGGCGCAAAATCGATGCTGTCAATCTCGTCAGCGCGGATAAACTTCAAGCCCGAATGCTCCGTGGAGTTCACCTGCTCGCCCTCGAGTAAGTGGCAGAGAAAGACATCCATGCTCAGGATAAAGTCCTCATACTCGTACTCGCACGTTAAGAAGTAGCTGTCCACGCTGATCTTGCAGTGCAGCTCCTCATAAATCTCACGCTGGCAGGCTTGGGCTGGGGTCTCGTGCTCCTCGATCTTGCCGCCAGGAAACTCCCAATAGCCTGCTAAGTGCCGCTTTCCTGCACGCTGGGCGATCAAAAAGGTGTCGTCCTGAATAATCATGGCTGCGGCCACGCGCACTACCTTTTTTGGAGTGTGCTGCGGCTTTTCAGCGGCATTGATGGTCGTGGTGTTTTCCATGAGTGAACTGTCCTATAAGGGGCAGAGGCAAGATCGCATTGAGGAGTGGCGCTTTAGGGAAGTGAGACGTTTCTGACAAGTGGTGCGGGCCGTTGCGCTGCTGCACTCAAGAGTAAGTAGCGCCAAGACCCTGTGACCGCTGGGTAAGTGGTTAAGCGCAAGCTGGCTTAGTTCAGCTCATCTCAGCTTAGCTGTGGCGGTGGCTTACAGTGGCTGTACCATAAGCTGCATCAGCTTCTCATTGCCTACTAAGTAGCTTAAGAGCTCCGCCGCAGTGCTGATGTCACCGGTAAAGGTGATCGAGTAAGCACTGTGGTCATCGTCATATTGACGCAGCCACAGCGTAACTGGCTTATCGCCATCGTCCTTGCCGGTAATCGTGCAGGTGCCAAAGGAGAGATTGAGTGCGTTCTCATCGGTCACAATGCCGTTAGCTTGAAAGCCCTGTAAGGCCAGATCGCAGCTTTGCTCAATGGTTTGGCCTTGGGCTTTGGTCACGCGCACCGTCACCAGCGACGAGTGATCGGCCTTTTCTACCGAGATAGCACTTGCCAGAGGCTCGTTGTCAAAAGAGATCACTTTCCAGCCGGTAGGGATGCCCAGCGCAAAGTACTCCGTGGTGTAGACCTTATCGACGTTGCGATACAGCTCTTTGACCGAGTCGTCGATAAACTCGCTCGGGCCGGAGATCTTCTCTGGTAATGGCTCAGGGGCGGTGGCACAAGCTGTCATGAGCAGGGCGGCGCTCACACCTAACAGCGGCAGCAGTACTTTGGAGGTGATCATGACCTCATCCTTAAAGGCACAGGGCTTAACTGCACGCTCACTAAGGTTAAGGCGCAGGACTAAGCCACAAAGATGAATCTTACGGAGACATGTCCTGTTTATGAGGACGTATTACCGTGTCGCACCATTATAGCAGTGCCCTCGCCGCCTCTGGCGCCTACGTGGTGGTCAGTGTCAATAGCGCTAAGTGGCAGGTGTTTATGGTCACAGCGGCATGCTGCGCGGGATAAATATCCCCTTTGATTTTGCAATGGGCGCAAAATCCATTAGAATGGAAGATTTTCCATTGGAGTGATTTGCGCTGCATGTGGTGCACATTTGCACTAAATGTAGGCATGATCATAGTGTCAACTTGTCGCGCCCTGAGCACTCACTCAGGAGTCACGACCGCAACCGTCCTTTTCTGTGTGCTGTGTGCTTCCGTGTGCATTCTAAGCAGATCATGTTAAGTACAGATGTGCTTGCCATGAAGTTGGGAAGCGACACTCGTTTGGGCGTAGCCGGTAACGCAGAATCATGAGGGCAAAGGAAAAGAGGCATGGCCCGACAGACTTGGAGTAGCCGTCTTACCTACATTCTCACCGTTGCAGGAGCCACCATTGGCTTCGGTGCCACATGGCGCTTCCCGTACTTAGTGGGCTTAAACGGTGGTGGTGCTTACGTTTTAACTTTCATCGTGGTGATGCTGGCTGTGGGCATCCCGATCATCCTTGTGGAGAATGTGATCGGACGTCGCGCCCAGACCAACAGCGTGGATGCCTTCTGGAGCGCAGGGGCTACGCACTCGCCGTTGTGGAAGTTCTTTGGCTACATGGGGCTTATAGGTGCCTTTGGCATTCTCGCCTATTACATGCCGATTGGCGGTTGGGTGCTCTCCTATATCTACCACATTCTCTTAGGTATGGTGGGCATGGGCGGCTTAGACCTGTCGGTGCCGGTGACCAAAGAGATCACAGAGAGCTTCTACGTCGACCAGATCGAGAACTCGCCTCTGACCATTACCATTTGCACGGGCGTGTTTGTCCTTATCAACTGGTGGATCTTACGTCGTGGTGTGATTGCCGGTATCGAGCGCTCGGTTAAGTTCTTGATGCCGCTGCTCTTTATCTGTCTCATTGTTATGGTCGGCCGTAACCTCACCTTAGATGGCGCTTGGGAGGGGGTACGCTTCTACCTCACGCCAGATTTCTCTAAGATCACCGGTCGCTTGCTCCTTGACGTGTTAGGTCAGGTCTTCTTTGCGCTGTCCTTAGGCTTTGGTGTGATGATCACCTTATCCAGCCACCTCAATAAGAATGAGGACTTAGTAAAGACGGCGACGATTACAGGTGTGATTAACACCGTGATCGCAGTGTTAGCGGGCTTCATGATCTTCCCATCGCTCTTTAGCGCGGGCTTATCGCCTGATTCGGGCCCATCCTTAGTCTTTAAAACGCTGCCAATTGCCTTCTCGCAGATGGCTTTTGGTAACTTCTTTGCCATCGTCTTCTTTGTGCTGCTTATCATTGCGGCACTGACCACCTCGCTCACCATCTATCAGGTGATTATCGCGGTGCTCTTTGAGAAGTTCAATCTGCGCTTAAAGGGTGCCATTAATATCACGCTGCTGTTTGTGTTTATCTTTGGCAACCTGCCATGCATCTTAAGCTCTGGCCCGTTAAAGGAGATCACCTTCTTAAACCGCTCGATCTTTGATGCCTTTGACTACATTTCCGGCAATATCTGCTTTGTGATCACGGCTTTAGGTGCCACTATCTTTGTGGGCTGGGTCTTAAAAGACAAGGCTATGGAAGAGATCACCAATGGTCATACGATCCATGGCGCGGTGTACAACCTGTGGTATCAGGCGGTGCGCTATGTGATTCCAGTGGTCATCGTAGCCATCTTTGTGTACGGCTTAAGCGCGCTCTAAGCGCGAGGCTGTCGCTTTTTCCCTCCTTTATTTTCCTTTCTTTGGCAGCAAGCACGGGTGCCGCGTGACATACGGTACCGCTTGCTGTCCTCGCCAGCAATAAGCTCCTGCCTTCGGGCTGTTTACTGCCATACCCCACTAAACGCACACTGGTCACTACAGGGCGTAGTGTCGGTAACGCCTACACCGTAGGTGAACTTTGCTGCTGTCTGTCACCAATAAGGAGGTAACTGCCTACAATCAGTTGTTTTACCCTGAGAGTAGGTGTTTGCTAAGACACTACTCTCGAGATAAGGCACCGTCAGGCGCTTTTAGGTTACCTACCTTGTGCCCAAGGACACAGTGCCATGCCGTGGCGTGGGCACATTATGCTGCTGCAGCTTGGGAGCGAGCACAGCGGTGTAGCTGTGCGCAGCACACAGTGCTGTCAGCGCCGCGTGGAGACTACTACTACTACTACTACTACTCACCCTGAGGATGGGCCTTACCCTGTGGGTGAGCATGGTTTGCGTTGTGGCTTGGCACGGCATTGGTAGCAGTGGTATGAGTGGTAGCACCAGAGGCAGCGTCAGCAGCACTGCCCGCAAATAGCGCCAGCGGGGCACTGGAGCGACTGCCCTCATGCAGGTCACGCTTTTCCGTGTCAGCGTCGAGGTGCGACACCAGCGAGGTCTGCACTGGCGTGTGCTGCACTGCGCTCTCAGCTGCAGAGGCAGCATAGGCAGGTGTTGCCTGAGAGCTTTCTGCGTAGGAGCGAGCGGCGTAAGCCGCGCTCATCTCTGGCTGCAAAATGGCAGTATCCGCAGCAGGTGCAGCGTTCTTTGCTGGCGCCTTGCTCTTTGCGGCCGCAGCCTTTACCTGACGACGGCCCGAGGTGCCCTTGGCAGCCGCCTTGGATGCAGCGTGCTTGGCAGAAGAGCGCTTGCCCTGAGCGGTTGTGCTCTTTGGCGCTGCGCTCTTTTTGCCAGTGCCCTGTGGAGCGGTGCTGTTCTTCGCTGGACGCTTTGCTGCCGTGGCTGGGGAGGTCGCCTTTACAGGCTTATTGGCCTTAGCGGCTTGCTTATTAGCCTTTGCAGCCTCCTTGGCTGCCGCGCGCTCTTGCGCCTGCATCTGACGCTGCTCCTCACGTTGCTGCTTCTCGTAGCGCTTCACTAAGGTCTGTGGCTTGTCCTTGGAGCTTGGCAGCAGATAGAGGTTGCCCTCATGATCAAGCAGCACCTCAAGGCGTACCAAAAAGCTCACCGCTCGCGCAAAGTTGCGCTTCTTTAAGCCCAGTAAGAGTCGCAGTTGCTCACCACAAACAGCTTTGTACTGCTGCATCGCCGCTAAGACAGTAGCGGCAGTCTGCGACATCAGACCATCATTTAGCGAGCCTACAGAGAGGACGTTGGTCAGCAGGCGGTCTTTGCCCTTAAGGCCGTTTTTGCGCTTTTCCTCCAGAGGATAGAGCGGTTGGGAGAGCGGGTCAAAGTCAGCATGTGGTGCTAACCACACGACCTTGTCAGCAATAATGGCTACCTTGCCGACATCCTCTAAGAGCTGTAAGGACTTGCTAAAGGACACACGCTTACGCCCAGCGACTTGCTTTAAGTCCGCAAGCTCTAAGACCCCAAAGGTCTTAAGGAGCATTAAGAGGACGTTGTGCATGCCCACTAAGGCGCTCTTACCCTGTGTCAGCACAAAGAGCAGCCAGCCTAAGAGCAGCACGGCCTCACGCGGTGGCGCGTCCTGTTCTGGGGTAGCTGCGCTTGGTTGCTTAGTGCTCTTGCCTTTGCCCTTGGACTTAGCGGCGGTGTCCGGTTTGCTCTGACTGGTATCACTCTGCTCGCTGTCAGCAGCACTGTCCTTGTCAGCGGTGCTGTGTGCTGGTTGTGATGCAGTGGTCTCTGCCTCCAGTGTTACTTCAGACTCAGTTGCATTACCCTCACCCTGTGCCGACGTATTGCTCGCACTGTTGTCTGCAGAGCCTTGTGGAGTGGCATTGGCCGCAGGCTTTGGGGCGGCGTCAGTAGTGCTGGCCTCCTGTGCCATGGTGGCATTGCCTGTGGTGCTTTGTGCTGGGACAGTAGTACCCGCCTGCACTTCCACCGCAGAGGCCGTTACGACCGCCGCATCCTGTGCCGCGTTGCTGCTCTTTGGGTTGTCCCCAGTGCTTGGAGGTGTAGTAGCGGCCGCATGAGTGGAGTTCGCTGCTGGCTTGCTGCCCGCCTCAGCTGTCGCGCGCACTTCTGCTTGCTCAGGTACCACAGGGGCTGGCTGCTGCTCAGCTTGCGCCTTTCTGCTGTCAGCTGCGCTTTGACCAACAGGCACGCCCACGCCCTGTTGCTGCGCTTGCTGCTTAGCTTGCATTTTCAGCAGAGCGGCGCGTCTGGCTGCTTTCTTAGCCGCTTTCTTTTCCGCTCTTAGCTTGCGGCGGGCACCGTGCGGCAGTTTTACCTTGACCTAGTGGGAGATTCGACTTGCTTTTTTAGTTTACTGGGGTCAGTAGAACCCCAGACACAAGCCCTTTTACCACAAGTGAGAGTGGCCTTTTAGCTAA
>CASEBB010000143.1 GCA_949286015.1 uncultured Succinivibrionaceae bacterium | reverse complement strand
ACGGGAGGAAGCCATGTGCGTAAGCACATGGAGACTTCACCTTATCATCAGTGATGAGGCCCACCGTACCGCTGGTGGTTATTACAACGCTGATATCGAAGGCAAAGAGCAGGAGAGCTTCTTTACCCGTATCCATGATGCCAGCTTCATTCGTGGCCGCAAGCGCCTCTATATGACTGCTACCCCAAAGGTATATGGCGTCTCGGCCAAGGAGCAGGAGCTCAATCACTTAGTGACGCTCTACTCCATGGATGACGAGTCTATCTTTGGCCCGCTCTTTTACAGCCTTTCCTTTACGCAGGCTGTGCAGCTGGGCATCTTAGTGGACTTTAAGCTGTTGGTGCCGGTCATTGACGCACGTGCCATTGCGGGCTTAAGCCCACGTGATCAGCAAGATGCCATCTCTAAGGTCGTAGCAGCTACTTGTCACTCGTTGCAGGTGCCTGCTACAGTCGCGAGCGCCGCACAGCAGCCCGAGCAGGCGCTGGAGCAAGAGCAGAAGCAATCTGAGGAGCTGTCTGAGGAGCAGACTGAGAAGCAGAAGCAGCCTGCGGCGTCAGCAGAGCAGCAGGAGAAGCAGCAACATCCAGAGCCTGTGGAAGTGCTGGCAGAGCCAGTAGCTCAAGATGAGTCAGCTGAGTCTGGCGTCACTGCCGAGGCTGTGATCAATGCCGCCCGCCCAGCACGCAGCTTACAGCTGCGCTTAACCGCTCGTGGCGTGCAAACGCCAAACGGCAGGATCGTTTCCTCTGTGGCTGCTCCAGCGCTGTACGCCCAAGAGAGCCGTAAAGACCAGCTCACCTTCCACAGTGACCGTGACCTGCCAATGCTCTCGCTGTTAGAGAGACTTAATGAGTCCTCTGATAGCCGTGCACCTGTGGCGGGGGGTACCTCGCGCGTCTCTGCGCTGCGCAGAGCAGGTGCTCTCTCTCATGGGGCGGGCGCTGTTAGCAACACGTCCACATGGATTGGAGAGTCCGCATGGACAGGTGCAACCTCAGGTACAAGTGAAAGCGCATGGACGGGGAATCATTTAGGAGCGGACGAAAGCGCCAACACCGTGGCTTACCCTGACGAAGAGACCGAGCTGCTCACCCCAGAGGTGATCTCCGATCTCTCGCAAAACAACTTAGCCCGTCTCATCTGCGTGTGGAAAGCCCTCAACAAGTACGGCTTAGGCTTAAGAGAGCAACCAATGCAGCGTGTGCTGCTTTACGCTGCCATGATCGACAGTGAGCGCAGCTCCAAGCGCCGTAACACTAAGGGCCACTTAGGCTCGGTGCAGATTGCTAAGTTTTGGTCTGAGGGTGTAGCGCGTTACAGCGACTATATCAACGCTCAGTGTGTGCAGTGGCAGGAGAGCCAGCATTTGCCAGCAGCGGCGCTGGCAGGGGAAGCGTCAGCATTAGCGCCGCAAACGCAGTCTCTGCCAGGCCAGCATGTCTTTTGGCAAAACGAGCAGCGCTATCTTGCCGAGCACCCACTTACTATCGACTGCCAGCACATCGATGGCCACATGGATGCGCTGACCAAGACGCAAAAGCTGGAGTGGCTGCAAGCTGAGGTGCCAACGGGTGTCTGCAAGGTGCTGACAAATGTCCGCTGCCTGCAAGAGGGAGTGGACGTGCCTGCCTTAGATGCGGTGGTCTTTAACAGCCCCCGCCGCTCGCAAATTGAGGTGGCACAGATCATCGGCCGTGTGATGCGCCCTGCGCCTGACAAGAAGCTGGGCTATGTCATTGTGCCTGTGGTCACCGCCAATGGCGAGGCGCCGCAAGAGGTGCTGGCGCAAAGTGATGAGTTTCAGGTGGTGTGGCAGGTGATTGCGGCCTTGAAGTCCTTAAACCCACAGCGGGTGTTAGTGGACGGTAAGTTCCACAAGCTCGACGCAGTGCACATTGAGATCATCTCCTGCCAGCAAGATCTCATTGCCCGTCGTCGCCACAGTGCTGCGCGTCCACCACGCAGCGTGCGCGCTTTAGCCCAAGCCAGCCGCATTAACGCCTCTCAAGGTGAGTACGTCAACTGGGAAGAGCTCGAGGTCACCGATGAGGAGATCGCGGCTTATGAGGAGTACGTCTTCAACTTCGTCAGCAACATCAAGCTGACCTTAGTGCAGAAGTTTGGCTCCGCGCATGAGTGGACGGACTGGGCTCAAGATGTAGGTCGCATCTGCGCCCGTCAAGTGGGCGCCGTCAAAGAGCTCTTTGTTGCAGCCGCCCGTGAGCCGCTGCATCAGCACTTTATCGCCGCCTTTAAGCACGAGCTTGAAGTGGCGACCAATGTGCAAAACTTCAGCGATGCTGACATCGAGGACTTGGTAGCGCAGTATCTGGTCATTAGGCCTGTACTGGAGGCGCTGTTTCAGGACTATCCATTCATGTCCCACAATGCCATCTCCCAAGCGCTCTCCATGCTGGTGAGCAACTTAGACCAGCACGACAGTCTCCGCTTTAACGCGGACTTACAGGCGTTCTATGAGGGTATCAACCTGCGCTTAAGCAGCCTCACCACCTTTGCTGAGCGCCAAAGCGTCATCATTGAGCTCTTTGCGCAGTTCTTTAAGGTAGCCTTCCCGAAGCTGCAAGACAAGTACGGTATTGTCTACACCCCAGTGCCGTTGGTGGACTTCATGTTGCAATCGGTCGAGGCGGTATTGAAGCGCTACTTTACAACCTCGTTTACGAGCCCTGAGGTGCACGTGCTGGATCATTTTGCTGGTACCGGTACCTTCCTCACCCGCTTAATGCAAAGCGGGCTTATCAGCAAGGAGCGCCTTGAGGATAAGTACCTGCACGAGCTGCACAGCTTTGAGATCCTGCCGCTGGCTTACTTCATCTCCGCACTCAATATTGAGGCTGTGTTCCTTGAGTGTTATCACAAGATTCATGGGCACCCGCTGCCAGTGCACAACTACCGTCCTAATAAGGTCATGTCCCTCACGGACACTTTTAGGCAGGGGGAGGGCAGCGAGCTCCTCAACAGCAGTAGTGCGCTCTTGGTAAATCAGCTGCGCCGCCAGCAGGTGGAGCAACAGCCGCTGCGCGTGATCATGGGTAACCCTCCTTACTCGGTGGGCCAAGATAGCCACAGCGACGACAACCAAAACGACAAGTACCCAGAGGTGGATGCACGCATCGCTGCCACCTTTGGGGCACAGTCCGGTAATGTGGCCAACAAGAACAGCCTCTATGATTCCTACATTAGAGCCATCCGCTGGGCTGCTGACCGCTTACAAGATAATGGCGTGCTGTGCTTTGTGATGAACGCCGGTTGGCTTCACAACATTGTCGGTGCAGGCATCAGACGTAGCCTGCAACAGGAGTTTGCAGCCATCTACATCTTCCACCTCAAGGGTAATGGCCATGTGCTGGGCGCAGACATCAAAAAGGAGGGCGGTAAGATCTTTGGCTCCGGCAGCCGTGCACCCGTGGCGATTACCCTGCTGGTGAAAAACAGCAAGGCCAAGGAGCAAGGGCAGATCTTCTACAGTGAGGTACCTGACGGCCTAAACCTCAAGGAGAAACTTGAGTACCTGCAAAAGCTGGGTTCGATGTTTCCTCAGGGTGATGACTCGCTCTTTAGGATAATCATCCCTGATGAGTTCGGTGACTGGTTTAATCAGCGTCGCACTGACTTTGCTGACTTCATCTCGGTGGATGGCAAGAACCCTACGGGGGAGAAGGGACTCTTTGCCTCGTTTTCACGGGGTACGGTGACCAGCCGTGATGCGTGGTCTTTTAGCACCTCACGTCCGGCTTTGGCTGCACAGATGAGTCGCTGCATCACCTTCTACAACCAACAGCTGGACTGCGCCGAGCAGTCCAAGGCGCAAGGGCACAACTTTAAGCACGCCACGGATGATTCCCGCATCAAGTGGGAGCGGGAGCTGGAAAAGAACTTTGCGCGAGGCAGGCGCAGTGAGCCCTTTGACCCCAACAAGGCAGTGGAGTCGCTGTACCGTCCTTTTGTGAAGAAGTTCCTCTACAACGACCGCCTGTGGCTGTCCAATAGCTACCAGATGCCGTTTATCTACCCTGAGGAGGGGATGCCTAACCTCACCATTACGGTGATGGGCACTGGCGTCGATCAGCACGTCAAGTTCAGCTGTCTGATGACCAACTCCATTAGCTGCTTAGGCGTGATTGACAACAATCAGTGCTTGCCACGCTACCTCTACTACCCAGTGGACAGCAAAAAGGGTAAGGCAGCCCTCCAAGTAGGAGGCGTGCAGCAAAACGGCTATGTGCGTGTGGATGCCTTAAGCTTTGAGGGGCTGCAGCACTTTAGGGAGGCCTACCCTGAGCATGAGACGCAGATCGATGCCGATACCGTCTTTTATTACATTTACGGCCTGTTACACAGCCCTGAGTATCGCGAAAACTACGATGCTAACCTGCATCGAGAGTTAGCGCGCATCCCACGTGTGGCCACGTGGGAGGAGTTTATGGCCTTTGTACAGGCAGGGCGCGCCTTAGCGCACCTGCATGTGGATTATGAGCAGGTGGCGCCTTACAGCGGCTGTATCATCAAGCAGCGTCAGGATCACCCGTCGTACTACGTGCATCAGCTGCAGTATGGCAAGATCAAGGGCGTGCGTGGTAATGCTGGTAGAGACAAAACGGTGATTCGCTACAACGAGGACATCACCATTAGCGCTATCCCGCTGCAAGCTCAGGATTACGTGGTGAACAAGAAGTCAGCGCTTGACTGGATAGTGGAGCGCTGTGGGGTGAGTCAAGATAAGGTCTCGCAACTTGTTCAGGACTACAACGATATGGCGACGGAGAAGGGAGACGAGCGCTATATCTTGAACCTGATCCTGCGCTTAGTGACGGTGTCCTTAGAGTCGGTGCAGGTCATTAAGAGCCTGCCCGCGCTGCACTTACATCCATTGGAGCAGCACGGCCGCCAAAATCTGTTGCTGCCTGCACCTCCCCACAAGTAGATGCCGCCATCACTCCCAGATTAAGCAGAGCAGCAGTAGCAGTTGGAGGAGGTGGTAGTGCACTCGAAAGAGTGCTGGCGCTGCGGGCACTTAAGCTTGGCTGTCAGCTCCGTAAACATTGCAGAGCAGGCGGCCTGACAGCGAGTACGTTGCTGCGTGTCAGCACTGAGCATGGTAAAGCAGCTTCTCACAGAGCAGCACTGGCGCTGCGCTCTTTGTGGTGTCGTTGTGGTCAGGAGCACTCGCATCGTTGGTAGCAGCTTAAGCCGCAGCATCAGGTGCTGTGTTCAGGACGTATCTTAAGGGCCGCCTCCGCCATGGCGATAGCTCCTTTCCTTTGCTTTGTCCTTACATCCCCTTAAGGCGCTTACGCAGCTTTGGGTTAGAGCGTGGCTTTAGGAGAGCTCTAAGGATGGAAAGTTCTTCGCCCTTTTGTGTGGACAGGGCGCCGCTCTGGGGCAGGGCTTTTTCCTGATTTGTATGGGATTTGCGGGATCTTACTGGGGCAATTTGCTGGTGAAAAACGTACTCTGCACCGCTGCTGCGCATCTGAGCGTATGTGGCAATCAAGCCCGTAAATACGGCCGTGGCCTGCTGTCTGTAAATATTTTTACTACGATCACTTTAAATTTCAAATACATGACCCCACGTGTTTAGGTGTAAGAGCTAACACCAAGTGGTAGGAGTGCTCAGCAGGCACAGTTGCCTGTGGTGAGCGCGCGGCAGCTTGCTTACAAGTCTGCCCTTACTTACCAAGACCGAGGCCACAGCACCTGATGCTTACTGCACTTACCAGCTACGCTGACAAAGCTCAAGCTAGAGTGCAGAGAAGACCTGAGAACGCGAGGCCAGAGGTTACTTTTTACCAGAGACTGTGGTGCTGCACGATGCCATTCCTCCGCGATGCTATTTGTAGCCTCGATGCCTACAGGAGCAACGCTAAGCGGAGCGCCTGTAAGAGCGGACTGCAAGGATGCAAGGCGTAGCACGACTAAGATGATTAAGCACAGACTCTGCTGCAAGCTCATGACTGCTGGTAGCTCACAAGGCGAAGCCACATGGAGGTGGCTGTGAGCTAAGTGCCAGTGACCGGTGTCACTTCAAAATGCACTATGCGGCAGCAGGCAGGGGCTGAGAAAAGCTTGGTGTTGGGAGCAAGGATTTTTGTTTGGAGGAACGAGATGCGTTTAGATCGATTTACCGTCAAGTTTCAAGAAGCTTTATCTGACGCACAATCGTTAGCCGTTGGTCATGATAATCAGTTCATCGAGCCAGTCCATATCATGGCGGCTCTGGTGAACCAAGAAGATGGCTCAGTGCGCCCTCTTCTGACCTTAGCTGGTTCCGATCCACAAGCCGTTAAGATTTTGGTGGACAAAGCGGTCGATGCTTTGCCACGCGTCCATGGTGTTGGTGGTGACCTGCAACTGTCGCCACAAACTGGCAAGCTCTTAAATCTGTGCGATAAGCTCTCACAGCAGCACAAAGACTCGTTCATCTCCTCGGAGATGTTTGTCTTAGCTGCAATGGAAACTGATGGCGACTTAAAGCGCATTTTAGAGCAGTGCAACCTGACCAAAGAGAAGCTGGTCAAGGCTTTAGACACTATGCGTGCCGGTAGCAAGGTCGACAGCGAGAACGCTGAAGAGGCCCGTGGTGCGTTATCCAAGTACACCATCGACTTAACTGAGCGTGCGGAGCAAGGTAAGCTTGACCCTGTGATTGGTCGTGACGATGAGATTCGTCGTACCATGCAGGTGCTGCAACGCCGTACCAAGAACAACCCTGTGCTGATTGGTGAGCCAGGCGTTGGTAAAACCGCTATCGTTGAGGGCTTAGCTCAGCGCATCGTCAAGGGTGAGGTGCCAGAGGGCTTGCGCAACAAGCGTGTGCTGTCTTTGGACTTGGGTGCCTTAATTGCCGGTGCTAAGTATCGTGGTGAGTTCGAGGAGCGCTTAAAGTCAGTGCTCAATGAGCTGGCTAAGCAAGAGGGCAAGGTCATCCTCTTTATCGACGAAATCCACACCATGGTGGGCGCCGGTAAAGGTGAGGGCTCCATGGATGCGGGCAACATGTTAAAGCCTGCACTGGCCCGTGGCGAGCTGCACTGCGTGGGTGCTACCACCTTAGATGAGTATCGTCAGTACATTGAAAAGGACGCCGCTTTAGAGCGTCGTTTTCAAAAGGTGCTGGTCGATGAGCCATCGGTGGAGAACACCATTGCTATTTTGCGTGGCTTAAAGGAGCGTTATGAGCTGCACCACCATGTGCAGATCACCGATCCAGCTATTGTGGCTGCTGCTACGCTGTCTAACCGCTATATCACTGACCGTCAGTTACCTGATAAGGCCATTGACCTCATTGATGAGGCGGCTGCTAGCATTCGTCTGCAGATTGACTCTAAGCCAGAGCCTCTTGATAAGCTCGACCACCGTCTGATCCAGTTAAAGATGGAGCGTCAGGCTATCGCTAAGGAGACTGACGATGCCAGTAAGAAGCGCTTAACTGCTATCGACGAGGAGATCTCCAAGGATGAGGATGAGTACAAGCGCTTAGAGGGCATCTGGAACCACGAGAAGCAGATGCTTGAGGGTACGCAGAAGATCAAGGAAGAGCTTGAGCATGCGCGCCATGAGTTTGATGTCGCTCGTCGTAATGGCGATTTAGCCCGTATGAGTGAGCTGCAGTATGGTCGCATCCCTGCACTGGAGCGCCAGATTGCAGAGAGCTCTAAGGCCGAGGCTACTCACACCGAGCTCTTAAAGAACAAGGTGACGGATACCGAGATCGCCGAGGTTGTGTCGCGTGCTACGGGTATTCCTGTGGCCAAGATGCTCGAAGGTGAGCGTGAGAAGCTCTTACGCATGGAGGATAACCTCCATAAGCGCGTGATTGGTCAGGATGAGGCTGTTACTGCGATTGCTGCGGCTATTCGTCGTAGCCGTGCGGGCTTGTCTGATCCAAACCGCCCAATTGGTTCGTTCCTGTTCTTAGGCCCAACTGGTGTGGGTAAGACCGAGCTGTGCAAGGCTTTGGCTGAGTTCCTGTTTGACACCGAAAAGGCCATGGTGCGTATCGACATGTCGGAGTTCATGGAAAAGTTCTCCGTCTCGCGTTTAGTCGGTGCTCCTCCAGGATACGTTGGCTATGAGCAGGGTGGTTATTTAACCGAGGCGGTGCGCCGTCGTCCTTACTCGGTGATTCTGCTCGATGAGATCGAAAAGGCCCACCCTGATGTGTTTAACATCCTGTTACAGGTGTTAGACGATGGCCGCCTGACCGATGGTCAAGGCCGTACCGTGGACTTCAAGAACACGGTGATCATCATGACCTCGAACTTAGGTTCGTCGATGATTCAGGAGGAAAGTGGCAAGGCCTCTTACGATGAGATCAAGGCCAAGCTCTTTACCATTTTGGAGAAGAGCTTCAAGCCTGAGTTCTTGAATCGTATCGATGAGACAGTGGTCTTCCACCCACTGAACCACGAGAACATCAAGGCCATTGCCAAGATCCAGTTGCAGACTTTAAGCAAGCGCTTAAAGGACAACAGCTTAGAAGTGCAGATTGGCGACAGCGTCTACGAGTTTGTGGCCAAGGTCGGCTTCGATCCTGTGTTTGGTGCACGTCCATTACGTCGTGCTATCCAGAACGAGGTCGAGGATCCACTCTCCAAGATGATTTTGGAGGGCAAGCTGCTGCCTAACGTCGCTTACGAGCTCACTGTGGATCAGGACGGTAAGTTACAGTGCAATCAGGCTAAGGCCTGAGCACAGTAAAGAAGACTCAAGTTGTGCGGGCTTAAGATGCGGTGGGTAACCCCTAGCGCTGACAGCTTAAGTCTGTGCCTCCTGTCAGAAAGTCTGCTCTGGCAGGATGGGAGCTTTACCCGAAGCAGGCGCGTGTGAGCAGTTGCTTCCTACCTCAATTGCTAGTGCGCAACTGTCTTGAGGAGAGCTGCTGACTTGAGCTTTGGCTGTGTCTTGCTGTTATTGCTGGAGCCACTACGCCAGCAGAGGCAGTGGTGCACAGTCACTATCCAGTAGTAGCGCCCTGTACTACTGGTTATACGGAGTACAGCCTGAGCTTTTATCTCTGTGTGGTGATAGTGCTTTGTAGAAAGTACTGTGATAGCACGGGGTGGAGCTCAGGCTGTGCTGTGTAAGAAAGTCAGGGGGTATGTGGCAAAAGTGACCTATGCTCTTGATGATAGTGTGGGGCTCTATACCTCATGACTTTTAAGGGCTGCAAACAAACGAAGGTTGAGGTCAGAGGTCTCGTTTCTGGATAAGTGACGAGGCTTTTGGCCTTGACGAGCCAAACTAACTAAACGCGCTTTGGGCGCGCTGCTTGAGGCCTTGTGCTGTGAGGAGCATTTGCTCTTGATGGCGCAGGGCCTTTTTATTGGCTTGGCGCATAAGCAAAGAAGAGCGAAGCGAAAGCGTCAAGAGAAGTGAGCGCAGAGTTAGTCCACAGTAGGCGCCACAGTCAGACGTGAGAGCGTAAGCCTCAAGATAGGATGAAGACATCATGAGTGATGCTTATTGAGGATCACTGGGGGCATCTGTCCCATTACCAACAGTAGCAGCCACAGCACCAACGCCACCAGCAAGTGCTGGCTGTAGCTGTAGTGCATTACAGGCGCAGATAGGAAGCGAAGCCATTAAGAAGCCCTGCTGCAGGATTGGCCATCATTTCAAGTAGACCATCAGCAGAGGGTAAGGTGCGTAGCCTACTCGCGTTAATGCTAATGCCAGCGGCTAAGGCTGAGTGGTGAATTGCTGTCTACCATGGGGGTGAGCTCCGGAAGGCACCGCCTCAAGAGGGATAAAGTCACTTTATGAGGCTCTTTTTGGTGGCTCGTATCAGCAGTACCTCGGAACTGCCATACCAGCACTGCGTGCGGAGTTCAGTGCAGTGTAAAAAAATTTTGTGGCATAAATGGCTTATGTATGCCGTTTGTAGAGAGGTTGGGACTATGCAGAAACAGCTTTTTTGAAAAATTTTTAAAAAAGTTGTTGACAGGGGATAGGAAATCCTTAAAATACGTTCCCGCTGCGACGCACTGAGCGACACAGCAAAGCAAAGCCACAGCGCTTTGTAGTTCTTTAAAAATCGATGAGTACGAACAATCTGTGTGGGTTCTTGAGAAAGAACTTTGAGATTAGCCAACATAGCAACGCAAGTTGCCAAGCAGCGTAAGCTGCACTTCAAACGATTCT
>CASEBB010000142.1 GCA_949286015.1 uncultured Succinivibrionaceae bacterium | reverse complement strand
GCATTTTTGTCGAATACCTTAATTCTGGCATGGCAAAAGCTCTCGACAACTGCGGTAGGAATTGTATTGGAATTGGTAGCCTGTTGAGACTGGCTGTAACGCTTAGGGCGAAAGAAGTGCTAAGAGGTGGCTGTTGCTTAGCTCCAGCGACTCATACTGATTAGGTGTGCTTGAGAACTTATGCTATCTCTTGCACTATAGCGCAAAAACAGAGAGAGTGCTATGCGCTGACATCGGGGAGTTGGCTCGTATTTATTTTTCCTGATAAATAAGCCGTTTCTGCTCCTTACCTGTGATCGATGCCAGTAAGGGGCATCACTCTTAGGTAAAGGCCGTATATTAGCGGTTTTTGGAAAATCAGGCTCAACTCCACGACGTCAGATGCGGGCGCTTGTAGGGAGACCGCCCATCAGCATGCTTAAGACAAAAAAGCCCACAAACGTGGGCTTTTGGGGGCTCAGCTTAAACCTGAGCTAATGGTGTAAAGAGCACTGCTCTTTACCGCGCGGTGCACTTAGCGTGGGGAGCGACGGCGTGGCGCCTTGCGTCTACTGTTAGGCGTAGCCATCATTGTGCCCTTGGCTGTGTGCACGGAGATAATTTGCGTGCGTAGCGTCGAGCGTGGCTTTGGAGGCTCATAGCCGCCATAGCGTGTGGATACCACCGTCTCAAAAATCGGTAGGTCGTCATCACGCTTTGGCCGCCGCGCCAGCGTCTGGTAGTCGAGGTTGCTTGGCAGAGACTTAGTCCGCCGTGGCTTACGACTGCTGTCGCTGGTGCTTGGGTGGCCCACCTCATGAGTGCGGCTCTTAGCGTTGCTCGTTGTGCGCTTAGCGCTACTGCCACTGCCTCTCGTGCTGGTGCTGCGGGCGGCGCTGCTACTGCGGGCAGTAGAGCCCGTGTTGCGGGCAGCTGGTTTAGCGGTGCGAGCATTAGGGGCTGTGCGCTTGCTGTTGCGGCTGGCACGGCCTGACGCAGCGTCACTGGCGCGGGCGCTATCAGTGCTACGAGCAGCGTCCTTAATGCGCTCTGGGCGCTTCGGGTTTTCTCCTTGACGGGAGTGTGACGTCTTAGCCTGCGCTTGCTGCTCACTTCCCTTGTGCCCTTGCTTTATAGGGGCAGTAGGGTGATTTACCGCTTTAGCGCTTGGCGCGTTAGTCTTACTCGCATTGTCCTTAGCCTTTGGTTTACTGCTGGCTACAGCCTGCTGCGACTTAGACTTTTGTGGGGAGTGGGCGTATGGAGTTACTACCTCAGCATTGTGGGACTCACCCACAGCAACACGGGGGACGCCCGTGTCGTTATCTGAGGACAGAACAGTACTCCGTGCTGCTCTGTTTCTGTGCTTGACTTGGATGTTTACAGGCATTTCCGATGAGGCAGTAGCAGTAGGGACTGCATCAACATGAGAAACACTCTCCTTCTCTGCTACAGAGTCGTTGGTAGGGGGCGCAACACCTAATTTACCCTGTGCCACCGCCACGAAACGGGGATTTTACCCCGTTACAAAGCGGGGATCTCCCCAGTCATGAAGCAGGGGATTACCCGCCACGCGGGGGCGAAGCTCTAAGATAGAGCTCTCCTCTAAGGGTATAGCGCAGGTGGCGACAGTAGAAGACGTAGCAAGCACGCCTTTTATCTCTTGGCCGCTTTGCTCGTTACAGAGGTACGCTTGCCGCTCTTAGCTCCGGTGTCGCGCTGTTGAGCTCGCTCCGTCTGCAGCTGGCTTGCTGGGCTAATGATGCCCGTGTTAGCGCCAGCGCGCGGATTGAACTCATCATCGTTATTAAAGGTGTCAAAGGCGCGGGCCACGGCGCGGCGCACTCGCGCTGCGTCAGCGTCGTCACGCGATGAATAGCCAAAAGAACTATCCTCTTCTCCTTGCAGCAAGAAGTTTACCGCCGAGAGGTTGTCGTGTCCGGTTTCCTCAGAGGTAGCGGACGTGGCACGAGCCTGTTGACCTGAGTGGTACGAGGCAGGAGAAAAGTCATCCTGCACATGTCCCGCTGCTAGTTTAGCGCTATTGCGGCTCTTTTTCTGCGCTTTTGCCGCGATACCAGCCCCATTGCGCCCTTGCAGGGCAGATGGGGCACGCCCATCTTGGCCTTGCTCATCTGCTCTTTGCATCAGCTCCGCATAGGTGGCCAGTTCCTCAGGTGAGGTCTGCGACTTTTGTAGCTGCGCATCCAATTGCGCCTCTAACAGGGCTTCCTTGTGCTGGCTGTGCTCTAAAGCCGCGTAATGTGCCTGCGTAAACTGCCACTGGGCCAGTTGCCGTAGCACCTTAAGTGCAGGTAAGAGCACCTCGGTCGTTGGGCTTTGCGCGTAGCCTTGCAGGTGGTTAAAGGCAATGCGCTCTAAAGGTGGCATAGCGCTGTATTGCTCGTTTAAGCGCGCTACCGCCGTCTGTAAGAGGGCCTGTCCCACAGGGACAAACTTAGCAAGCTCCCGCTTTTGCAGCTTTTTGCTCAGCGGTATGGTGCCCATTAAGCGCTGTTGCTCGGCGATAAATGAGTGCGACATCTGCAAAAACACCATGAGGGCGTTTAGCCACAGCTCGTAGCGACTGTATTGGCTAGCCGCCTCATCAGGAGAGAGCAGCGCAGGGCTATCGCTATTGGCAGCAATGACTAAGCTTTGCAGGTGAATCACACCGCAGGCAATAGCAAGTTTCACCTCTGGGGCAAAGCCAGAGAAGTCCTCAAGGCTCAGCGGGCTAATACGCAGCAGCGGCTCCTCCACGGGGGCAGGAAGGAGCGCCTGTAAGTGCTTGTAGGCCGTTTGCTGTTGCTCAATAGCCTGATCGATCTTGGCCGTGGAGGTTGGGGCCGTCTCGTAGCTGCTTTCAGCAGAGAGGGGCTGCTCTTGGGCTAAGATCAAGCATGTAAAGAGCTGTGCGAGCGCAAGCAGCAATTGCTGTTTAGCCTGCGACAGATCTGTAGTGTTAGCACTTAAGAGCTGATCCCAAGCTTTGAGCATGTCCTCGGTCTTGGTGATCACCAGAGACTCATGAGGATTGACGCTCATTTGCGACTCATCGTTGTTTTCGCTGTCAGCAACAGTAGCGCTGGCGGTAGCAGTGGCAGTACTGTCGCTAGAGTCCAGCGTTGCTGAGCCCCATGGAGCCGCCGCAGGTGCGGTGGCAGCTGCGCTGGCTGTAGCGTTGGCAGTAGCTTTAGCGGCGGAGGAGGCTGCTTTAGCGGTTGGTCTCAGCGAGAGCGTGGTTTTCTTGCTGGGACTGGGAGTGTTGTTCTCCTCAGCAGCTGTAGCTTGCTTGGCGGCACCTTGTGAAGCGCGGCTGTTAGCCGTGCTCTGGGGGGCCGTAGTGGCTGTTGCAGTAGCTGTTGCTGTGGTCGCTCTTGCAGCTGTAGCGGATGCGGTTGCGGTGGCCGTTGCTGCTGCATTGTTGTCAGCAGCTGGGCGTGACTGTGTGGTGCTGGTCTCTGGGACAGCATTTGCGGGAGCGCTGGTACTTGCGCGCTGTTTGCTGCTGTAGCTGCTGTAGCTGCGGTAGCTTGGATCGCGATTGCCGTGTGCAATCTGTAAGGAGCGCTCTTCCTCTGGTGTTAAGTAGGTGGCATGCGCCCGAGGTGCGTAGCGCTCTGACGTGGAGTAACGCTCCTGCGTGTTATAGCGATCCTGATAGGAGGCACGTCCCTGATAAGGCGTGCGCTCGCGCGCGGCTCCACGCTGCGGTTCGCGTAGGCCCATGGCCTTAAGGCCTTGCTGGTAGTCATTGCCACCGCGATATACGGACTCTCCACGTGGGCCTTGGCTTTGGCCATTGCTCCAGTCAAAGCTCGTGCGCATCTTAAAGCGCGTTGGCTTGGTCGCGGCTGCCTGTTGAGCCTGCTCACGCTCTTTGGCCATACGGCGCTGTAAGGTCAGATTGTTACTGACAACCTTATTGACGTTAGTGAGGATTTGCGTGCGGGCCTCATCCCACTCATCTTCGGTGGCATCGGTGTGGGTAGGGGCGGCCATCTGATCGATAGAGGCGATCATGTCCTCGATCTTTTCAATCTGCTCCTCATTGAGCTCATACTGACCGGCCACGGCAAAAGCCTCAGCACAGGCTTGCTGTTGCTCTTGGAGATTGGCCATGAGCATTTGCATCGAGTTTACAAAGACCTTACCTTGGCCTTGCAGGGACTTTTGGCGAAGATCCAGCTCCGCCTGATAGTCCTCTAAAAGCTGCAATTGCTTCGGGTCGTCAGTGGCGTTAATTTTCTTCGTCTGCTCAAGCTGCTCGTCATCTATTTCCGTGAGGAGCGAGATTAAGACCTCTTGCTTTAAAAGCAGCTCATTGCGCTTTTTAAAGGTCGTGCAGATCTTGTTGTAAGCCGAAAAAGCCTTAAGCACGGCCTCATTGGCTGCAGCACGATAAGCCGCATCATGCACTGGCTCTGCGACATTCTCAATGCCTGGAACATCGATACCATTAGCGGTAGCTTGCAGATAGGCCTGCTCGAGGGAGGAGAGCTGCTCAGGGTTGATCGTCTTGGCTTGTTCCTGCTGACGCTGCTGGTTGATTTCCTTGACTCGCGCGGCATTGTCGATGTTTTTGCGCATGTTGGTGAGGGATAATTTCCGCTCACGCTCAAAGTCTTCGGCGCTGACCTGAGACTCATCAAAGGTAAATGTAGGGGCAAATTCCTCATCAACTGTGAGCAGCCACTGGTGGTCTTCATTGCTACCGGCATAGACCTTAGCGTCAGCTACGAGCTGGGAGAGCTGATGGCGCATTTCGCCATAGCGGGCATTAGCCATAGCTTGCTCATGGGCATACATCTTTTGCTGCCCTTGCAGGGAGTTTTGCTGATTGTTAATGTCCTCAAGGAGCGTTTGCAGCTCGGCTTGTTGGGCCGCGTCACTGGCCTGCGTCAGTTGAGCTGTGACCTCATCCTGCTGCGCAGAGACCTCTTGACGTAATTGGGTGACTACCTGTTGGCGCAGTTCGAGTAATTGGAGGCGGGAGGCGTTATTACGGAGCTTGCCTTGGAGGGAGGCAATTTTCTGTTGGGCGTTATTCCACGCCACTTGGCGGGCGTATGTTGGGTCGTTATTCACGGCTTGATCCTAGGCGTCGCTGGCACTACGGGGGCGTCAATCAGCGCGGACGATGCTCTAAGAGAAAGAGCAAGGTGGTGACGGTGCATGCGTAGTGGTGGAACGGCGCCATGAGGCGTCTGCTTTCTTGAGAGTTATTGCTGGCCACAGCGTGACAGTGTGTATCACCTGTAAGCAGTCAACACGGCGGTGCAGCCGTTTACCTGCAGAGAGGGCAGTAGCTTTGCCTTAAACCTCTAAGATAGGGGCCGCGAGGCGCTGGCTCTGCCTATGGTGCAGGCTCTTGCACTGGCGCTGGAGCGGGAGCAGTCACTGACTGTGTGCGCTAACGCCCTTTAACCCTGAGAGGTAAGGCAATAAGTAGTGCCATGCAGAGGTGATGACACTTAAGGTTGTGTTTGCTGTGCGGTGATGTCAGCGCTACTGCTGCTTCCTAGCTCTGCCTATGATTGTCTCTGCGGGAGTTGTGGCTGTGTCCAGACGTGAGAGCAGCAAGAGGGACAGCAGCACAGCGTGCTAAAACACAGGGCAGCAATGCTTTAAGCTGCCGCTTACAGCAAGGCCACAAGGCCGCAATACCGCGAGGCGCAAGAGTCGCACGGGCGGTGTGGCTACACTCTGGAGATAGAAGCTGACGCTTGGCTTGGTGAAAAGCAACAGTGACTTCTGCTTTGCGGCAAAAGCCTTTAGTCGTGCCTTGTCTGAGCCCATGGCCTTGGAAGTCTTAAGGAACAAGTGAGATCGTAAGAGACGGCTAAAAGGTTGAGTGCTGGTAACAGCACCTACTTTAAGATAGCTGGTGCAGGCGCGCCTGAGCCTATCTTCATGAGGAGGCACGCATGTCAGCTTAAATCCGTCATCGATTAAGTCAGTTGCCCTAAGACTTGCAAGGCGATCTGCAGGGACAAGGGGCGCATAACGGCTTTTGCAGCAGAGCAAAAGCAACTGCTGCGGTCGGTAAAAATGATGGTTCTAGTGTGCAAGTCATGGGGTACTGCTTTTGGCAGCCCGTCCAAGGCACTTCTTTGTCATGCCCACTATCCTTCTTACATGGCTCCCCATGAATTGCACACTAGGATCAAAATGATGAACCACGAGGCGTAAAGCCTCGGCTGCTAGTTTACCAAAGATGGATGGGGGCAGGTAGATCTTGGTTGATAGTGGCGGCGTGTCGGGGGAGCGTAGATAGCGGTGCGAAGTGTAGTGGAGCGTAGCACTGTAAGCTCCGCACTTACGCTGACAGGAGGTTAGGCGTGATGCTGCTACTTATGACGCTTGGCTGCCGCTGCCGACGCCGCTGGCTGTGCCTTAGCCGCATGGTGCTCCTGCTTTGTGGCAGGGGCGGGCGCTGTTATAGCATCGCTCTGGCTATCTTGTGCGGTAGCAGCCGTATGCGCGGCTGTAGCGGTCTCTGCTACTCTTGCTGCATGGCTGTCATGAGTGGTAGCACGGCCTCCATTAATCGCCGAGGCGGCAGCAGTGGCCTCGTGCTTGGTGTGCTGATGCTTAATCACGGTGCTCAGCAAGCTCTTATGGTGCTGTCTCTGTGGCGGCGTGATATCAGTGCCAATGATGTATTGGCTGATAAACATCTCCAAAAAGAGCAAAAACATGGCGACCATTAAGGGGCCAAAGATCAGTCCCATAAAGCCAAACAGGGGCAAACCAGCAATCACGCCAAAGATGGTGATCAGCGGATGGGTATTGGCCATACGCTTTTGCAAGATCATACGCAGCACATTATCGCACTGCGAGATGATGAGGGCGCCGTAAGCACCAACGTACACCGCTGGCCACAGTCCCTGCTCAAAGTACTGCATAATGGTGAGGGGAATCCACACCAGCATCGAGCCCACCACAGGGATCATGGAGGCAAAGCCCGTTAATGCACCAAAAGGAATGGCGTTATCGATGCCACAGAGCGTATAGCCAACTGAAGCTACGGCACCTTGGATTACGGCCAAGAGTGGAATGCCAATGGCGTTAGAGCGCACAATGGTGCTGATCTTCGAGATAATGGTGCGCTTGTTCTCGTCGTTAAAAGGCAAGCAACGCGCGATAGCGCGCTCCATGCGCATGCCGCCTGAGAGCAGGAAAAAGAGCAGCAGAATGGCGGTAAAGATGTTAATAGCGGCTTCGTTAATGCCGCTCATGAGCATGTTCATGATGCCAGTGGCCTTAGCGGTCACAAAGGACATGGTTTTCTCGCTCATGATGTCAAAGTGCGTCACCTGCTCAAGATACTGCACGGTGTTGGTTAGGCGCTGCACGAGAGCGCGCATGTCAATGTTGACGTTTTGTGCCGTGTCGATGATGTACCAGAGCAGAGCTGACAGTGGTAAGAGCACAAAAATGGTCACGGCCAGCGTGATGATCCACGGGGCGAGGCGGGGGGAAGTCTTGCGGGCGAGGATCAGGTTAAGCTTGCGGAGCAGGATGTAGAGGGTGATGGCGCCTAAGGCACCGTTTAAAAAAGGCAGGGCCTCGTAAAAGAGGATAATGCCCAGCAAGAGGATGAGGCTCAGAAGAGTCCACTCAAAGTAGCGCTCACGAGTTTGGCTCATGGGAATTGCCTCGGGTTGCTGGCTCTCACCAGAAAAGAGGGATGACGGCACACTGCAGTGTGCTGGCATAAATTGACAAGGGTGAGTGATGGTTCTCAGGAATGAGGGCTTAAGGTTCTCATCCTTAATAGATGACGGGATTTAAGGCAATCAAGCATACATGCTGGCCTTACCTTAAGGTAGGCTCAGGCTAGAACACCCTTTATCTCGAGGTGTAGGTTGTTGCCAGCACTCAACCCTGCATCCGTTTATTAGATCACTCATTCAGGTGCAGTGCAGAGCAGAGCAGCGTCAACGCTCTGATTGCGGATGCGACCTCGTTAGGACTCGCTCGGCTGTGTTCTGGCTGCGCGGCAAACCCTAAGGACGTCACACCCAGCAGGGTAAGAGGCGTACTCCTACCCTGCTTCAGTGGTCTTACCCAAGGTGTAACACCATGGGTAATTAGTGACAGCACCAAGTGCACCACGTGCACTAAGTGCGTTGATTAGATGTCCTGCGCAAACTTAATGGCTCGGCCAATGTAGGTCTCTGGAGTAAGCTTACGCAGCTGCTCCTTAGCCTCCTCTGGGATCTCCAGAGTCTCAATAAAGGCCAGCATCGTCTCTTGCGTCACGTCGTGACCGCGCGTTAACTCCTTTAACTTCTCGTAAGGGTTAGCGATGCCATAGCGGCGCATCACGGTCTGATATGGCTCGGCCAGCACTTCCCAGTTCTGGTTGAGCTCGTTGCGGATGTGCTCCTCATTAGCCTGTAACTTGGAGATACCCTTTAAGGTGCTCTTCCACGCGATGATGGAGTAGCCACAGGCCACGCCTAAGTTACGCAGCACGGTCGAGTCAGTTAAGTCACGCTGGAAGCGCGACACTGGCAGCTTGGACGCAAGGTGCAGGAAGATGGCGTTGGCTAAGCCTAAATTGCCCTCAGAGTTCTCAAAGTCAATTGGGTTGACCTTGTGTGGCATGGTCGAGGAGCCAATCTCACCGGCAATGGTTCTCTGCTTAAAGGTGCCGTAGGAGATGTAACCCCAGACGTCACGATCAAAGTCGAGAATTATGGTGTTGAAGCGCTCTAAAGCGTGGAAGAGCTCGGCGATGTAATCGTGTGGCTCAATCTGCGTGGTGTAAGGATTGAAGGTAAGGCCCAAGCTCTCCTCAAACTCACGAGAGAACTCGTACCAGTCAACATCAGGGTAAGCGCTTAAGTGGGCATTGTAGTTACCCACCGCACCGTTAATCTTACCCATGATAGGAACCTGCGCAATTTGCTCGCGCTGACGGCGTAAGCGGTAGACCACGTTAGCCATTTCCTTACCTAAGGTGGTAGGGGAGGCTGGCTGGCCGTGGGTGCGGGCTAAAAGTGGCAGCGTGGCGTAGTCGTGTGCCAGCTTGGCAATGGCATCGATGAGCTCATCGCACAGTGGCAGTAACACCTTATCGCGGGCCTCTTTGAGCATTAAGGCGTGCGAGTTGTTGTTGATATCCTCAGAGGTGCAGGCAAAGTGGATAAACTCTTTGACCGCAGCGATCTCTGGGTTAGAAGCGGTCTTATCTTTTAAGAAGTACTCTACCGCCTTGACGTCGTGGTTGGTGGTGCGCTCGCGACGCTTGATATCCTCAGCATCTTCAACCGAGAAATGCTCGATGATGTGGTCAATAAAGGCTAAGGTCTCAGCGGAGAAAGCTGGTACTTCCTTGATTTGTGGGTTAGCAGCCAGCTTCTTGAGCCACGTAAGCTCGACTTGCACTCTAAAGCGCATTAAGCCGTACTCAGAGAAGATGGCGCGCAGTTCAGATACCTTAGACTCATAGCGACCATCAAGAGGGGAGATCGCCGTTAAAGGTGATAAGTTCATGAAAAAACACTCTAGAGAAACCTGCTCTTACCAGCGCTGACAAGTGGGGTAAGAGGGGCACACAAGTCACAGAAAAGGGCAGTAGCTAAAGAGGCCGTAACTACAGGAGCTGTAGCTGCAATCAGCTGTAGAGAGGCGGCAGATCATGGGGCTAAAGGCCACGACCTTTGGGCAGCGTTTTAGTTATTCACACCACCGCCATTGGCAGTAATGATGCGCCGCGCACATTCAATGATGTCCTTGTAGCGGAACATCATCGAGTAGCGCTTGCCTCCCACCTGATGCCAAAGTAGAGCCGCTCTGATGCCTGCTAAGAGCAGAGCACGAATCATTTCCTGAAACTCAGGACGGCGCAGATAGGCCTCCTCACCATAAATGATGAGCTTAGGGAAATTCGGGCTAATGAGATTGCTGTAAATGCGCGAGTACATGCGGATCACGTCGTAATCAAGCACGATATTGTCCGCAGCATCCTCATAATCTGGGTGCAGACGCAGCACGTCAGCGCGCAGGCGATCAATCTCTTTGTCCAGCTGATCAAAGACCATTGGCTGTTTTTCGAGGTTGGACTCGAGGTTGATCATGCTAAAAGCGATCTTAATCAGCTCAGCATTTTTTGGGGTAGCGGCCTCTTTAGGGATGAGCGAGGTTAAGAGCTGATTTAAGCCTGGCAGCAGGCGCTTGGGGGCGTAGATGTCTTCAATGGTCTGCGGAGTGGTGATGACCAGAGCGCGCATTAGAGGGGCAATGGCGTGTTCATCGACGGCGCCAGAGCGGGCGACCCGCTGAATCTGGGTAGCGCTTTGGAACAGAGCACCTAAGGCAATAGTTTCAGAGTAGTTATTGGACGCCATGCTCAATCTCAAACAAAAGGAAGGGGTTGGTGCTAGCTGTGGGGTGTCAAATGAACTACCGCAGACTTCCGTCTGCGGTTTCACAGTGCTAACTCTGCTTTTACACAGTGTTAACACTGCTTTTTTCTAGTGGCGAGCCGCTATCTGA
>CASEBB010000141.1 GCA_949286015.1 uncultured Succinivibrionaceae bacterium | reverse complement strand
ACGGGAGGAAGCCATGTGCGTAAGCACATGGAGACTTCACTAAAGATAAGAGGTCTGCTGCCTTATGGGCAGAGCCTACATGGGATAGAAGTAAGCTTGCTGTGTGGTGCAGCTACATCGCTACAGCGCTGTGCAAGAGCTATTCCCCAAGCTTACGCGCAAAAGGTGGCACAAGAGCCTATGGTGGCGGTAAATATGGCCTTTGAGGACGTTGCGGGGGCAGTTAGTGCTGGCAGCTGGTGATGATCAGGTGAGCTCGGTGTGCTCTTTGGTTTTAGACACCAGTATGGCGGGCAAGCACAGCCGGTAAGCTTAGACGCTTCATCAGCTGCAGGAGCTCCTCTAGTGAGCAGCACAAGTTGGCAGCACCAGCTGTTTGCTATTCCCAACAGGGTAAGGATGTTGGCTGCCTTCCCGCCGCGAATTCAAGCGCTTGCTGTTGCCATTCTCTTGCGTTTATCTCAGTGGAGATGAGATCACGGCGCTTTAACGTCGTCAGAGATGGTCACTCTTGTGTTTGGGGGCGCTCTGATGGCGCTTACTGGCGCCTGCTGCTCACAACATGAGCCATGCGCTGAGCCATGCGGAGCATCTAAGACGTGGTGGGCGCTGCTAACTAAAGAGGCGCCTTACTTCTCCATTACGTCTGCAACCGTAGCCTGCAGCAAATCCACAATGTCCTGTGGCTTAAGGCCTACCGACATACCGCGCATGCCCGCAGAGACCAGAATCTCATCTTGGCTAAGTGCCGAGCTATCAAGCACGGTAATCATGCGCTTCTTTTGCCCAAAAGGACTGATACCACCCACCACATAGCCAGTAACACGCTGCGCTGTTGCTGGGTCAACCGTTTCTAAGTCCTTGAGCTTAGTGGCACGGGCCGCTGACTTTAGGGAAATACGTCCCGTTACGGGCACAATGCAGGTAACGTAGGTCTTGTCATGATGCAAGATGATGGTCTTAAAGACCTTTTCCTCAGGGAGATTGAGGGCGTGGGCAGCGTGACGACCAAAATCATGGGCGGCTGGGTCTGCCGACTCGTAGGTGTATTGCTTGAAGTCGACTTTGTGTTTGGCTAGAAAGTCTAATGCTGGTGTTTTCATGGCGGTCTGGCTTACAGATTCGTGAAAGAGAGAGAGCAAACAAGATGGAGTAGGGCACAATGCTGTGCTGTGTGTTGAGTGGACAGTCTACAGCAGTGGATTCTGCTGATTGCTGGGGAGACAGCTTAGAGCAGGTCGCAGCTTAGCAGTGGTCAGTGTAGCGCATGCTTAGAGCCATAACACGCAGTGAGCTTAAGTTGGGTGAATGTGGTGCGCGTAGGCCTCGGTCTGTGCTTGTTGCCAAAGAAAGTCAGCTTGCCCTGTGAGGTCATTGCGCTATTTCGGCTAAGATAAGCGCTACTTGCTGTGGTGGCGACAAGACCCACCATCAAGCAAGCTAAAGATGGCAGCTACTCATTAGCGCTTAAGCGGTGGCGTAGCACCACAGTATGTAACTGTTTTTGTGAGGATAGGCGGTGGAAATAAAGCTGGCCTCGTGGAATGTAAACGGTATTCGCGCCATTGCGGCAAAGCCAGACTGGCAGCAGTGGTTTGCGCAAGATGTCTATGACGTGATTGGTTTGCAAGAGACCAAGGCAGAGCTGTCGCAAGTGCCACCTGCCATTGCGCAAAAAGAGGGCTATCACACCTACTTTGCCAGCTCCGTCGTCAAAAAGGGCTACTCCGGTACCGCCGTGTTCTCCAAGCAGGAGCCTAAGAGCGTCGAGATCGAGCTGCCTGACCCAGAGTTTCAGGGAGAGGGCCGTATCATCCACTTGGAGTTTGAGCACTTCCACTTCTTTAATGGCTACTTCCCTAATGGCGGCGGTGAGATCTTAGACGAGAACGGCAAGCCAATTAAGGGGCAGTTTAAGCGCGTGCCTTACAAGATGGGCTTCTTTGATTGCTTCTTAAATTACGCCCAGTCTCTGCGTAAGAGCAAGCCTATCGTGGTGTGCGGTGATTTCAACATCGCCCATAAGGAGATCGACTTAGCACGGCCAAAGACCAACACCTCCAATACGGGCTTCTTACCTATCGAGCGTGAGTTCTTGGATAAGTTTACGGCCGATGGCTACATCGACACCTTTAGACACGTCCATGGTGATATTAAGGACTGCTATTCGTGGTGGTCGTATAAGATGCGCGCCCGTGAAAAGAACGTAGGGTGGCGTATTGATTACTTCTTTGTCTCTGAGGAGCTCAAAGATCACATCAAGGATGCCACCATTGAAAAGGATGTCTTTGGCTCTGACCACTGCCCTGTGACTCTGACCTTAGAGTTCTAAGCTGTAATGAGGGGTTAAGGGGCGGGCGCTGGTAAGGTGCAGCGTGACTACGTGTCCCCACTTGCGCCTGTGCCTACGCTGTTTTGTGAGCATTAGCCCAAAGTCAGCATAAGTCGGTACTGATCAGGGTAAAACCGCGCCCGTTCTTGCTGTATCATCTTTGCTAACAGCAGTCGCTCACAAGGAGCAAAAGCCTGTAAGCGCAAGGCTTACTGGCTGTCATGTGTTTGAGGTGTGCCCTATGGCTGATAACAGCAAGATTTCCTTTCGCTTTGCCGCTCGCAATGACATCCCGCTGATCCTGAAGTTTATCCACGATTTAGCTCACTATGAGAAGCTTGAGCACGAGGTTACAGCCGATGCTGTGACCTTAGAGGAGTGGCTCTTTGAGCGCAACGCTGCTGAAGTCATCTTTGCCTTAGATGAGGCCCAAAACGAGGTCGGCTTTGCCCTCTTCTATTACAGCTTCTCCACCTTTCTCGGTAAGGGCGGTATCTACCTTGAGGATCTCTTTGTGATCCCAGAGTATCGCTCGCACGGTTACGGTAAGTTCCTGCTGTGCACCTTAGCGAAGATTGCTACCGAGCGTAAGTGTGGGCGCTTAGACCTCTCCTGCTTAGACTGGAACACCCCAGCCATTAACTTCTACAAGAAGATGGGTTGCACCGTCTTGGATGACTGGACGCAGTACCGCTTTAGTGGTGCGGCGCTAGCGAAACTGGCTGCGCAAGTTTAGTCTGTAGCGCAGCGCAGTTTGTTGTCCAAAAGAGCATGGTGCACCCCACCATGCTTTTTTTGTTTCTGCCGTTAACATTGCCCTTGCCTTTGCCTGTGGCGCGAGCCCAAGCCCGCGAATCTAAGATTGGATAGCACACCCCAGAGAGTCATTACCGCATCCCTCAAGGTGATTACCTCAAGGTGATTAAGAGGCGCCAAACCAGTGTGTAAGCTCTTGCGCTTAACTTGCAGCAATACTCCCCATGGGAAAGTGACGCTCACCACGAGCACCATAAGGCCATGGTGGGCTTAAGTTCGCGAGCATGATAACCACTACCACTATGGATAAGGTGAAATGGGGTATTTGGTAAGGGGCAGGTTAAGAGGCCGAAAGGCAACACAAAGGCAAAGAGAGGAGATGGCAGATACTGTCGCTATCGGTAGCGCTGGGACAGTGCTAAGACAAGAGGCGGCAGTGACGCTGGGGGCGGGCGCTGCAAACGCTGCAGCTATTTAAGAGGGGGTACTTAAAGCTGCGGCTGAATCCGCAAAAATTCTGCCGCAGCCCAAGTGCTTCAAGCCACGTAATGTAGCACACTGCCTGTATACAGGCAAGGTTAGCCCGCGCAAATTGCAGGTGCCTTTTCAGAAGTCACGGCTGTTACTTACAGCGCTCAGACGCTGTTATTGTGGACTCTCTGGTAGCTTTGAAGGCTTGCTGCCGCCTGTACCCTTGCGTGGCGTCATTCCTGTCTCGAGCATTAACCTCCGCACCACCGGTACGCTCAGGAAGATGTTCTCTTGGCGCAAGGCCGCTGTCATCCGCACTTTGCCTAAGGTAAAGTTGTGCTCCTCTTGGATAGCAGCAATGCGCTTTTTCACCTCTGCATACTTGTCTTCATGACCCTTGTTTTGGCTGTAGAAAAACACATCAGAGGAGAGTTCTAACGCAGCTAAGAGATTCTTGAGCTTCACCTCAGTGTCGCCTTGTATGGCTTGCGCGTAATCAGCTTTAAGCTGGTTGTAAGCCACAAGGCCAACCTCAGATTCTGCAGGCAAGCAGAGCGCAAAGGCTTTTTTCAGGCAGGTTATCACCTCGCTCTGATCGCGATAGCAGCGCCTGTAGGAGTACAGTTGTACCTCTGCTGGCAGCTCCGCAAAGCGCTCGCTCAGAGGATCAAAAACGGTGTTCTTGCCTAGCTCCCCGTTGTGCTCAAAGTACTCGGCAGCAGGATGCGGACGCCGCGCATCAAGTACTTTAGGGCGCTTGCGCGTTGTGGTTACCGCCTTATTGGCTTGAGTCGAGCTCTGTGAGACGCTGGCTGTGCCTGTGCCCTGCGGGCCGCTGGTAGCGCTGGTAGCAGCCTGCTCGAGCAGTGGACGCGCAGCAGTAGCTGATGTAGCTGCTGTCTCGTCTGTGGACGCAGCTTGCTGCCGCTTGCTCTTACTGTTCTTGGTAGGACGCCACTTCTTCACCGGTGCTGTGGCTCTGCCCACCGGCTGTGCTAAGGGCTCACGTACCTTACGTGCTGGTTCTACGGTCGTATCAGTCACAGCGGTCATACTCCATTGATGAAAGAATCTGGCGACAGTCACAAGGGCAAAGCAGAGGATAGAGCGGTCATGATAGCCATCATAGCCCTGATAACCATGATAGTCTCTCCCGCTGGCGCTGCTCCTCTCACTACTTTGCGGCATCCCGCCAGCAGGTGCATCATGTCGCGGCAGCGGCTTAAGGTCGATGCTGCTATCTTGAGATCCTTTGCCCTAAAACAGGGCAATGACACAAAATATAAAAGAGCTGTGCTCAAATATAGAGCAATACAGCGCTTTACCCGCGTGCAAAGCAGCTTGCTCTTGTGAGCGGGTACGCTTGCCCTTAGAATGGGCAAATGTTTCACTTACCACCGTTTTACTGTTCCTTTGTGCTCTAAGCAACGGTGGTAGGCGCTTAACTGTTTTTAGGTCACTGCCTTGTGCAGTGCTGGGTCTACAGTTTTGTTGGCCGCTCAGCTTTGTAGTAGGGGCTATCAGCGGTGAGCAAAGCGGTGTTATTTTTGGTTTCCTTGCGATGAAAGCATTAATTCTCAAGAAATTGCGCGCACCTAGTGCGACGCTACAGGACGTGACGCGCTGTGCGTCACTGGTGCTGCTTTGTCAGCTGCTGTGGCAGAAGTCGGCTTCGTGCTTTACTCCGGTCTCGCTGTGGGGACTGGACGAGCGATTTAGTCGTGCTCTTCCTCGTTTTGCTACCTACTACTATTATTGGCGTTCCTCATTCTCTAAGTAAGGCGGTTTCTTATGAACCAGATTAACGAAGCAATGATGCCACAGCCGCCAATGTACCGTGACGGCATTGTGGACACTAGGATTAATAACGTGTTAGCCCTTCTGCCACCTGTAGCCGTTATTGAAAAATTTCCGACGACTCCGGCTACCGATCAGCTTGTCTTTAGCACCCGTAACGCCATCCACAACATCCTCAATGGTCAAGATGATCGCTTAGTGGTGATCACCGGCCCTTGCTCGATTCACGATCCAGCCGCCGCCATTGAATACGCCCAGCAGCTCCTGCCACTGCGTGAGCAGTACAAGGATCAGCTTGAGGTGATCATGCGTGTGTACTTTGAAAAGCCACGCACCACTGTGGGGTGGAAAGGCCTCATTAACGATCCTAAGCTCGACAACTCCTACGACATCAACAACGGTCTGCGCACTGCCCGCAAGCTTTTAGTCGACATCAATGTCTTAGGCATGCCAGCCGCGACCGAGTTCTTAGACATGATCTCGCCACAATACATTGACGAGCTCATTTCGTGGGGCGCTATTGGTGCCCGCACCACCGAGTCGCAAATTCACCGTGAGCTGTCCTCGGGTATGTCCTGCCCAATGGGCTTTAAGAATGCTACCGATGGCTCGGTGAAGATTGCCGTGGATGCCGTGGTTGCAGCCAAGCACGAGCACACCTTTATGACCGTGACCAAGATGGGTCATGTGGCTATTGCCCACACCTTAGGCAATGAAGACTGCCACATCATCCTGCGCGGTGGTAAAGAGCCTAACTACCACTCGGTGGCGGTAAGCCAAGCTTGCGAGCTCTTAGCTAAGGCTAAGTTGCCAGAGCGTGTCATGATCGACTTCTCGCACTCTAACAGCTCTAAGCTGTACAAGAAGCAGGTCGAGGTGTGCCACGACGTTTCGACCCAGATCTCCTCGGGCTCCGATCGCATCTTTGGTGTCATGATCGAGAGTAACTTAGTTGAGGGCCGTCAGGATCTGTGCGACGATCTGTCTAAGCTCGTCTACGGTCAGAGTATCACCGACGCTTGCGTGGGTATCGAAGATACGCGTAAGATGCTCGCTGAGCTCAATGAGGCGGTGTTAAATCGTCGCGAGAAGAAGCAACACTAAGCACTGGGCCTAAAGTAGGGTGGTGGCTAAAGTAACACCTCCTGCTATCGTTAAGGCTTAGTACTTACTGTTGTCGCTGCTTGTTTCTTTAAGCCCAGACTTGCTCGCGCAAGCTGGGCTTTGCCATTTTTAGTCACCTGAGTTTGCTTTGCCTCTATCCTGCCTCTACCCAGCCTATCCTCTGTGCTGTTCTATACGGCACGGCGTCTTCATCGTGGGAGGTTGTGGTGCTCGCTTTGGCTGCCTTTGCTGCTGCACGGTAAGCAAGAGGACAAAGAACCCCTAAAGGCTCTGCTGCGGCAGCGCACAAGAGGCGCTGTGCTAAGATTAGACTCTGGTGATCCATCTTCCTGTGCCGCAGGCGCTTTTACTTTACCTGCTGGCGTTTTCTCTCGGCGTCGCTTTGGCGTTGGTTTCGGCTTTTGAGGGCTTTATGCGCGCATTATCGTTAGACAAGGACAAGATTAAGATCCTGCTGTTAGAGGGAGTTGATCCAAGTGCAGTCGAGGTGCTGCATAAGGCCGGTTACACCAACGTCGAGTACGATAAGAAAGCCTACGACGGCCAAGAGCTCTTAGACAAGATCGAAAAAGTGCACTTTCTGGGCATCCGCTCGCGCACGCACTTAACCCGTGAGGTCTTAGAGCACGCTCAGCGCTTAGTGGGTGTGGGCTGCTTCTGCATCGGCACCAATCAGGTGGACTTAGACGCGGCCGCTAGCTTAGGTATCCCTGTCTTTAATGCGCCATTCTCCAATACCCGCTCGGTAGCGGAGCTGGTCACCGGTGAGTACTTACAGTTACTGCGTGACGTGCCAGCACGTAACGCCCTCTTACACCGTGGTGGCTGGAAGAAGGCCGCTAAGGGCTGCTATGAGGCTCGTGGTAAGACCTTAGGCATTATCGGCTATGGCCACATCGGTACGCAGGTGGGTATCATCGCCGAGAGCTTAGGCTTAAAGGTGATCTTCTACGATATCGAGAACAAGCTGACCTTAGGTAACGCGCAGCAGGTGGACACCTTAGAGGAGCTCTTAGGCAAGGCCGACATCGTGACCTTACACGTGCCAGAGACCGACCTCACCAAGCACATGATCAATGCGCAGACCTTAGCGCAGATGAAGGACGGCGTCTTCTTCATTAACGCTGCGCGCGGCACGGTGGTCGATGTGGATGCCTTAGCTGATGCTTTACGCTCGGGTAAGGTTGCAGGTGCAGCGGTGGACGTCTTCCCTGTAGAGCCAGCGGCTAATGGTGAGGAGTTTAAGTCGCCATTACGCGAGTTTGATAACGTCATTTTGACGCCACACATTGGTGCCTCTACTGAGGAAGCACAGCGCAACATCGGTATTGAGGTAGCGCAGAAACTGGCTCTCTACAGCGACAATGGCTCGACCTTAACGGCGGTGAACTTCCCAGAGGTGTCGCTGCCAGCTAAGCGTGAGTCAGTGTCGCGCCTCTTGCACGTTCACAAGAACGTGCCTGGCATCATGCAGCAAATCAATGAGGTTTTTGCAAAGCAGAATATCAATGTGGCGGCTCAGTACTTGCAAACCAGCGGAGACGTGGGCTATGTGGTAATGGACATCCACTCTGATAAGCCAGAGGAGATTGTGCCACTGCTCAAGCAGATCCCTGGCACCTTAAAGTGCCGCATCCTCTTCTAGTTAGTGGGGGCGTAAGCGGCGCCTTAAGCGACGCCCTGAGCAGCGTTGCGGAGCAGAGCTACACACAGCGTCTTACTCTGCGACGCTACTTTGTGGTCACTACTTACCACATCAAGGAACGAGTGCACTCATAAATGACGGATGAGGGGATGAGTGATGGCAACGTCACATCATCCTGAAGATGCAGGGTGCAGGTGAGCCTAGCTATCTGTAGGAAGGTGCACTGATTACCCTCAATTACGTCATCTATTAAGTCAGTTGTTCCTAAGCTTTTTGCAGGCTTACAGCAAAGAGCTTGAGCCTGACAAGGGGATGGATTTGTCCTCTTAAGGAGCAAGAGCGAAACTTGCCTCTGCACCACGCGTTTGCACGCGGCCATATGTCCTGCTGTGCTCTGAATAAGGTTTTAGCATGACCTCATTATTCCAGACTAAGTTTGTGTTGCGTTCTGCGTGGTTAGCAGCGCTGCTTACCACCTCGCTTGGCGTGCACACAGCCACGGCCGCAAACTTTGCAGATTTGCCTATCTCTAAAGATAGCCGCTGGGTGATGACCGAAGATCCCACCTATGCCTACTCCAAAGGCAGTTCCTCTCGTTATTTGACGCCAAAAGAGGCTGCCTTGCGTCATACGCTCTCGGTGACGGTGCAAGAGGACATGGTCAATGCGGTGACGTTTAAGGTAGGCTGCATGTTAGAGAGCAGCACGCCTCTGTTTGAGCTCAATGTCAGCGGCCTTGATATCCGCATCTTTGACAGCATCAATGACTTTGTCTACGCCCGCTTCATGGTTGATGACAATCAGGAGTACTCGTTACGCGGTGACATTATGTCGAGCAAGCGCATCATGTTTGCGCCAACGACACGGGTACAGGATAAGAACCTCTCTGATCTGTTCTTACAGATGCGTGAAGGCGGTCAGCTCAAGATTGGTCTCTTACAAGGTGAAAACGCCAAGGTGCGTGAGTACACCATTCCACTGAATGGCTTTATGCAGTACTCCGATCAGATCCTGCAAAGCTGCCAGAGCTATCACCAGTACGCTGGCAATCAGCAAATGCAGTTTTTGCCAGATTACATGACCAAGGAGCCTGAAGGCTATGCGCCAAAGGACTTTACCTTACGTCAGGATGATGAAACGGTAGTCGATCCTAATGCGCCAAAGCCAGCGCCTGTAGTGGCTGAGGCCCCAAAGCCAGAGCCAGTGGCCGAGCCAGCTCTACCAGATGTCCTGCCTTTTACTCCTGATGGCAGCCCAGCGAGCATTGGCCCTGACGGCATGCCAATTGGCGTGCATGGCACGGCCGCGCAAACTGGTAGTGTGGGACAGAGTGTGGAGCAGAGCTTAGGTACAGCTAGTGGCCCAATGCAGATTGGCCCTGATGGCATGCCGATTATGAACAACAATGGCAATGCCAATGGTGCTAATGGCAATCAGCAACAGACACAGCCTGCATCGCAGGAGCCAAGCGTGTTTGACAATATCTTCTAAGGCGTGAGGCGGGGCTAAGAGAAAAGCTACGCTGAGCACCAATGAACAAAAGGCTACCTGAAGGTGGCCTTTTTTGTTGGTAGCAGCGAGCAAGCAGGGGCAGAGCAAACTACAGCGCCACAGAGCAGCAGCAGTGGGCTAAGGGTAGGTACGGGGAAGTGCTGGGATGGGATGCGAAGCTGAAAAGGGAAAGGGAGGCTGAGAGCAACGGGCCAAGCTCAGCAAGTGACGTTGCACCGCACCGCAACGTAGAGAGCTTCAAAGCAAGGAGAAGCGTACCCAAAGCGTGCGGCTGCAAAAGACAGGGCGCAGAAACAAAAAAAGGTGGTGCCCAGGGCCGGGGTCGAACCGGCACGGATGTTTAGTCCGAGGGATTTTAAGTCCCTTGTGTCTACCAATTTCACCACCTGGGCTTGTTCTCAGCATTGCTGACAACGGGGATCATTATAGCGATTTTGCGCGGTGTTGCAAGGGTTTTTGCGTGGTTAGCGCAAAAATGTCTGGCTTGGGGCGGTGTGGATTGGGCGAAGCGGGCAAAAAGCAACGCTGCAGCGGTGTAAGGCCATGCAGAAGGCTCTTGCAGTGCTGCTCTTAGTGAGGGGGAGGGGCTGTAAAAGCCATGCTCAGGGTACTGGTACTGGTACTGGTACTGAGGTGCCTCTGGCTACCTCTAATGGTTGCCTTGAATATCCCAAAAAGCAAATCTCAAAGGAGGTAACTGACTACAATCAGGTGTTTTACCCTGAGAGTAGGGAGGCTAAGGCGCTATCTCGAGATAAGGCGCCGTTAGGCGCTTTCAGGTTATTACGGTTGCCTGTAGGGCCGCAAACTGCTTCCATCACCACTGTTACTGCCAACAGCGCTACCAGTTGCGCAGAACCAGCCACACTCTTGTGGTCACAACCGCGAGGCGCAGCACTTAATACTCTGAGTAGGAACCATCTCTCAAGGGGCGCAACGCTTAAGAGTGTAGCGCTTAGAGCAGTGCAGACTGTAGCGTGCAGTCTTTGCAGGGCGCAGAAAGTGGTGCCCAGGGCCGGGGTCGAACCGGCACGGATGTTTAGTCCGAGGGATTTTAAGTCCCTTGTGTCTACCAATTTCACCACCTGGGCTTGTTCTCAGTGTTCCTGACAACAGCGGCTATTATAGGGATTTTTCGTGGCAGTGCAAGACCTGAGCGCACTTTGGCGCAAATAATTTTGTGCTTACAGGCCCTTGCATGCCCTTACAGGCCCTTACGAGCTTCCCCTGCCGTCAGCGCCAGAAAAACTAAAAGGTAGCGCCTGCTCTAAGTACGAGCTACCGGCAATAACTGCTACTTATCGCCTTGCTGTGGGATGACACCTGCTGCCGCCACTGGGTTTAAGCGCTCATAGCCCTCGTTGTCTAACGATACCGACATCTCGATCATGTGGGTATCATCAGAGCTCTCGTACTTGATCTGTAAGTCGTCAATCGACTCCACTGGCACGTACTTCTTTAGGACTTCAATGATCTCCATACGCAGCTGTGGCAGGAAATCAGGGGTGTTGACGCCAGCCCGATCGTTAATTAAGAGAATGCGTAAGCGCTGCTCTGCTGTCTTGCTGCTGGACTGTGGCTTCTCGCCCGCCAGCGCAGATTTAATGGCACTAAGTAAAGACATAAGCTGCTGTCCTGCAAAGAGGATAATGCGGTGCGCGTAAGTTCTTTCTCTTGCTACTACCTGTCAGGAGCGCTCTTCAGCCTCAATCCCAAACACAACACAGAGATCATGGCTTTATGGCCGGTGGCAATGTTAGGTGGCAAGATAGCCTACCGTGATCTTATTACCACGCAATCAGAGAAAACGCCTAGCACCTTAAAGGTGCACACAAGTACCTGCGTACTGCACTTGCGCACAAGATGCTGGTAGTAGCGACACTTCTTTGCTCGGTGGGTCAGCAATAATCTTGGCCTCAAGCGTGATGTGCAGATGGGAACCCACAGGGCTGTAAGCTGATTACACAGAAGTGACGCGCATAAAAACGGCTAAAGCACAGGCGTAAATCAGGCACTGGTTCGCTTAAGAGCGCAGCTTTTAGTGCGCTCTAAACTTGGTTACCAGTTTGCCGGATACGCGATGCTTTCAACTAAAGAGCTTGCGCCAGAAGCTCTTTTCTTCGGTAATAAAGCGCATTGGCACATCGTTGCCCAGTAAGCGCTCTACGGCATCGTGATAGGCCTGACCAGCGGTCGACTTTTGGTCGAGAATAATGGTCACACCGTTGTTGGAGGCGTTTAACACGTCCTGCGACTCTGGAATCACACCTAAAAGAGGGGTGTTTAACAGGCCTTGGACGTCGTGCACCGACATCATTTCCTCTTTCTCGACGCGGCTTGGCTGGTAGCGCGTTAAGAGCAGCTTCGTCTCCACTGGATCCCAGTTGTTGACCGCACGGCGGCTGCGGGCGTTTAAGATGCCAATGATGCGGTCACTGTCACGTACCGACGACACCTCTGGATTGGTGGTCACAATGGCCTCATCAGCGTAGTAGAGGGCGATTAAAGCACCACTCTCGATACCAGCTGGGCTGTCGCAGATGATGTACTCAAAGCCATCATCAGAGAGCTCTTTGAGCACGCGGCCGACGCCACCGTAGCTTAAGGATTCCTTATCCTTAGTTTGGCTGGCAGGCAGAATGAAGAGGTTCTCGGTGTTCTTGTCCTTGATCAGTGCCTGATTTAAGCGGGCCTCACCGTGGATGACGTTAATAAAGTCATAGACCACGCGACGCTCGACGCCCATGACGAGGTCTAAGTTACGTAAGCCCACGTCAAAGTCGATCACCGCCGTCTTGTGGCCCTTTAAGGCTAAGCCCGTGGAGATAGCGGCTGCCGATGTCGTTTTACCCACACCGCCCTTACCAGAGGTAATCACGATGACGCGTGACTTAAAGGCCTCGTTTACAGGGATATCTTCGTTTTTAGCCACGCTTTTCTTCTCCTTTACGTGTGGAAAACCACCTGCGGCTGGGTGGGGGGCCTTTTGTGCCTGTTGGTAAATGCTGTCCAACTCAGCCATTTCGCCCTCTTGGTCTTCTTTAACCACGGAGCGGAGGCGCTCTTTAGCGCTTTGAGAGGAGGCGTTAGCCTCGTCATCAGGTGTAGTTGCAGGAGCGTCTTTGGCGCTTGAGTCTTGGCTCGCAGTTACACTGCTCTTTTCCGCCTGAGCATCAGCAGCCTTAGCAGCATCAGCGTCAGCCTTAGTATCATCAGCCTTAGCTGCAGCCTCATCCTGAGCTTCTGCTTCGCTCTTGGCCTCGGTATCAGCATCTTTGGCTTCAGCAGCATCAGCTTGAGCTGCGTCTTGGGCAGTGTCATCCTGAGACTTATCGCCTTGAGCTGCGTCAGGGAGAGCCTCTTCTTGAGAGTTCTCGGTGCTGCTTTGCGCCTCAGCATCAGATTTGCTGCTGCTGCTTTCGACCTCAGCTTGAGCAGTCTCTTGCTTGTCCTGCTCAGTTGTTGGCTGCGCGCTTACTTGTTCTTCCTTAGTCGCAACCTCTGCTACTGAGTCGTGGCGCTCTCCCTGCTCCTTGAGAAGCTCTTTCTCTTGGGTAGCTGAAGATGCTTGCTTGCTGGAGGCGCGACGATTATTCTTTTTCGGAGGCATTTTCTGTTCTCTAATCTCAGAGTCCTTGCTACTAAGTGGTGGTAAAGGAGTGCGGGCGCTTCAGCCGTGACGTGCCTACAGCCAAGGCTACCACAGTTTGCGCCAAGCCCTGCTGCCTAACGCATGCGACTAAAGATGGCACCATGCGGCGTGGCAACGTTGCTCAGGAGGTGGTATTGCAGATTGTTCTGCTCTAAGGTGACCACAATACCTTCCTTTTGGCGGCGCAGTTGCTCCAGCATAGGGTCGTTGTCGAGGTCTTCGGCGGTGCGGTAATTGCCGGCAATAGCGATGACGCTAGGACTAAAGTCACCGGAGACGTGAATGATGGCCTCCGTAAAGCCTGGGTCATTATTGTCCATCGGGGCACCGGCAAAGAGGTCGGCACCATTGACAGAGCCAAAGATAAAGACGTGTTGGGAGGCAATGATGCGGGCATGAGGGCCGATTGAGCCGTAAATGGCCAGAGAGCAGTTTTGGCCGTTGACAGTCTCACCCGAGCGAATGTTGCGGCGCACGATCTTAAGTGGTACTGGCACCTTAACCTCATAAGGGACTTTGACCTCATAAGGCACAGGGATATGTACGGGCACCTTAAGCTCCAAAAATTGGGTCACAATCTTTGGCTTGCGGTTTTCGTGGCGGATACGCTCGTAGCGTTTGGAATTGACTACGGGAATATGACGGCGCAACAAGGCATCAGCGCGATCGTCATTGACGACGCCAGTGACGCCAATTAAAAAGAGCTCGTGTTGACGGCAAACCTCTTGGAGGCGGAGGAAATCAAAAGCATTGAGGTTGCTGACATTTTCGACATTAACGACGACAGGGGAGTTTTTGTAGGCGCCGTGAGCTTGGTCGATCTTCTGTGCCAAGATGTGCTCTAACTCTTCGGCCGTACCCTCTTGGATTTGGATAGCGGGTATGGAAAAGCCGGTGTAGGAGATATCTCCTACCGGTGAAGTTGCTTTGAGCTCTGGTGGCGCGGAAGTCATAATCAACCCAAAATGCCTAAGTCAGCGCTGATAGTGGCTCAGATCGCGGCAGCGACTGCTGCAAGGAAAGCACTGTGCTGTAAGCGTAGCTGCAAGGTACTAAGTCTGGACTGGTCAGGCTTTGTCCGTAGGGGAAAAATGTCTCAAGCTGGAGGCAAAAGTCGCGACTTGAGGCCGAGGCCGTCAAGAGGACTTAGTTGCAGCGAGGCTAGAAACGATCCTGAAGCCTAATTTTATCACAGCTTGAAACGTATCAAGGCGGGGCGGCAGAGCGGATTGTGCCACTTTGGGTGATGCGCTCTTGCCTAGAAAGCCATATCAGCCGAGCAAATGCCTTGTATTTAAGCCGGAATTTAGATGCGTCAGCTCTGGGCGGGGCGGGCGTGTACTCGTGGTAGAGAGGAGGTTACGTGAGCTTTGCCCAAAGTGTTGCTCCCTGTGGTGCGGTGCTGGAGGCAACGCCACACACTAAAAGTGACGCTCAGCGCGGGCACAGGGGAACAGGGGAGTAGGAGCTGGCATTATCGTGGAGCTAAAGGCGCTCTGTGTCATTACCAAAAGAAAAGAGTGATTGCCTCTAAGGCAGGCTTAAGTAAGAGCTTTCGCTACAGATGCAAAGGCTTCTTCGCTTAGAGCTTGTTGCTGCCGCTTGTCACCTGCTATTCCCAATGGTAGGTGCGGCTATTCCTACCTAAGGGTAGTTGCGAGTAGTGCCAGATTAGTCGTGATGGCGGGTGGGTGTGCTTAACAGGGGAGGGGTAATACTTTTGGTAGAGGTGGTGCTTGCTCTGTTGGTGCTGAGCACCATTGTTGCGCATCATTGCTGAGCATCATTACAGGCCTTTACGCGTGCTGTGCTTGGCGCGCTGCGCTGAGAGCAATGCTCTGTGCTAAGCTGTGCCCTGTAATTTTCTGCAACCTATCCTCACGCAGGAAGCTTAGCTTAGCTTTTCAAAGGAGCAACGCCATGGAGCGTCTTGTTTACGTTTACAAGAGCCGCCGCAAGCTGCGCACATACCTTTATGTGCCAGAAAAGGACGTCTTTAGCCATATCCCATCTGGGCTCATGGATGCTTTTGGCGCTCCGGAATTCATCATGGTCTTTGCCCTGCACAAGCACCGCAAGCTGCAAAAGATCACTTCTGAAGAGCTGGAGCGCGCCTTAAGCGAAAAAGGCTACCTCTTACGTATCGACCTCGAGGACGAAGAAGAGAACATGCTCAATCAGGAGCGTGCTCGTCACGGCCTGCCACCACTGGAGAAAGAGCAGATCCACGACTTCTTTCACTAAGGCCGCATACGCCTGTGAGGCGGTAACTGCGCGGGGGTATAGGCCTGCAGTTTAGGAAATGGAGGGGCGCGAATGAGCACCGAGATTAAGGCTGCGCTTAAGCCACAGCTGTTGATTTTGGCAGGGCCTAATGGCTCGGGTAAAACTACCATGTATCAGCGTTTAGCCGCGCAGGATAGTGCCTTAGCGTGCCTGCCCTTTGTGAATGCCGACATCATTGCCCAGCAACTTGCAGTGGAGCAGGGCTATGCTAACGTCAATGAGCTGCCGCCAGCGCTTAAGGCCGCTGTGGATATCCGCGCGGGCAAACAAGCCATTACGCAGCGTCAGGAGCTGCTTGCCGGTGCCAAGTCTTTTATCACCGAGACCACAGCTTCCTCACGGCTGCTCCTAAAGCTTATCGCCTCGGCACAAGCGCAAGGCTATGCGGTGACGCTTAAGTTTGTCTTACTGCGTAGCCCTGAGCATAACATGGCGCGCATCAAGCGACGTGTGGCTCAGGGCGGGCATCATGTACCTGACGCGGTGGTGCGCCGTCGCTACGCTAAGGCCGTAGCGCTGTTGCCAGCTTTACTGGCAGCAGCCGATAATGGTGAGCTCTGGGATAACGAGGCCGAAGAACAAGAGGCGCGCTTAGTGCTGCGCCATCAAGGGACTGTGGTGGAGACTTTTGCCGATAAGAGTACGTGGCTAGAGGCGAGCAAGCTTAAGGAGCTGGCGCAAGCTTGTGCTCAGTGATGCCTTGGGGTGGCAGTAGACGTAGTGCTGTGCACTTGATCACCAGAGTCAGCGCTTCAAAGGCAGCACCTTACAGGATATGAAGTGGCGGTTGGCTCTGATGCCACGCAAAGCTGCAGGCAAGATCGCTCAGAGGTGTTTGCCTGCACCACCTTGCATCATGGTGCGCAGCATGTGGTGCTATCTCTTCACCTTGCATCATGGTGCGCAGCATGTGGTGCTATCTCTTAGAGGTGGATAAACCACTACCAGCGCCATGGTCTCTGGCGTCACCTGCGTGGAGCGTGGCTGTGGGGGCACTGTGGCCACCATGTTGGCTTTGCCATGATCCAGCGCCTGTTTGCACGCCCTCAAGCACGTTCCCCCAAATGCACACTGCGTTAGGTCGCAGCTTTAGTCTGCCTTGCTTGTGCTGGTGTTTGTGCTCGCGCTGGTGGCAGTGGTGCCGTTATCTTGCTCCGCTGCCTGCCGGTACAGAGGCGAGTCTTCCTCGCCAATGGCCTCATCCTTATCGCTCAGCTCACCCTCTAAGTCAGCCTCAGTAGGGTCGCTGTAAGTCTCCAGTTGTGGCTGGCTTTCAGCCTCCTTAGGATCTGCGTAGTACTGGTAGCAGGCAATGGTGTAGTCCTTAGCAAGCTTGCTGTCCTTGCTATAGCGATCAATCTTCTGCACCAGATTGTTGATCGTCTCCGTCGCCGAGTTGAATGGCTCATCATGCAGCATGCTCTCAAAGCCATCCTGCCCCAGAGGCTCCTTGCGGCGGCTGGTGCAATCGAGCAAGCCATCGGTGTAGATGATAAGCGAGTCCTTATCCTGCAGTTGCAAGTTGAGGCTGCTAAAAGTCTGCTCATTGCTTCTGCCAAGGACAGGGCCCGTGCGCACATCAATGTACTCAAAGCCATTGTTCTTGTGGTAGAGCAGTGGCAGGGTGTGACCCGCGTTTAAGTACTCAAACTTGCCCGTGTTCTGGTCAATGATGACCACGCACAAGGAGGTCAGCGTGTGCTTCGGGTTGTTCTCGACAATGTTTTGATTAAACTCGTAAATCATGGTCGAGAGCGGTAACTTCAGCGATTGCGTCAAGCGCACCAGCTGTCGCAGGATGCCAATGTTGACGTTGGAGATGTTGACTGCATCCAGACCGCGCTCATTAATCGAGCCCACAAAGATCGCAATCTTGTTTTCAGGGAGATCAATGACGTCATAGAAGTCTCCCGTGGTGCTCTCGGCAATGGCAGTGTGTACGCAAAAGCGGTTCTTGTAGTACTCCTTAAAGAAGATCTCGCGGGTGCGTGGTGTCTGCTGCAAGTGCTTAATGATGTTGGTATCTTCAGCACTGGTGGTGCGGACATCCTGACGGCGCAGCGCTTCTTGGGTCGAATGATAAACCGTCTTGGCCATGAGGCGAACGTGCGAGGCTAACTGCCCAATTTCATCGGAGCGGCGCGGCAGACCGTCGCAGACACGCTTTAAGAGCACAGGATCCTGCACCAAGGTCGCCATATGCTTGAGCTTATTGGTAATGGTGCGTAGCTCTTTAGCATCACGCTCGGCGACAGCACCCATGAGGTGGACGCAAATCACCGCCATGATAAAGCCCGAGGTAAAGAGGATCAGCATGTACTGCCACAGGGAGCTATTGGCGCGGACATTGTCCGAGTTGATGAGGATAAACCAGTTGTAGGGCTTGAAATAGCCTACAGTGAGGTAGTGCCCCCAGCGCTTGTTATACCCTTGGAAAATGCCGTTAGCCGCTGTGGTGCGTAACAGGCCTAGGGTAATAAGACGCGAGACTTCAGCCTCAGAGAGGTCACCAGCAAGTGGTTTTAGATTCTCATCAATGAGAGTAATGCTCAGAGGTGAGGTGACACCAACCGACAGCACTAAGTCGTTTAACGAGTTGGCAATGAGGGTCTTTAAGATCTGATCTTGGTGGTTGAGCTTGGAGATATCAGTGAGGATCACCACCACTTGCTGTGGCGCAAAGTGCAGCGGTGCCACGATGCCTAAGTAGGAGTGTGGAGCGACCACGTTGTTTTCGCGTAAAGAGCGCAGTTGCTCAGCACCTGTAGGGCTGCTCTGCCGTAGAATTTCGGTGGTCATACTCTCATAAGGCGTATGCCATGGCAGTTGCCCGCTCTCATTGCGTCTGAGCTCATCAGCATAGGCATCATCTGCTTTCTCTGGTGACAGGGACAGTGGTGGCTGGGTGGTGGTTAAGCCCGAGTTACGGCGTTTTTCCGCCGCGCGCTCTGACAGCTGTTGCTCCGCTAACGAGCGTACCGCTCCTTGATTTTGTTCCTGATTTTGCGTGGCGGCGTCAGTGGTGTCGTGGCGAGGAGCACTGTCGTTAGTATTGCGCGCATCAGGGGTAACTGAGGTAATGCCACCGTTCATGAGCGCGAGGTCATCACCAATAGAAGAGGCGTCAGTAGCGTTGGCCTCTTTAAACAGGGCAATGTGCTGACCTAAAGCCTGCTCTGGGCCTGCGCCTTCATCGGTAAAGGTGATCTGCACCGCAGGGCGCAGTGACCACATGACGTTATCGGCCTGACTTGTTTGCTCGGAGTCGCTCAGCGTAATTTGGTGACCAGCAAGGCGCAGAGAAACATCAGGCAGCTCTTGTTGGGCAAAGCCTGCGATCTTGTGCTCATCTGGGACAGGTTGCACCACATCAGCGGCAGTAACAGGGTAGTGCGCAGGAGATGGCGGCTGGTTTTGTAGCTGCAGTTGCTGCTGATGTTTGTTGTGCAGCTGCTGCTGTTGTGGGGTAGCACTAAAGATAGATTGCTCGCTCTCCGCGCTGCTATTGCTGCTAGTGCTAGTGCTACTGTTGCTGGTGTTTTCCGTATTGCTCGTAGCGCTGATACGCTCCTGCAGAATCACAAAGTAGCCATCGACCGGAGTTTTATCGGTAAAAATGACCTCACGCAGCGAGCGTCCCTCGGTTTGGAGCAGATCTAAGAGGTTACGCTGTTGCTCATCGATAAAGATGTCAAAGTGTGGGCTGCTGGTGTTAAGCGAAAAAGCGATAAAGCCCAAGTGCTGGATTTGCAGCAAATGACGCAGCAGCTCCTCGCTCTTTCCTAGCGGCAGCTGGGCTTGCAGTGAAGGCAGCAAGAAATTATCAGTGCTTGACGGAGTATTGCTGTTTTGGAACCAATGAGATAAGGCCTCGTCGCTTTCACTTTGGCTTAAGGTGTCATGCAGGCGGCCTAATGGCGTGCTGCTATCAAGCGCAGGCAGCCCTTGGCTCTGATGCGGGTGGTAGGTTGGTGGTACCTTGATGGGATCGCGGTGACCTAACAGCTCACTTAAGTCAGTGGTGTCGCTGCTTACAGAGCTGTCAGTCTCGTGAAGCGACATGTCCACGATGCGATAGATGCGGTAGAGCTCATTGCGGATCACCGAGAGGTTAGAGAGCTCAGAGACCTTAGAGTAGAAGATGTTGTTGGTCAGCACCTGATTGCAGTAGCTTAAGGTGTTTTGCTGCATCAGGTACTGAGTATTGACGTGCTCACGGTGTAGGTAGAAGTAGGCAAAGATAATCTCGATGAGCAGGGGAATGCAGAAGCAGGCAGTAGAGTAGAAGAGGAACTTACGCTGGATGCTCAAAAAGTTGATACGCATTGCCCACCCCAAAAGAGCGTAGTGTGTAAGGAAGGTCGCTTATGGCTGCTTGAGGTTATGGCCGTGGTAGCAGCGCGCCGAGGCTGTAAGAGCAGCTTGTGGGGGCGGGGCAAACAGATGCAGGGCCCAGCGGCTAAACGGATGTAGCGGATGTAATAACAAGCGCATAACAAGACACCAGAAGCGAGCTTTGCGCACGAAGCGAGCGCGGGGAGAGCGATGGGGGCGATGGGAGATCAAAGGGAGGAGTTCACAGAATCGTTACCGTGGTATTACTCATTGTAAGCAATAAGGCTGATACTGTCACGGTTTGTCGTAGCTAAAGCTGCAAGATGCTGCGTAGCTCGCTTTTTTCCGGTCGTAGTTTAGGGCAGAGAGCTTCACATGCAGCTCTAAAGGTCAGGCCACCCCCGCAGAAAACAAGCAAAAGAGCGCACAAGAGGCAGCATACAAAGAATATTGCTCAATTTTCATCACCACGCGGCAGTTCAGCTCACACTTTAGTGCGTGCTACCATTAAAGGAGAACAGCAGATAGCGTTGCGCTCTTGGGGAGCAGCTGATGTGGCTTGAGGCGCTATGCGGCGTGCTGAAGAGCGGCAGCGCTGCCTCTGTGTGGTGCTCACCGCGAGGCGGTGCGCTGGCGGTAATGCGATATAGTGCGGTTTTTTGCGCTTGCCTTGCAAAGGAGTAAGGCATAGCCGCTATAATTTCTTAGAGCTCGACCACGCACACGTCTGCATGCACATGCCTGACTGCATGCACCTGCCAGCCTGACACATGCCTGCAAGTGCCGCGCTTCTTCTGTGCAAACGTAGTGTTAACGCCAGTGGTGGCAGCAAGTGATGACAGCAAAGGCTTTATTGCCGTTTGAGGTAGCAGTGCTACGCCAGCAGTCAGCAGTAGCAGCGACTGTTACCCACACAGCATTAGCGTGTTATGACGTAACACTGCTGCGCAGTAGCTGCGCGTAGCGCCGCAACAAAGCATTGCTGGCGGCTTGTGCATAACACTCGCTCCCCAAAGACTCTGTGTGGTTCAAAAGAGCCCTGTGTGGTTCAAAGTAGCAGTGTAGTAAGACAAAGATAGTGGCTTTATGGCGACGCATATCAGCATCAAACCAAGCCGTAAGCGCACCCCTGCCCTGAGCGGGAGGGGCCACTCTGCGCGCGCCTTATGGGACTATATCCTGCCGCTACTTTTGGTACTGTGCTGGGGACTGGGCTTGCAACCGACCATTGTCAGGGCACAAGAACCAGAGCACGCTCAAGAGCATGAGCTACGTGCCTCGCCGCTGGTGGCAGCAGCCAACACCGCCCACCAAGAGACCCACTACGATCCTTTTGTGGAGCAGGTGCGGTTGTCTGATGACGTCATCACCACCCAAGATGCGCTCAAAAAGCGCCTCTCCCAAACCCAAGAGAGCTTACAGAACCATCCTCTCGCCCGTCAGGAACTCTCCGATGCGCGCCCGCTGCCTATCCTCTCGTGGATGAACGGCGATAGCTCTGATCGGGAGATCCAGCCTTATGACGCCTCTTTACATACCCGCCCAGTGGTGCAGGGCGTAGCTGAGGCTTTAGATGAAGTCACCGAGCAGGTACAGCCTGAGAACGTGGTGCGTGACCGCTCGCAGAATGCGCTCTTTGCTGAATATCTGCGCAGTGACTTAAGTGTGGTTAGTGCACAGCAAACTCCTGTGGCTAGCGATGAAGACATCGAGCCTTATGCTCACACTGCGGACAATCCAGCCGTAAAACCGCTCTGGCGCAGTAAGGGCTCACTGCATGCCAGTGCCTGCGGCTCTGATCGCTCCTATGCCTATCTTGCTAACGACATGCGCTTAGTACGGGGCTTTATTCCCTACATTGGTGACACCTCTACTACCAGTGTGGTGACCTTAAACTATTCCTTTGATGACCAGAGTTTAGGTTTTGAGCAGGTCGATGGCGCGACCTTAGCGTCCGTGGTGGAATCACGTGAGCAGCGGGATTTCTTTGCGCAGCAAAAGCAGTGGCAAGAGCAAGTGCAAGAGTTTCAGAGCCACAATGTGGACATGATTGCCACTTCTAATCATCCTGTGGCTTTAGCGCAGCTGCAATCTACACAGGCAGTGATTGCGGATGCGGCTACCACTACAGATAATGCAAGTGAGGTGGCGGATAGTAGTGCTAAGGATACGGGGGCGGGCGCTGCTCAGGGCGCTGCTGGTGCTGATGCCGGAGCAAAGGCTGAAGCTGAAACAGGTGAGAGCCTTGAGGTGTCGGCTTTAGCTACTAAAAAGCCGGATGTGCAGGCGCTGCGGGGACTTTTCCGGCCTAATGCCACAGCCACTGCAACAGCCACGGCCTCGGACACTACCATTGCCTCTGACAGTGACAAAGATATTACGCAGGCGGCAGAACAAGCTGAAGAGGTCACCGCTGATTTATTGGCAGCGGCTAATGCCGAGCGTGCTGCGGAAAATTGGGGACAATACCGCTCGCTGCAAGAGTTGCTGGCGCGTCAAGAGCAGCAAGTGCAGCTGCAAGAGCAGAATCTCAAGTATCGGCGCTCCGCACGTTTTGCCCACTGCCCAATGCAAAAGCAGTGGAAGGTGGCCATCTTACAGTTTGGTGCTGACCACTCTTTTGATGACATGTTTTACCAGACCATTGTGGGACTGATTCACAAGGGGCTGATCGACACCTCGCGTCTTACGGCGGCGGGCGTGCAACTTAATCAAGCATTTGCTGCTGCGCAAAACAGCGCTTTGGCAATGATTGTCAAAGAGCGCATGAGCGATAAGTTTAAGTCCATGTCTAGCTTGCATGGCATCTTGCCGCACAAGGTTGATGAGCAAATGCAGGCGGAGAACTTCTTTGCCAACCATAGCGCTGCCTTTGGGGCTTTGCCGCTTGAGCAGCAGGTCATTAGCAGTGGGCAGCAACAGCAGCACACTGGGGTACCACTAACGCGGGAGCAGGTGTTAGCTGAGGTCGCCAGAGAAAAGCGAAGCTCGTTATGGCAAGCGGCGCTGTCTGACTTTTTGCGCAGTAAGTCTTTGCGCTATGGTACAGGCGAGAGCTACTTTGTGCCGCCTAAGCTTAACTTTGCGTTCCCTAACAACTTTGCTTACTACGTGGAGCTGACTAATAACAGCTGCTTTAGCATTCTGGCTGACGGCTACTACTTTAGTCCGTGGGATGCAGGCTTACATGAGGAGCAGATTGCCGCTTTAGCCCAGCGTGCGCGTGACGGTGAGCTGGATATGCTCCTCGTCTTTGGCCTCTACGATATTGAGATGCTGCATAAGCAGCGTTTCCCTATTCCGGTGGCAGTAGTGGGGCATGATCAGGACATCCTCTTTAATCGCTTAGTACCATCGTGTGATCCGTTTAATGCGCCTAAGCCACGCACCTTATTAAGTTCGATTGTGGTCAGTGACCTTGAGAACAATCTGCCAGAGGTGGGACAGACTCAGCAGGGGCAGGGCCTTGGTGCAGCGGATGCTCAGGACACAGTTGCATCTGCTGCAAGGCATGATACGGCTGCGGAGAATGTAGACTTTTTCCGCGATCTGGATAAGTCGCTCAATGCGCCGTCGACTGAGGATGTTAACAGTAAGATCGTAGCGGCCGCTGCCGCAGCAGCTGCTGCTAATGCCGCTGCAGGTGGTAACAGCTCTGCCACCACTAATGCTGGCAATGACGCGGCCTCAAGTGGAGTGCCGTCTTTAAAGCAGCAGGTGGTGTCGCAATTGGCGCAACGCAGCTACTTTGCCAGCAAGTGCGTCATGAACCCAATGGCGCAGAACCCACCGTTTACGCTCTATCAGTACTCGCCTTACACCAATATTCATGTGCACCTCAATCCGGTGCATCACTTTGAGGACTTGGCCTTTTACCACAGCATGTTTAAGTTTAGGCGCTTAGGTGTGGTCAATGATAAGGATCCCGTGCTGCTCTCGCTGCACAGCAAAGAAGAGCTACGTAAGCAGGTAGAGGCTCTGGGGGCTGATGTGGTGTTCTGTGATGAGCAGACCACTGGCAACGTCAAGACAGAGTCGTATGCGGGCTTTGCGCGTTGCTTGACGAAGCTGGGTGAGCAGCAAGTTGATGCCTTGTATTTGCTGCGGCATGATGGCGCGCCGTTACATCAGCTCTATTCTCTGTTAAAGCCATTTATAGCTAAGGACATCCCTGTCTTTAGTCGCAATGGCGCTTCGGAGGTCAAGGCGGGTGCGCTCATGAGCAAGTGGTACCAGTATGATTACAACTTTGGGGTGTATGAGTCGAATGTAATCTCGCAGCTGATGCAGGGGGTACCGGCGACGTCTATTTCGCAGTACTACTATCCACGCTGGACGCTGACGGTGAATGCGGCGATTGCGCGGGAGATAGGCTGGGTGCCGAGCTATGAGGACATGCTGCATTTTGACATTACGTACTTAGGCGTGGCCTCGCGCTAAAGCGCCATTACCACAAACTACCTTGAGGGGAAGCGGCAGCAAGCTGGCAGCAAGTAAGCTGGCCTGTCGGCTTGCCTTTGCGCTGTTGGTAGCCTTTGAGGTAGCAACTGCTCTTTAGAGTGCGCCACACCACTTGGTATAAAGACGCCAGATCACAATCAGGACAGGGGGCGCCTCTCAAGAAAAACTCCCCCGCAACACCACATGTAGCCTACCTCTCATCATCTTCTTCCCCACCTTCTTCACTATCCTCACCATCACTACCAACACCACCAGTAGCACCCATCCCCCGCAGGTGGCGCTGCGTGGTCGGTATCACATCATCGCTTGACCTAGAGTTGTCGGCGCATGCCCCACTCGTAAGAGTGGGGTTAGCCGACATTTAGTATTGGGGCTTTAGCCAAGCACAGCGTACACACATCCT
>CASEBB010000140.1 GCA_949286015.1 uncultured Succinivibrionaceae bacterium | reverse complement strand
TCAAACTAATACCTTTGATGTTACATGGGCTATGGCCTATATGGGATCAGTCACTTAAATTTTGTGACGTTAGTCACATGTGTATCATAACGCCGTATCAGGCCTCCTACTTTTGCGCCTCTGGCACTAACACCGCTGCTGGCGTCTGCAAGATCTCATCGATCTCAGGATTGAGTCTCATGACCGGCTGCTGGGAGGCGGTAGAGCCATTGTCACTCATACGCCCCATCTCCACTACGGTTACAGCAGAATTGGCATTTGCTGCCTGTTTTCCAGCCACGCTCCCTGCTGCAACCTGTTGGTTCTTATCGAGACTGAGCGAGGCTGGTAACAGAGGGGCTGGCGTTAGAGTTCACCTGTGCCACTGCGTTGTGCAGAGATTCCTGCTGTTGCTTGATGACGCTGCCTAAAAGGCATTTCTCCCGCGCATTACCGTTAGCATCAAAAGCTTGATAGACACCAGCTGAGTCCACCACAAACTTAGCGCAGCCATCTTGCAGCTGCTCGCCTTTGGCTAAGAGGGTGATTCTAAAGCCATCGGTCGCTGCCTCAATGGAGCTGTCGTAATTGCTGCTTACCTGCTCGGAGAAATTAAAGTGGCATTGCAGATAGCCCGCATTGATGTCGCCGCAGGATTGTAAAAACGCCGCGCCATTAACGAGCTCATCTAAGGCCTGCTTGCGATTGGCCATCAGGGCCTTTTTCTCCTTATGCTCGCTGTCAAACAAGCCTAAAAAGCTCCAGCCCTCGTCCTCATCACCTAAGATCTGCTCATTATCCTGCGCCTCAGCAGCGGCATTGGACTGAGCAATCATGTCAGCGGTGAGCACACCGGAGGTAGCGTTTGGATCGGTGTCGGCCATAGAGGTCGCAGCGGCGGCGTCTATCATGGAGCTTACGGCCTCACCATGCTGTAAGGGCGCCCCGTGCGTCATCTGGAGATTACTGCTATCGGAGATCGAACCTAAGATCACGCCCTCGGAGCTGACAGTGACACCTGAAGAAGGCGTCAGGTGCATTACGCCCTCAGTGCCTTGATTTTGCGCCATGAGGTCTTGGGCGTCAGCACTGCTGCTATCGTCCTTTAAGGCGACGGAGAGCAGCATACAAAAGGCGCACAGCGCTAAGCAGCTGGCGCGAAAGTAACAGGGACGTCCATCGTCGTAGTAGAGCGGACTAAAGTCCCAGCGTATGTTTTTCCACTTAAGCATAAGAGCAAAAACTTCCTTGTTAGGCGGAGGCCATCCATGGCCTGCCTACGAAGTAATGGGAGTGGAGAGGAGTGGGGCGGAGAGTGGAGTTGGAAGTGGTTGCAGGGGAGTGATGAGGGAGTGGTAATGGTATTGTTTACAGGAGCGGTAAAAGAATTGGTGAGAGCAGTAGCGATAAGAGCAGCAATGCTATCCCGCGTATCTTACACGGGATTGCCTCATGACAGAGATCTGGCCAAAAGTCTCATCACCTTGGAGTCGGGGCTTGAAGCGGCCGTCATCATAACGCAGTAAGCGACAATACGTGCACGCCAGTGCAACTTATTACCTGTTAGCGCACCAGCACTTGTAACTACCGCCATACCGCCTCACAGCCAGCGCCGCTACGGTGATAGCCACTTACAAGCAAAGCTGCCTTAGGTTCTATCAAGATCGAGCTTAGCAAGGCCGCCTAAGGCGGTCTCCTTGTACTTGTAGCTTAAGTCCTTACCTGTGACGTACATGGTCTCAATGACCTCATCCAAGCCCACACGTGGAATGGAGCGACGCGCCAGCGCCATGCGCGCTGCGGTAATGGCCTTAATGGCACCAAAGACATTGCGCTCAATACAAGGGATCTGCACTAAGCCATTAACCGGATCGCAGGTCAATCCCAAATGGTGCTCCATGGCAATCTCTGCTGCCACACAGGCCTTAAATGGATTGCCATCCAGCACCGTGACCATAGCGGCAGCGGCCATCGAGCTGGCCGAGCCAATCTCCGCTTGACAGCCAGCCTCAGCACCAGAAATCGAGGCGTTATTCTTATAGAACGAGCCAATGAGCATCGCAGCCAGCAAAAAGTCCGTGGCCTTGGCCTCATCAAAGTCAGGAGTGTTGTTCTTCAGGTAGAGCATCACAGATGGAATCACCGCACAGGCACCATTAGTTGGGGCGGTAACCACACGGGCACCTGCGGCGTTTTCCTCAGCAATGGAAATGGCGTAGAGCGAGACCTGATCGAGAATGCGCAGTGGATCATCACTTGGCTCATGACTTACCGTCTCCACCAGAGCCTTAGCGCGTCTTTTCAGGTGTAACGAGCCAGGAAGGTAGTCATCGCTTGGATTGAGGCCAGCGGCGTAAACCTCCTGCATCACCTGCCAGATTTCACCGCAGTACTTTCTGATCTCCTCTTCACTGCGGAGTTGCTTCTCGTAGCGCAAGGAGAGCTCAGCTAAGGAGAGGTCGTCATCCTCACAAAGACGCAGGGCTACCTTGGTGTTTTCGATTTTGAACTTATCCTCAAAATCGTCGTCATCACTATCCCCCTGCTCAGCCTCAGCAGCAAATTCCTCAGCGCTCTTGATGAAACCACCACCTACGGAGAAATAGGTCTTGTCGAGCAAGAGGTTCTGCTCGGCATCATAAGCGCACAGACGCAGCGCGTTCTCGTGCTCTTTGAGGAACTCTTTGCAGAAGATCAGATCCTGTCGGTAATCAAAGTGCAGCTCATACTTACCGCCTAACATGAGGTGGTGCTCGATAAAGGCCTTATGCACGGCCAGTTGCTGCGCTTCTTTGTCCAAGTGGCGTGGCTTGAGGCCGCTTAAGCCCCAGATTACGGCGCGATCGGTAAGGTGGCCACGGCCGGTCAGTGCCAGCGAACCATAGAGGGTGCACTGCACGCGCTTCACGGCGCTGAGGTTATCGCCTAACTCTTTGGTAAAGGACAGAGCCGCCAACAGGGGGCCCAAGGTGTGCGACGAAGAAGGGCCAACTCCGATCTTAAAGATGTCCAGATTGCTCTGCACCATGTTGCGCTCCGCAAGGAAAAAGATGTAACCACGAAAGCAGTGGGAGTTAAGCTCTTAAGAGGTTGAGGGCCTGAGGGCCTCTGGCTGTAAGGAACAGCTGCTACTGAGCCTTACCCAATGATGTACCACGAGGAGACTGGATGTTGCTACCTAAAGCGAGCTCCCCTGTCCTTCTGAGATAGCGCTCAGCAGTGAGCGACACGCGGGAGCCAAGCCGCGCCCAAAATGCACACGGCCAGAAACCTCTCAGGCTCTGGCCGTGCTTGGTGCAAGCTTAAGCACAAATGGCACTTACCGTTGTGCTCCTTGCGCCTTATTCAGCGCTCTCTGCCCCTTCAGAGTTGTCAGCACCTGCGGAGCTCTCTGCTGCCGCCTCCGCATGCTGCTCCAATTGGCCAGACATGGCCTTTTGGTAGTTCTCGTAAGGCGCCGCGTACATCTTCATGACGCGCATTTGCAGCTCAGGTGGATAGGAGTTGATCCTATCCATAAACTTCAAGATCTCCTCCGAAGGGATGCCATCAAGGGCATGCTCGGGGGCCATCTCCAGCTTCTGCGCTGAGACCAGCATGCTCGGGTACAGCGCATAGTTGCTGTAGATAAACTTGTCGATGAGCGTGGCCAGCTCCGCTGGGGTGCTAAAGCCAGAGGTGATTGGCTCACCTGCTACCACGCTAATGCGGCCTTTGTAGCCCTTGATGCCCTTGACGATGCTGCGGATGTCCTCGAACTCGGCCTTCTTGTAGGTGCCGTTCACGGCCTTTTCATGGAGCTCGCGCGCCTTATCAAGGTCGTTAGGGTCGTACTCATAGGTGATCGACACCGGCACGATGTTGAGGCTTTGCATGTAGGTCGCAAAGTCCTGACATTGGGATCTGCCGTAGAGGTAGATCATCTTGAGTACTGCCTCTTCGGTGCTGTCGTAACCGTCCTTAGCGCGGCCCTCACGTTGAGCAATCCAAATGGAATGCTTCTCCTTAAGCGACAGGCCCATGTACTGCGACAGGTGTTGCAGCTCCTTGAGCTTCTCGCGCGGTGAGACCACCGAGCGCTTGACGATAAAGCTCTTGTTAAGACGCATCAATGCGGTAGCAGCTGGGATCTTGCGCAGGTTATCGCCAATGGCGATACGCACCGTATCGAAGTTGTGCTGATGCAACGCAAAGTCGATAAAGGCGGGATCGAGCGAGATATCGCGGTGGTTGGAAATGAAGAGGTAGCCCTTCTTGGGATCGAGGGTTTCAAAGCCCTTGAATTCCACACCATCGGTAGTGGTGGCAATCATCTTGGTGACGGCCTGCGCCACTAACTGCTGAAAATCGTTAATGTTGTGGACGTTTTTCAGCGTGTTGTGGATAAACGAGCGGACTTTGTAGCGAAAGAGCGGGCCAAAGTACTTGTGGAGCTTAGGATAGCGGAGTTTGACGATGCCATTTACTAACACTTCGTCGTTGGCGATGATGGCCAACTCTTGTGGCGCCTCGTCATCGCGGCAAGGACGAATATCATCGAAGATGGCATCCTCACTTGATGTAACTTCAGCTTTAGCCTTGTCACCTTTGAGGATTTGCTCAGTCATCGCCAAATCTCCTGCAGATCAGATCTCTTGCAGCGCCCTGAGACTTTAGCCTACAACCCTACAGCTAAAAGTCCCATGCCTAAACAGCACTGCTCTGTGCTTAGGTGCCTAAGAACAGACGGCAAAGGCTTTGGATAACAGCCAGAACAGCACGACACCGTTACCGCCAGTCTTTTGTCCGGAGCACAGCGCAATTGCCTAGGGGGAGCCCCCATCTGGCACAAAATCTCTAATTTGTACCATTTCTGTGCGATAAAATCAAGGTTTTGGCCTTGCTAATGCGGCTTCACGCAAGCGTTTGTGCTTGCGCTTATGGTGCTAGAAGTCACGATGTTTATGGGGATATGTAAGCGGTAAAGGCGGGGATAAGCGCATGCAACTTTCAAGGAGATTGGCCTAATCTTAGTGACCGCTGGCAATCACCTAAAAGAGGCCATCCGTCTCTGGCCTTATCTCGAGATATGGCGCTGCCACGCAGTCCTTTCTACCAAGAGCGCGTCAATAAGCACATCCCCTTATCTCTGCTCCGCTCAATCAGTCTCTGTTAAGCCCCAGCCACTACAGCGGCCCACTCACAAACGACATGTTCGTACCCGTCAACACGCTGTACTCATGCGCTGCAAAGGTATCAGTCATACCAGCCACATGGTCGATAATAAGCCGAATGCGCGCATACTTCTCCGCCAGCGGATGGGCCTTTACAAGGCGCTTATATGCCTCCTTGTTACGCAACGCAATACGCCGCAATAAATGGCAGCCCATCATGTCGCCACCATCACCTTGTAAGCAGCGCTGAAACTCCTTTGCCGATAAGGCCAGTAGCGGCTCATAAGCGCGCAGCACGCCCTTTAAGATAGCCGCACCTTGCAGCTCCAGCGATTCCACCTGTCTGTGGGTGTACACCTTATACTGCTCGTAATGCTTTAAGAACTGCACCGCCTTATGGGCATCGTTGGCATACGGTGGGATGTTGAGGATACCCTCACAGAAAAAGCCCACTTCATCCGCCACAATGGCATCCACCACATCAAGGATGTAATACGACGACAAGCAGTCTCGCAGTAAGTACAGGAGTCGTGGTACACCCAGCTCACGCATCATGCTACGCACCGAGTGCGTGGTGTTATCGTGCACCAGCTTTAAGACCCCAAAAGCATCATCCTTGTAGTGGCAGTAGGCCTGATGGATGACATCAAGCAGCACCTCATCGAGCTTCACGGGATGTAGGCTCTTAATCTGTAAGGCGGTACTGGAAGCTGGAGAAGGATTGTTGCTGCTATCTTGGTTTTGCGCGGCATTTTGCTGCTGAGCATGATCTGAGAGCACCTTAGCGTGTGCTAAATGTGCTGCGGCCATAATGTCAGAGCTTGACGCCGATCTATCAGTGGCGCGTGAGCGTGCGGCGGCCAAAGCGGCTTGATCCGCCTCGCGATTCACCTGCTCTTCCATGGCCAGCTTTTGGTTGCGGCTATGCCAGCGCGCAATCCGCTCTGCCTCTGGGTTAGACCCTGCAGTTGCCGCCATATCTTTAGGCTTAGCCCTAGGGTGCGTTGAGGCTCTCTGCTCCTCACTTGGGGTGACGCGCTGCGCGTCATTTACCTCGATGAGAGTTGTTTGCTGTTGCAGTTTCTGTTGCTGCTTTACCGCTGCTCGAGTCAGCTCCCATGCTGGCGACTGCTTTACAACCTCCCCCAGAGTCGCTACCGGAGAAAGCTGCGACTCCTTAGGAATTAGCCCCTCAAGGCTATTTACCAGCAGCTGAGCCGAAGTGCCAGAACTACCCTCACCTGTAGTGGTAGTGGTAGCGCTGTCTTGGACTTTAGCTGCATTGGCCGCCGCTACTGTAGCCTCATCTTGCAGTGCTTGACGTAACACCGCTTTGCTCTGTGCCGCCTCAGCAGCATGCACCTCGGCGCTCATGTTCTCTACCTCTGAACCAGTGCCTTGCGCACAAGCGCAGACACTAACGCAGTTGTCGCATGAGCTGTAGCAGGCGTTGTTCTTGAGGTGGGCAATGAGATCCTCTACGAGATCAAAGACGTCAGCGTCCTTAAGCACCTCGCGATCATAGGCATCCTCAAGGTCAGCAAGGGCATACGCCAGATCATCGCACTGCTCCATGATAAGCGAGAGCGGATGACGCTTGGCGCCTAAGTTACTGGCAGCAATGCGCTCTAAGAGCTCTTCCTCGCTTAAGAAGACGCCCGTGCGCTTTTGGATTTGCTCAAGGCTTAAGCCCTTAGCCTGCATTTGTGCGCAGGTGTAAGGCATCTTCATGAAAGCTGCCAGCTGCCCTAAGCTTAAATTGAGGCAAAAGAGCGAGTGCAAAAGGCGTAAGCCTTGGGCGTTACCGTTAAAGGCGCACAGATCATCCATTTGCTCAGGATTAAGCTGGGCAGGGGCGCCCTTTCTTACTGCGCTGAGCTCTTTTTTACAGATCTTCGCGACCCACGTGCGGATCACCTGCTCACCAAAATGGCCAAATGGCGGGTTACCGATATCATGAAGCAAGGCGGCCGTATCGGCGCAGGTTTCCAGCTCCTTGATGACGGTACGTAACTTTGGGATGCGCTCGACTAAGGCGGTGATACACAGCTTGACGTACACCGAGGTCTCAAAGGAGTGTGTCAGGCGTGAACGCGTCGAGGCGTTAATGTCCAGAGGAAAGACTTGCGTGCGCTGCTGTAAGGAGCGAAAAGCTGAGCTCATGGTCAGCTTGACGCGATCCTCCTCCAGCGCATAACGTATAGCCACACACAATTCGTCGAAATCGTACATCGAGCCAATGGCGATGGTCGCGATCTGATTGCGGGCTGTTTGGGACGGTATTCTGGTTTGACTGAGCCACGCTGCCTCGGCTAAAGCACTCTCCTGCTCTGCATCGTGCTCTGCCGCTTGCTGCGCGCTTTGCACCACAGCTATGGCCTCTTTATGCCCATAGACTGTCGTCGCCTCTTGCTTTTGCCGCAGCATTTCAGGAGTAAAAGTACGCTGCGCCTGCGGCGGTAGGTCTAAGGCCGACTTGATGGTGCTGCCAGCTTGTTTGATCACTGGCTTAAAACGAGACAAGCCGAAGTCCCCATCTGCAAGGTTGCCCTGAGCAGAGTTGACTTCGGCTTGCGCAAGTAATTTGGCCTGCTGACGATTGAGCGCTAAAGAGGCGGATTTAAGCACCGCCTGCGCTTGTTCGTCCTTAACTGCGCGCTGTACAGTAAACGGCGCGAAGTTTTGCAGGAAAAACGGGATATGATCAGAGCTGGCAAAGCGCTCTCGACAAAACAAACTGACACAGATTTCTTCTAACAAGAGCTCATATCCCATATTGCGCCCCTACGATTAGTAGATTGGGGCGTTGCCGTGATACTCGTCAAAGCCCTCAAATAAGGCTGGCTCGGTCTCACGCAGCTTCTTTAACATCTCGCGGGTGACTAAGACCACACCACCAGAGGAACGATAGAAGCGCTTAGCATCTAAGGTCTCATCCTCACCGATGACGAGGTTACGTGGTAACTCGCAGCCACGGTCTAAGATGACCTTGGTTAAGCGGCAGCCACGGTGAATGGTGCACGATGGCAGAATCACAGCTTCGTTTAAGGAGCAATTCGAGTGGACGCGTGAGTTAGAGAACAGCACCGAGTGGCTGATCGAAGAACCGGAGATGATGCAACCAGCGGAGCAGACCGAGTTCATCACCACGGAAGAGGCGCCATTGATGTCTTGGACATACTTGGCTGGTGGTAATTGCACTTGGTGCGTCCAAATTGGCCATGAGGTATCGTAGACATCCAGTTGTGGCTGCACAGCTGCGATATCCATGTTGGCTTCCCAGTAGGCATCGATAGTACCGACGTCACGCCAGTAGCAGATGTCTGGGTTACCAGCATTACGGATGCAGGACAGAGCGAAGTCGTGAGCGTGAGCCTTATGCTCGCGAACTAAGGCTGGAATGATATCAAAGCCGAAGTCACGACGAGAGCCCTCGGTCTTAGCGTCGGCCTCCAGAATGTCATAGAGGAAGTCGGCGTTGAAGACGTAAATACCCATCGAAGCCAAGCTGTGCTTGTCATCGTTAGGCATTGCAGGTGGATCCTTTGGCTTCTCTAAGAAGTCAGTGATCATGTTGTTGTTGTCAACCTGCATGACACCGTAGGCAGAGGCCTCCTCACGAGGGATAGCAATGCAGGCGACGGTTACAGGGCAGCCACTCTTGATGTGATCCATCACCATGGCGGTGTAGTCCATCTTGTATATGTGATCACCGGCTAAGATGACGATGTACTTTGGGTGGTGGTTGCGGATGATGTCGATGTTCTGGTAAACGGCATCAGCAGTACCTTGGTACCAGTGCTCCTCATCGACACGTTGCTGTGCAGGCAGGAGGTCAATGAACTCATTGAACTGATTGCGCAGGAACGACCAACCGGCCTGAATGTGACGCAGTAAGGAGTGGGACTTGTACTGGGTAACCACGCCGATACGGGTGATGCCAGAGTTCACGCAGTTGGACAGAGCAAAGTCAATGATTCTGAACTTACCGCCAAAGAACACTGCTGGCTTGGCACGACGATCCGTGAGCATGTGCAGTCTGCTGCCACGGCCACCGGCCAGAACCAATGCCAGTGTTTGCTTCGCCACGTCACGTGAGTTTTCCATAGGGCCTCTGATTAATAACGAACAATCACAAATGCCAACCCACATAAAGAGCGTAAGAGCTGTTAGTTTTACGTTCTTTATGACTTAGTTGCCGCCTTCGCAGCAACCAACTGAGAAGAGACTTTGGCCTCACCGTAAGGGTGTAATGCCTTGATGCAGTAAAGCGATCTCTTGGCAACAAGGCCAACAGAGCGAACCTACGGCAAGGAGTTACTTGTACTCAAGCTCTAAAACCAACACGAGCGATTACACATGGCAACCGCCCCGCGTAACCTCTAATACACCTTCGCTGTGATCGTGAGCACGATCAGCTTTCAAGTTTGCGCTCCACAGAGTTCACTGCTTCAACTATGAGGCAACAGCCGTTGTCTCAGATAAAACTGTTATGAGCTCACGTGAGCCACCCTGTCTCCGCAAGCTACGTCCTGCCCTACCACATGCAAAAGCATGGAGGGTCGGTAGCCTATAATCACCAAAGAGCAGTGAAGCTGTGTGCAGTTGCAGGCTGGTAGGGGCGAGAACTTGTCACAAACAAGGCCCAAAAAGCGCCTGCGCATGGAGCGGTGTGAGAAAAAGAGCCGCAGAAAGTAAAGCTAAAGTCTGGTTTTGCCCTCACAGCTACCAGATGGCCGCTATGTAGGCATAACTCAGGGGTCATGTAACAAGTGAATTGTGCATCAGTAGCGAGGGCTTATCTATATTGAGCCCCTCCTTTTGTGAGGGCATTCGCATTAATTTTCGCCAAGATTGTGTTTCTATCACAAAAGTGACACACAAGAGGTGTTACCGGTAACCTTTCCCACTGCAAGCCATGCGCGCCTTGCACCAAACACGCGCGCCCTGCCTACGTCTTGTTTCTTATTAGCGCTACTGCCACCAACATAACAGCGCCCGCCCCATGGGGCAGATAGCAGAGGCAGGATTGCTCAGCCGTAATTGCTCTCATGCGGGACTAACTTTGGGTAGCCCTGCAGGAGCTTTTCATGTTCTCCAAAATAAGCATTGAAATGGCTTAAATATAGGGTTTTATGGACAAGGCTGTGGGGTTGCTATTTTGCCTAAAACAAGGCATAGTGCT
>CASEBB010000139.1 GCA_949286015.1 uncultured Succinivibrionaceae bacterium | reverse complement strand
CATAGGTGTGCCGCTAAATCTAGAGTAAAATCTCATAGATGCATATTGGCGCACCGAATGTGTGCACATAGGCGTATCCCCTAATTTCAATAAAGAACCCAGACCTCAGGAAAGAGCGGCGCATGGGCCGTGTCATAATCGCTGATGCCATGCACTTGGACACATTGTGGGCTGTAGTAGTTAGGGATAGGCTGGATCAGGCTGTAGAAATCCTTATCCTTTTGCCCATTACGGTAGGTAACAATGCCGACGCTGCAGACGCTGCTGCGCTTTAAGTTTGCGGTTTCAAAATCGATGGCAGCGAAATTGTCCATGGCAAAGAGCTGTTCTCACAAAGCATACACAAGAAGACGGTTGGGAGTACGCACCGAGCACCACTTGCAGTGTTACCACCTCTAAAGGCGGTCTGCTGTCAGGTAAGCTTAGGCTATGCTGCACGTGAGACGGCGTCACGCGCGAAAAATGAACCAGCAGCCTGCCACTCTTGGTGCTGACTTACGTACTACGCACCAACTATTGTACAGACTTGCTTGCCCTATGTCGCAGAAAAAGTGCAGCATATCTCACCAAAGCAGTGGCTTTTGCTACAATGCGCGGGTGTTGGTTCGACGCGTGTAACTTAGGACGTGGAGGAGAAAAGACCTGAACGTGCCTTGGGCACGTAAGCGCTGAGCGCTTGCGGTCTTTTCCAATGTGGTTTTGGTGATACCTGAGTTGGTGCGACGAGCTGTTGTTTTTTTCAGGAGTTTGTATGCTCATTCGCGGATTGATTGCCTTAGCATTCGGTACGCTAGGCTTAGGTATCACCGAGTATGTGGCGATGGGCTTGCTCCCGTATTGGGCCGAAAGCTTTAATGTTTCGATCGCTCAGTCGGGTCACGCTATCTCTGCCTATGCTTTAGGTGTGGCTATTGGTGCCTTCACCATTATCTTAATGCGCAAGATGAAGCTCAAGAATATCCTCTTGTTGCTCATCATCGTGCACATCTTGGGTAATGTCCTTACCGCCTTGGCACCAACCTTTGAGACCATGCTGGCCTCGCGTTTTATCGCAGGTCTGCCTCATGGTTCCTACTTCGGTGTAGGCTCCATCATCGCACAGCGTCTGGCTGCCAAAGGTAAGGGCACCAGCGCCGTGGCGATTATGGTCGCCGGTATGACCATTGCCAACATCTTTGGTGTGCCTTTAGGTACGGCCTTAGCCCACTCGTTGTCGTGGCGTACTATTTTCTACATCGTCGTGATTTGGGGCGTGCTCGTCTTTGTCAGCGCCTACATGTGGATTCGTGACGTCGGTAAGATTCATGATACGGGCTTTAGAGGACAGTTTGTCTTCTTGAAAGATCCTGCCCCATGGTTGGTGTTAGCCGCGACCATGTTTGGCAACGCCGGTATCTTCTGTATGCACTCGTATATCAGCCCAATCCTTACCGATTTTGCTGGTATTCCACTGGAGATGGTGTCGGCAGTGCTGGTCGTCATGGGTATTTCCATGGTGATCTTTAACCTTGTCTCAGGCAAGCTCTGCGACCGCTACACTCCAGGCTTAGTGGCGTGCATCTGCCAGTTTGTCGCGATCTTTGTGCTGCTGGGTATCGCCTTCTTAGGTCGCAACCCATTCATTTGTATTCCGCTGGCTGTTATTGCCGCCGGTTTACTCTTTGCCATCTCCTCGCCAGAGCAGGTGTCGATCTTACGTGTGGCTCCAGGTGGCTTACTCTTAGGTGCCTCCATGGTGCAGGCGGCCTTTAACTTAGGTAACGCCATTGGCGCTTACGTCGGTGGTATTCCATTCTCTATGGGCATGGATATCAGCTTCGTTACCATCTTTGGTGCGATCTTGGCGTTCATTGGTGCCATCTCACTGCTGCTTTACTACAAGAAGCATGAGTCGCGCTTCCCTGATCCATCTGAGGCCACTACTGAGGGCCAACAGGATGGTGTCTCGCAAGGCCCAATCCAGTCGATGGAGATCCACGAGTATGGTATGTCCGATGAGTTAATGGCGAAGTACCACGCGCAAAAGGCGGCAGATTATGCGGCGAAGGCTGCTAAGGCTGCAACGTACAATGCCATTAGCGAGGCGGCAGGCAATGCTGCACCTGCGGAAGGGGCAGCAGAGCAAAAGCCAGCTCTGGAGGCGCCAGCACCTGCAAGTGATGCTGCGGTTAAGGCTGCAGGCACCGAGCAGTCTACGCAAGAGATGAAGTAAGCGCAGAGAGCTGCTCTTGCTGCGTCACAGCAGCAACTGCTGTCACAGCATCAATTACCAAAAGTAAAAGCAAAGGGGCACAGCTGACAATGGTCGGTTGCGCCCCTTTGTCGTTTCTGGAGGTGTGTAAGGATAGGTGGTAGAGATTGGGGGTAGGTGACCCAAAAAGCCAGCTCCAAAGGAGGAAACTGCCTACAATCAGGTGTTTTACCCTGAGAGTAGGTGTGCGCTGAAATGCTACTCTCGAGATAATGCGCCGTCAGGCGCTTTTAGGATACCTACGATTGGGGAGAGTGGTTAGAGCGCTGCGCTTTATCTTGTGGTGAAGCTATACGCCCCCGCCAAACCACCATGAACCGCAAGGAACTCTAAGGGGGAGTGGACAGCGTCAGCAGCATACCCGCGCACCTAAGAGCTGGCCTCGCAACGCAGAGCGGCATCACCACAGCACTGCAAGGTGCTTAAGCTTAGTCCCCATAGAGCATGGCGGTACACCAACAGCACCATAAGCCCAAGTGAGCTGAAGATAGCGCTTATTGTCGCAACGGCGTGGCTAAGCCTATAAAGTGCACCTGCCGCTGCGCTAAGCTCTGCTCCAGCGCTTGCTGCTCGGCTTTACTCTGTGGTGCCGCTTGCGTAAAAAGCAGCACGCGTTCGCTGGCCTTTTGTGGCAAGCGCAGCTTACTCTGTGCAGCCAGAGTCTCGCTCATGCCACGACGGCGATAGAGGCTACAAGCAGCAGTAAGTGGCTCAATGGTAGTCAGCGCCAGTAGGGGCAGCTTTTTGTGTTGGCACCAGAGTAGGGAGCAATCTAAAAGAGCCGAGGCCACGCCCTGACGGCGAAATGGTGGCAGCACTACGAGGTTCTCTAAAAAGAGGTAGTCAGACTGCGGCTCCAAAAGACAATAGGCACAGAGCTCGACCTCGGACGTAAGCGGCTGCTGATAGGTGGCACACAGACAAAAGCCCTGCTGTAATTCCTGTTGGGCGCGCTTGTAACAGGAGTCGGCATAAGTCTTTAAGAGGGCGGCGCCTAAGAGCGTACTCGTGGCAGAGTCAGTGGTCTTTTGCCGCTTTGCTGTTAGGGTGTGAGTGCTGTGCTTTGTTGATAGGGATGACAGAGCAGACACAGCTGTTTTTAGCTCCTCATCGTCAGCGGTGAGGCCGCTGACACACGCGTAGTAAAAGCTGCTCAATGCTGGTAAAAAGTCAGAGCTGGCAACAAAGATGGTCAAAGGGGCGGGCGCTGTAGTGGGCATAGGGCTAATAGTCGATCGGTCGCTGCGTTTATGAACCATGGTGCTGCGCTGTGTTACGCTGTACTGCATTGTGCTGCGCAATGCTGATGTTAACGCGCTTTTTTTGCAAAAGCGTGGCGGCGCTCTTTTCAGGGCAGAGAACCTTGGCACTATGGCTTTTCTGCAGCCATTATGCGCCAGCGCAACTGAAGCAGGCTTGCTAAATGGCGCTGTGAAGAGGGTATCATGATGTATAATTCAGATGCTGCACTCATATGGGTCGGTCAGGCGTCAGCGCAGTAGAGCCACAAGCTAATTGCTGCCGCGCAACAAAGAGAGCCACGTCGTGGTCACCGCTTTGCTGTCACGACCATGTGAGCAGAGGCCTGAGGGTCAGGAAAAGTAAGTGTATCACCCCTAAAGGTGGGCTCGTCATATCTGCTAAGACCGGACGATGCGTACCGCACTTGCTAATGGTCAAACGCTGTCACGCACCCACGTCAGAAGCCATGCAACGCTTAGCGCTTGCAGCTAAAGCTTCCACGCTGGTGTCCTTGCCGTACCCAAATACAGCATGCTGACAATTTTTGGAAAGTTTGATGAGCTGGATTGACAATATTAAGACGGTTTTCAACAAGAACACTGACAGCAGCAAACACGAAATTCCAGAGGGCGTCTGGACAAAGTGCGCCGCTTGCAATCAGGTCTTGTATCGCAGTGAGCTCGAGCGCAACCTCAATGTGTGCCCAAAGTGCGGTCACCACATGCGCATCAAGGCTCGGGTGCGCTTAGATTCCTTCTTAGATCCAGAGGGCCGTGTGGAGCTTGGTGAGAGCTTTGAGCCTATGGATATCCTCCGCTTCAAGGATTCCAAGCGCTACAAAGACCGCCTTGCCTCTGCGCAAAAGAACACGGGCGAAAAAGACGCCATTGTGGTGGAAAAGGGTACCTTAAAGGGCATCCCTGTGGTCGCTTGCGCCTTTGAATTCAACTTCATGGGTGGCTCGATGGGCGCCGTGGTTGGTGCTCGTTTCTGCTTAGCCGCCAAGACCTGCATTGAGGAGCAGCGTGCTTTAGTCTGCTTTGCCACCTCCGGTGGTGCCCGTATGCAGGAGTCCCTCATCTCTCTTATGCAAATGGCTAAGACCTCGGCGGCCTTAGCGCGCATGTCCGATCACCACCTGCCATTTATCTCTGTCATGAGCGACCCGACCATGGGCGGTGTGTCGGCTTCCCTTGCCATGCTGGGTGATATCAACGTCGCCGAGCCACATGCGCTGATTGGTTTTGCCGGCCCGCGCGTGATTGAGCAGACCGTGCGTGAGAAGCTGCCAGAGGGCTTCCAGTTAGCAGAATTCCTCTTGGAAAAGGGCGCCATTGACATGATTGTGCCGCGCCATCAGATGCGCGAGCAACTCTCGGAGCTCCTTGCCAAGCTCTTAAATTACCACCTCGAGGGTGAGGTTTATGTACCAAACACCCAGTCCTTAGATGTGGTCTCTCTGCCTCAAGCCGCAGTAGCTGAGGATAGCGATACGGCTACGACCAAGAAGAAGCGCGCCACTAAGGCCAAGGCCGATGATAAGGCCGAGGACAAGAGTGCTGAGGCTAAGAGCGCTGACAAGGACGCTGATAAGGGCGATGATGCTGACAGCTCCGCCAAAAAGGCTGTCGTCAAGAGCACTGCCACTACGCGCCGTCGTACTACCACCAGCACCAAGTCGTAAGCAGAGCCAACAGGCGCTGCTGTGGCCAAAGCAAGAGCAGAAGCAGCCGCAGGTGCTGTGGCCTGCTTGCTCTTGTCAGCAGCGCAGTGAGCCAAGAGAAGCCTGCCCCTGACATCAAGGGCTCGCGCTGGTAGTGGTGGTTAGGCATGTCCCAGCTTAGTGCCAAGGAATGACTGACTTAAGAGCTGACGGACTTTAGGGTAAGCAGGGTGCACCGTCCTCAGGTAGAATGAGACTCACCTGCACCATTTATCTCGAGGTGGGTGTTTGCCAGCACGCCTCCCCTCTGCCGTCATTGATTACCGACCGTGAGGAGGTCTAGACTAATTTTATAAAGCCCATAAATCTTTGTGCTCAAGTGTTACCTCGAGATAGTCTGATGCATTCCCATAAACCATGTGTTTATCAGCTTGACCAAAACTATCCCAGACCTCCTCACGGTCGGTGATTAGATCGCTCATTCTTAAGTAAGCATGCCCGTCGGTGCCGCTTTTGTTTTGCCCCAAGCTGCAGTAGCCCTGCGGCTTTTTTTGTAACTGCATGTAAGGCAGTTGTCCCCAATCCGTACCCAGACCTTTTCTGCACTATTGCTGTAAGTAACCCCCATTATAGGGACAGGCGGAGCTCAGGTCTTGCGATAGGCGCTGTGACTTTTGCTCTTGCTCTTGCTCTCATTGCTGCCATCAGTGTGACTTTGTCCCCATAGCGTGATGGCTGATGCCAGCAAGTGAGCCTGTTTGCGAGCCTGCTTGCCTGTTCTTGCTGACAGTTGTGGTTACTTCGCGGGTGTAGGTAGGCTCAGATTATCAGTTCATCAGTAAGAACACTCTCAGGGAGGAGCACCATGACCACAGTCCAAACTATTGGTGGAGAGCAAGTTGCTACCTCCTTAGAGCAGCATCGTGCCGCCTTAGAAGAAGCCCGTACTCACGGTAAGTCCTATTCTCTTGAAAAGTGGCTTTCCTACTTAGAGGCTATTAACCCGCAGCATATGGCCTTAGGCTTAGATCGCGTGCGGGAAGTAGCACAGCGCTTACACCTCTACAGCGATCTGCTTTACTTAAATCCTTTTGTGGTGACCATTGCCGGTACCAATGGCAAGGGCTCGACGGCGGCCCTGATTGCCGATGCCTGCCAGCGCTGTGGCTGTAAGGTTGGCCTGTTTACCTCGCCACATTTACTGCACTTTAATGAGCGCATTCAGCTCTCTGGAAAAGAGATCAGTGATGAGCTCTTGCAGACTTGCCTCTATGAGGTGATTGCAGCGCAATTTCCTGATGCTGAATTAGAGCCTGTGTGCCGTGACTGTGCCACTGCTGAGGAATTAGCGGCCGAGCATGATGCTGCGACCTTAAGTGCCCAGCACAGTGCTGATGCTGCAGGTACTGGCGCCACCGCTGCTGCTACAAACTCCTCTGAAGCTGCTGCTGTTGCTGCTGATGCTGACGACGACCTCTTAGCAGAAGACGACGATGACGAGCTCTTTGCTGATGATGAACTCATGGCAGCAGACGAGCGCTTAGCGGCTACAGTCAAGCGCAATATGGCCTCAGGCCTTGAGATTACAGACGAGTCGCCAGTCCAAGAGCTGGCCTTAGCGGTAGAGCAGCAAGCCCGTCCTTTACGTGATGACATTATCGACCTCACTTACTTTGAGATCGCTACCTTAGCCGCCTTACGCGCCATGGCCCGTGAGCACTGCAATCTGTGGGTGCTGGAAGTGGGCTTAGGCGGGCGCTTAGATGCAGTTAACGCCTTCCCGAATGATCTGGCCATTATCACCTCCATTGGCTTTGACCACATGAAGATTCTGGGCAATACCACCACCCAGATTGCCCATGAAAAGGCGGGCATCATTAAGTCCTTAAGTGAGGTGATCTTAGGAGCGAACATCGATCCTGCGGCCATGAAGGAAATCATGCAGACGGTAAAGCGCTTAGGTGCCCATGCGGAGATTGAGAATCAGCACTTTAAGGTGCGCGTGGTGCCAAGTGCCGATGGCAAGGGCCCTGATGAGATCCAGTTCCGCGACAGTGAAATGCGCTACGATCTCTTCTTGCCTTACCCAAAGGTGCCAGTGAGCTGTGCTGGTATCGCCCTGCATGCCATCTTGCACATCCTGCGTTACTTCTTAGAGCGCGATTTGGGACGCTTTGAGGATCTGCATCATATTGCTGCTGCTTTACAGGAAGCGGCTTTGCCTGGACGCATGCAGCTCATGGCGCGTGACCCTGTCATTTACCTCGATGTGGCTCACAATGTACCAGCAGCGATCCACTTACGTGAGGCCATTATGCGCCTGTCGCGTTGCTCGCAAAATGCAGGTACCCGTCGGGCGGTGATAGGCATGCTCAAGGATAAGGACGTCGAGGGCGTGCTGCAGGTGCTAAAGGATGCCTTTGGGGCGTTTTACCTTGCGGACTTATCCGGTGAGCGAGGCGAGCAGGCGGCACGCTTAGCAGCGGCCTTACAGGGTAAGGTGCCAAGCTCGGTGCAGGTAAAGTGTTTTGCCTCAGTAGCAGAGGCGCTGGCGGCAGCACGTGCTGAGGCTAAGAGCGTTGATGAGATCATTGTCTGCGGCTCCTTTGTGACGGTAGCTGAGGCGACGCAAGCTTTGCAAGCGCAGTAACCAAGAGCAGCAAGGTAGGATTAGCCGCTGAGCCCTGCTGTCGTACCTGCGCGCGCGGTACACACCACAACTTACCCCCTTACCCCCGCGAGCGTGAAAGGGCTCTGGGAGCGCAAGCTGCACTGCTGCATGGCGGCTATCCCTAAAGAGCACCTGAGCTGAGGGCTAAGGGTAGGGGCCGCAGCGTCTTAGCGACCGCCTTTAGCTGCGTGGCTAGGGGCGCTATCAAGGACAGAGACTGCCTGCTACCAGCGCAGATACGGCCTCGTTGTGGTAAGTCCATGCGCTCATGGTTGTTGCGGGGCGCTGCTTTCTCTTGCGCCCCAAAGGCGCGCCGAGGGGCCGTATCTCTGCGTTTGCGGCAAAGGGCTTGCTTGTTTGTACTATTAGCCTTCCGCTGGGACTGTTAGGTCTTTTGGGGCAGTCTAGCGGAGTTCGCTGTATGTGCGGTGTGCTTTTGTGAGATAGGCTCCCAAGAGCTGCATGGGTGGCTTGCGAGGGGACGGAGATTAGTTTTATGGCAATCAGCACCAGTTTGCGCAATAGGATCGTCGGCTTTACGATAGTGGCTTCGACGATTTTGATCTTTTTGCCGGTGATCCTCTCCAAGGACATGATTAAGCGTGATGCTCCGGACAACAGTGCCATTGCCATTAATCAAAACGGTGCGGTCGTAGACGATAATGGCAACTTGCAGCATCAGCCGCTGCCGAATAACGCGCAAGCCTTTAACTTTGGCAACCGTAATGGCCAGCTCTCGATTGCGGGCAATCCTAACAGCCAGCCATCGCTGCAGGCTAATAAGCCGGTGCCTGCTGACAATGGCGTGGAGATCTTAGAGGCGCCACGCCAAGGCGCACAGCCACCAAGTGCTTTGGGCCCAGCCCCGTTACCTACTGCCCAAAACCGCCCTAATAATGCGTCCACGCGCCCGCAAACGGAGGTCTTAGAGGCTAAGCCTAAGCCACAGCAGCAAAAGAAGCCTGAGGTGCTCGTTGCCAATAACAATAACAGTAAGCCAGCGGCCACAACCACAGCTTCTACCCCAGCGAAACCAGCACCACGTCCTGCTGCGACCACTAATGCTAACAAGAGCTCTAGCTACTCACCAAAGGTGATTGCCGGTACTAAGCCAAAAGAGAAGTACGTCATTCAGGTGGGCGTGTTCTCTAAGCGCACTAATGCGGACAATGTGATCAATAAGATCACTAAGGCTGGTATCTCGGTCTATGCGGTGCAGACCTCTAGCAACAATGGCCAGCCACTGTTTCGCATTTATGCTGGTAGAGCCAATGCCCGCAGTGATCTGCAAGCCCAGTCTGCCCGTATTGATAAGCTCTGCGGCACCAAGAGCAAGATCGTAGCTCTGTAGTGCGTAGCGCCCTGTGCCCAGAGAGATGGAATCAGCGCGCTCCGATGGCAGTGGAGTAGGGCTCAATAGCACTTTAAGCCAACTACAGGTAGGGCAGTTAGGGCGGTTGTCCTTACGCCCATACCTTGCGTAAAGGCGCGGCAGCGCTGCTTTGATCTCAAGGAAGCCAGAGGGCAGAGGCGGCGTGAATAGGGGCTGTCTTTTGGTGAGGTGCAGAAGGCACAAGGCTAAGGCACTGGTGCTAAAGCGTGGGGATAGCGTGGATTTAGAGTGGTGTCGATATCCGCAAAAGCACCTGACGGCGCTTGATCTCGAGAGTAGCGCCACTGCAAACATCTCCTTTGGGATGTGCTTTTGGGGCTACTATAAGCGGTAGCAGGCACGTGTCGGGGCGCAATCTCGTGTAAGATGGGGAGGGAGCTCTTAAGGGGCAGCGGCATTGTAAGCTCTGCCACTTGGGGGGAGCTCTGATAAGACGTGGATCAATGGCCGAGAAAAGGAGAGCACCGTGACTGAGCAGCCAAATGTACAGCAAATCGTGGCGTTTTTAGATGACTTTCTGGAGTCCCGTGATTTCCGTGATGTGTCCTACAACGGCTTACAAGTAGCCGGTAGCAAGCACATCAAAAAGATTGTCACCGCCTGCACCGCCTCGCTAGAAGCCATTGATACGGCCTTAGAGCTTAACGCTGACATGCTCTTAGTGCATCACGGCCTTTTCTGGAAAGGTGCCGACCCACGCTTGGTGGGTAATTACTACCAGCGCGTGAAGACCCTTATCAAGGGCAAGATCAACCTCGTAGCCTACCACCTGCCATTAGATGCGCACTTTTCCCATGGCAATAATGCCTACTTAGCGCAGATCTTAGGTGCCGATAAGCTCGACTATGTGGTGCCAAGGGATAAGACCTCCATTGCCATGCGCGCTCAGCTCTTTGAGGGCTTAACCGTAAGTGAGATTACCGCCATCTTATGCGAGCGCTTGGATACGCGCGTGCAGGTGATTGGCAATATCTCCCCTGACATGATGTTAGATGACCTGCTCATCTGCAGTGGCTCGGGTTCCTCATTCCTCGATAACGATAAGCAGCCAACTTATCAGGCGCTCATTACCGGTGACGTCAATGAGCAAACCTACCATATGGCCGTAGAGACGGGCACGGTGGTCTTTGTGGTGGGGCACCATGCCTCCGAGCAAGTGGCGATCAACAATTTAGGGGCGCTGGTAGCTGAAAAGTTTGGCCTTGAGCACCATGCGACCCACTTTAGCTACGAAAGGGATCTGCCATCCTTTACCGTGGAGAGCTTAGACAGAGCAGACGCAGCGGACGAGTAGTAGGCAAGCCGTTGGCTTGCTCTCAGGGGCGGGCGCTGTAAGGTGCAGGGTGTTGTGTGTGGCATCGGTGCTCTGTGTTTGCTCGCCGCCTCATAGTTTGGTGAAGAGGGCACCAACACTACTTCAAGGTTGCTCACGTCAAACGCCATCACATGGGCATCCATGCTTGAGCGCAGGAGCTATGGTGCGCTTCTTTTGGTAGCCACTAAACTCAGAAGATAGCCAGCATTCTGTGATACATCCTGCCTGCTTTGCTCGTACCCACTGCCTCCTTACCCTTGAGCCTAATATTGGACAGCGCAAAGCAGAGAGTCAGCAACGCATCCCTGAGAGTGATGAAGCTGCGCCAAACCAGCTTGTAAGCGCTATAGCGGCCATTTGCAGCACTAATCCTCAAGGGGCACACACACCAAGAGCACCATCAAGCCATGGTGGGGTTAAGTTCGCGGGGATGACCGTCACCAGCTCCTATCATCATTAGCCCTCTCAGAGCAGTACCGCATGAAAGATTTCATCGCCTACAGCGTAAAAAACGGGATCAAATACGCCACCCTCTGCCATCCTGTACAGGATGCTGATGGTAAGTGGGTTAAGACCTACTCTAACTTAGGGCGCGTCCTCAATGAGGAGGCTGGTATCTACCAGAGTAGAGAGCGCGGCGTCTTTTCTTTTAATATGGAAACCCATGAGTATGGGAGGTGCCAGAGGGTGTAGAGTGGACTCAGCCAACACGGCGGCAGCGTCCACGTCAAAGCAAGCTGCGTGATAACTTGCTCTTAGACTTTGGCGACACGTTCTTGGTCGACTCCTACATCCGTGAGCTCGGCTTTAACAAGGCCTTGAACGCGCTGGGCTATAGTAATCCTGATACGCTGTGGGCTCTGCTGCATTTCTATCTGCTGTCCACCTTGCCAAACGAGCACGCCGAGGCGTGGCTTGAGGGCAATGTCGCGCGGGTTCTTTATCCGCAAGCGGACTTAAGTGCACAGAGCGTCGACAGCGTGTTGAGCTTTCTCGGCAGAGACTCTGTCTGGGGAAAGTTCTTTCAGGCCTATAGCGCCTTGCTGCAAGGCACTTTTGGCATTAGCGCTAAGGCCGAGAACGTTCTTATAGACAGCACCGGTCTGCCTGACAGCAGCCATTTCCGGCTGACAAGCATTGAGCCTAATCAACAAAAAGATGATTGCTCTGCGCTTAGACTGCTCTATGCCGTGCAACTGCAGACAGGACTGCCTCTCGCTTTGCCTTATGTGCATCCTGTTTACAGTGATGGCAGCGATGCCGCCATGGTAATGGACACGATCTACGCTCTTGAGGAGCAAGGCGTCAATATCACTGCTGTTCACTTGTTAAATGGCTACTATGGCCCAAAGGACATCACTGTCCTCTATCAGAGTAGGGTAGCGTTTCTGCTGCGCTTGCCAAAACACTGCAAGCTCTATAAGCAGTTGGTGGAGAAACATGCCAGCACGCTGATAAGCACTGGTGTGTTCGTAGACGCGCGCCCTCAGCTCTGCATGATCAAGCGCGTTCCCTGCAAGCTGGAGGGGCTCGATAAGCAGTACTCTGCGTATGCTTATCTGGTGCAGGATCAGGCAGTTAAGCTTGACGGCAACGCTGCGGTGCTGCGGCTCGCTCGTTCTTATGACAGCGACAATTACAAATCTGAGCTGTTTGCTGACCTGAATGAGGCTGGGCTGACGGTGCTGGTGTCCTCAAAGCAGTTTGAGCCTCAGGAGCTGCTGGCCTTGTACGATACACGGCAGTATATGGATGCGGTCTTTGCGCTGCAAGAGAACGCTTACTCCTTCGATCCTAAGGGGAGCAGGAGTGAGGCTATGGTGCGTGGCCACCTCTTGCTGACCTTTATGGCGGCGGTGGTCACAAGCAAGCTACAGGAGCTTAGAGCTCAGCTGGAGGACACCTCTGATAGCATGCTGCAACACTTGCGCAACCACAAGTGCATGGTAAGTGGCGAGGAGATCGCTACGGCAAAGATGCCTACCAGCGTGGCGCGGATTTACGAGGCGGCTCAGATTAAGTGCCCGTCAGTGCTGACACAAAGCTCGTGGTTAGAGCAACACCGCAGTAAGTAGAGGCAAGCCCTCTAGAAAAATGCCCGCACCCCTTTGGCTGCACAAAGATTAAGGAAGAAGTGAGCTCATAAGTGACAGATGCAGGGGGAGTGCTGGCAACGGCAACACCTCGAGATAAATGGGGCACCCTGCTTTACCTAAAGCTGTCATCAGATACAGCAGGGCTGCGCTATAATGCGCCTCACATTGAGCGCAGGAGCGGAGCTAACGGCTCCCAAAGCAGAGTCTTCACAATCTGCTGACGCATCAGGAGCAGGCAGCACCCTGCGTAGAGTTGGTCTTTTGAGGCGCAGCCTCCTACAGGGATGAAATGGACGAGCACATGGGCGCGGCCGCAGTATCCGCGCAACCCCAAGACGACTACCGCACGGCACAGGATAAGCCGTCACCTGTGGTACAGGACAAAGCGCCTGCTGTTGCAGAGGTAAGCACCGAGAGCTCTTTGCCTCTGACCATGGGCAATAGCCTCAATCTGCAAAATGAGGGCGCCTTGCTGCCAGCCGAGCAGTCACAGCTGCACATGCTCGCGGCTCAAGATGACGGCTTAAGTGAGCAAGCCCGCATGGTGCGCGCGGCTCTCATTGCCAGTGGTCTTGAGACTCCGCTTAAGGATAACGGTCTGACTCCAGAGCAAAAGCGCGCCAAGATCTCAGCGTGCATGCAGGAGATGATGCTGACCTTAGGGCTTGATTTGAGCGATGACAGCCTCATTAAGACCCCATACCGTGTAGGCAAGATGTTTGTCGATGAGATCTTTAGGGGCCTTGATTACCACAACTTTCCTGACATCACGGTCATCGAGAACAAGATGCAGGTAGATGAGATGATTAAGGTCAAAGACATCTCCTTTACGTCTACCTGTGAGCACCATTTTATGGTGATCGACGGCATGGCCAAAGTGGCCTATATGCCTAAGAGCAAGATCATTGGCCTCTCTAAGATTAACCGCATTGTGCGCTTCTTTGCGCAGCGGCCGCAGGTGCAAGAGCGCTTGACGCAGCAGATTCTGGTAGCGTTACAGACTCTCTTGGAGACGCGCAATGTAGCAGTAACGATTACTGCTACGCACTATTGTGTAAAAGCACGCGGTGTCCAAGACCCAACCTCATCCACGACAACCACGGCTTTAGGTGGGCACTTTAAGCTCAATCCATCGTCCCGTCATGAGTTCCTTACGGACTAAGATTAAGCAAGGTAAGCAAGGTAGCAGGCAAAAGGTAGCTTACTGCACCTGACCAATGCTGTCTCTGCACACAAGCAGCAGAGGGTAGCCAGTTTTACTCCAAGATAATCCTCAGGATAGAGGCAGCGTGCCATATCTTAAAAGTAGGCTGCTAGCATACCGCCTCACCCTGAGAGTAGGGACTGTCCAAGGTCTTACCTTACGTGACCTGTGCGATACGGCGCTAAGGGTTAAGGTGCTAAAGCGCAGCTTAGATAGCGTAGGCTGAGAGCTGGTCGTACCACTGATAGGTAGGGATGATGGTTGCTGCACCGCTAACACCTCAGAAGTAGGATTGTGTTCCGGCGCCATCGGCAGACTCTGGCCTCTGGTCAGCGCTTAGCTTTCCTCAAAAAGCAGCACGGCCTGCTAAAAGAGCATTACAGCCTCAAGGGCACGATACCTGAAAGAATATAGGCCTCTTTAGTGACTTTTTTAATGGCGAGGTGATCCTATGGCACGCCATAATGACGACTACAAAGTCGCGTTAATTGTTCCGGTTTACAACGAAGAAGAGACCATTGCCACCTTTGTGGAAGTGGTCGAGCAAAAGCTGTCTTCGATCTTAGACCACCTCGAGATTGTCTTTGTCGACGACGGCTCACGCGATCGCTCCGCTGCCATTATCGAAGACTTAATGGCGCACAATCCACGTGTGGCTCTCATTAAGCTCTCGCGTAACTTCGGCAAAGAAGCGGCGATGACTGCGGCCTTAGATCTGTGCGATGCCGATGCCGTGGTGCCAATCGATGTCGATCTGCAAGACCCACCAGAGCTGATTTTGGAGTTTATCCGCATCTGGCGTGAAGAAGATGTCGATACGGTTTATGGTGTGCGCACTGACCGCTCCTCTGACTCTGAAGCTAAGCGTGTTACCTCCGGTGGCTTCTACTACATCTTCAATAAGCTCTCCTCTAAGGTTAAGATCCCTGAGAACGTCGGTGACTTCCGCTTGATTGACGCTAAGGTGATTTACACCGTGCGCCAGCTCAATGAGAGCAACCGCTTTATGAAGGGACTCTACGCATGGCCTGGCTTTAAGAGCAAGGGCGTGCCTTATGTGCGTCCCGAGCGCTCGGCGGGTACCACCAAGTGGAATTACTGGAAGCTGTGGAACTTTGCCTTAGATGGCATCGTTTCCTTTAGCTCGCTGCCTTTGCGTATTTGGTCGTACATTGGTGCGGGTATTGGCTTCCTTGCCTTTATTTACATGCTGTACATCATCATCGGCACCTTGGTTAATGGTATCGATGTCCCAGGCTACGCTTCGATCATGTGCGTGGTGCTGTTCTTAGGCAGCATCCAGCTGATTTCGATTGGTGTGCTCGGTGAGTACTTAGGCCGCGTCTCGGAGGAGGTTAAGCACCGTCCTGTGTACGTGGTAGCCAAAGTTGAGGGTAACCTCAGTAACCGCCTGTTACAGGGATATCAGCGCACCGCCAGCGGCATTTACTTTAATGGCGATCCACGGCATGTGCACCCTGTTGCCAGCAATGGTGATGGTGCTGAGGACAATACGACATCAGCAAAGCCGGAGGCGCCACAAGAGACAGAGCGCAAGTAGATACCAGTAGTAACTACTGCTCTTTGTGTGGTTAAGGCAGCTCCTGCGTGTTTGGCTATGATTGTAGTGATGATAGGGAGGATTACTTGTCCGAAACATAATACCGACTGAAGATTGTGGGCTACTGTGAAAAGATCTGCATATATGTGGCAGTGCTTTTTGCGGTGCTGCTGGGGATGGTCATATGGTCGATTGCTACAAACAGCATGAGAAGCGATAGCGATGATGCATGGTTTTGCTACTTTGTCTTAGTGACCATTTGCGCATTTTGGGGCTGGGTTTACTCCAAAATGATCGCTCAGCTCCGTATATTGCGGGCACATACTGAGCGACAGCAAAGCTTAAGCACGCAAAGTGCGCAGTGAAGTCTCCATGTGCTTACGCACATGGCTTCCTCCCGTTTTAATAGGGCGGGTCCTGAACAAGAATACAATCCTACCTCAGCACCGTTCCAAACAA
>CASEBB010000138.1 GCA_949286015.1 uncultured Succinivibrionaceae bacterium | reverse complement strand
CTAGCATCGAGCAATTTGGCGATGATGACACTCATCTTAACCTGAAACAGCTTGCACCTCTTCAATTTGCGACCTGTGATACGAGCATCGCTATGCATGAGCTTGCGGCCAATCCAATCATTGATGAGATTGGTACGGAGTTGCCATAAATACTTACGGCCACGGCCAGCGATAATGCCCAGAAAGTACTCTTTGATGCGTGGATCCCGCGAGCGACAAACCTTTTCTAAGGAAATGCTTGGAGGAAGCTGGACGGATGTGATGTCCGGATCTTCCACCGCAGCTACGATATTACGGATAGCGGCTTCAGGATCAGCCTTAAAGGCTTGTACATCAGGATCCTTAGCATCTGCGTAAAGCGTAGATTGAGTAGCAGCCCAGAGGTTGCGTTTACATCCAAAGACGATCAGCGAAAAGCAGAAGCACTGCGTGATAATTGAAGCATTGCCTGAGTTGATGCATTTCGGAACGTTTCATTCTCGACGTACCAACGCAGACCATAGACAAAAGGAGCCACTACTGCTGGCAACTTCTCGGCGGTCAGATTGGTTGCGAGCACTTGATAGGTATGCTTACCATTTTCGTCATCTAAGCCTTGGCACATAATCACACGCTCTGTGACCTCTTGATTTCCAGCAAGCGGAACAGAAACGGCAAGGTCAAGCAGGGTATAGGCATTCTCCATATCGCGGATCTCCTTGAGCTTTTTGCCCTTAAGATGCAGGGTGAGGTCTTCGCCAGTAAGCCCGTCTTTAGCCTGCACGACCTTATAAACGTGGTGGTTGGTCATGCGGTAAAGATAGTTGCCATTCTCCGCTGACATAAAGCGCCGATGCTCTTTTGAATCAGCCGCACGGTCATGCACTGATAAAAGATCAGGTATAGCCATGACTGTTTTTGGCGCCCAGAGGCCTTGCAGTCCATATTATTAGCTGCTCGTGGAACAACACCAAGCACTGATCCATCGCTTACATCGAGACGAAGCGAGGCCCCATTGCCTACACATACATTGAACGTTTGCTGAAAATACGCATTGATGCCGCCTAAAGCTTCTGCTGGGTATTGGAGGATGTTGGCAGTCATTACCTCAGACAAGAGCATCGAGGCAAACCTTGCGGCCTCTGGCTTTTGTAATTGTTGGTAGAACGCAGATTTCGAAATGATGTCTGGTTCTTGCTCGTTTTTGCCGCTCTTAGCAATGACCAAGTCCCTATAAGCATCGTACAATGAGGCGAAGCGCTTGTTGTAGCCATTCAAATTATCAAAATGGATGACCCACCACGCTGCGACGTAGCAAGGAACATCGAAATGTCGTTGTCTTTGGACAAAGCCGGTGCGACGGGCCATCTCGTTGAGGTGGTCGGGATGGAACACCTTTTCTAGGAGCAATGCCGTGTGATGTGATCGCTCCCAAATGTCAGCCACATAGTGAGCACCAGCATAGCCTAAGAGCGTAAGACTGGCGCCTTTTTGTCCATAAGTGAGCAAATCAGGAAGGGTAGTTAAATGAGCCACCACTCTAGGCAGCCTCGAGTCTGAAGCAGCTGCTACAGAGGCAGCAGGTGTGGTGCTAAGAGGTGGCTCAGTTTTTGTAGGCTAAGATGCCAATCTGCTGGCATAAAAGCCTCAGCAAGTGGCGCAGATACTGATATTTAAGCGCTTTTGCTTAACTTAATGCCTGTGGCATGCAACTGCTCTTTGGGTAGTGCCGACAACACATAGCAACTTACAGGTAGCCTGCTCCACCTCAGGGTATCTGAGCGGCGCCAGCGACGCCTTTATCTCGAGGTGAGACTTCAAGAGTAGCCACAGCTCGCCCCGCTCTTTGGGTAGGATCGACAGCTCGTGGCAGCTTACAGGTAAAGAGCTCACCCTCAGGGTATCTTAGTGGTGCCAACGGCGCCTTTATCTCGAGGACAGACTGAATAGGGGCTATCTGCACCCACGCCTATCGTAGTAATGGTGACCGCTACCCTCATGGCGACGGTTCTTTATTTGAACAAAATGGTCACGATCCCTGATAGACACATGAACTTTCATGTGAACCATATTGGTGCTCTTAATCGGCATCCCCTACTTACAACAAAGAACCTGGCGACTACCTCACCCCAAAACTGTACAGCGCGCCCCACCATCGCCCAACTGCACCTTTTGCCCTTTTTTACGCCCATAAAAGTGCACTTGCTCACGCATCTTACTCACACTACTAAGCCACATCGCTGCAAATGCTTATACTGGTAGTTTATGCAGCAAACAGCCACTCCATCCCCTCCCTGCCGCAGCTTACCCAAGCTTAAGCCTGACACTTCCTCTTGCTGCTTTGAGTGAGACAAGAATTGAACGCACATACTACCGCCACTGCTTTATCCGCCATCACGGATACCGTAGACGCTAAGGCTCATACCACTCCCAACACTCTCGCCACTCTCGCCTCTCCCGCTATCACTGCATCTCCCCTCGTCAGTGCTAACGATATCGACGATAACGAAGAGCGCGCCGATGTCAAAGAAAGCAATAGCGTAGTGCGGGCGGAAAACGAACACTACACGCTCTACATCCAACACAACCACTCCCGCTTAGAGCGTCAGGATCCTGGTATGCCAGACTATAAGCACAGCAGCAAAGAAAGCATTAAGCCTTTCTTTGAGTTCTCCGCACAAACGTGGTCAACCTTTGCCCACAATCAGGACAAGGTTAACTTAACCGAAGAGGAACTCCAGCGCTGCCTCGCCTTTAACGACAAGATCTCTCTTGAGGATGTCTCCAATATCTACCTGCCGCTGTCGCGCCTGCTCTACTTATACGTGCGCTCACGCCACGACCGCGCTAACGTTATCAAGCAGTTCCTAGGCAAGTCCATTGAGAGCGCGCCTTTTATCATCTCCATTTCTGGCTCAGTGGCCTGTGGTAAAACCACAACGGCGAACCTACTTAAGCACCTGATCTCCTCATGGGACACCAACCCTAAGGTAGCCCTTATCACAACCGACGGCTTCCTCTACCCAAACAAGGTGCTGCATGAGCGTCACATTGAAGCCAAAAAGGGCTTCCCTATCTCCTACGACGTAAAGGCGCTGATGACCTTCCTCTACAAGCTCAAAAACGGTGAGCCTAACCTCAAGGTACCAGTGTACTCGCACCTGTACTACGACATCATCCCTGAGCAGTTTACGGTTGTTGACCGCCCTGACATCCTGATCTTAGAGGGTGTTAATGTGCTGCAAAACGGCGCTGACTACCCTACGGTGCGCAATAAGGTCTTTATCTCCGACTTCATCGACTTCTCGATTTACGTCGATGCCAGTGAGGAGAACCTGATTCAGTGGTATGTTGACCGCTTCTTAAAGCTGCGCGAGAGCACCTTTAGCAATCCAAACAGCTACTTCCACCGTTATGCGGCGATGCCAAAGGAGGATGCGCTCAACATTGCGTATACCATTTGGAGCGCGATTAACCACGAGAACCTGATCACCAACATCCTGCCAAGCCGCAACCGCGCTAACTTGATTCTGCATAAGGCGGCAGACCACTCGGTAGATCGTATCTACCTGCGAAAGTAGGTGCTTCCTACAAAAGTAGGTCATGAGTGATCTAATAGCTGACGGATACAGGGATGAGTGCTGGCAAAAACCTACACCTCGAGATAAATGGTGCTCTAGCCTGAGCCTATCTTCAGGTTGTCCACTCACGCTTGCTTTAAATGAGTCACCTCTTAAGTCAGGTGTTCCTCAGCGTAATGAGCCCTGCTGCGGCTCACTCTCTGTGATTGCTTTAAGTAGCCATACAGCGCCCTCAGGCGCTGTTATCCCCAGCAAAAACTACTTGCAGCTGCGGATGTTGCAGATATGCCCCGACCGCAGCGCAATCCGCCCGCTATTGCTCTCTAAGATCAGCTCGCCTAAGTTGTTCACGCCGCAGACCTTGCCCGACATCCGCCGATGCGCGGAAATCTCCACATCCACAAAGCTCCCTAACAGCGCGTCATGCCGCTGCCAGCTGTCCATAAACGGCGCTAAGCCCTCACGCTTAAAGTTGTTGGCCGTGTACTTGAGCTCATTGATGAGGCTAATGCAGATGTCATTGCGCTTTAAGTTAAAGCCCATATCCTCAAGGCAGATGTAAGGCCGATCCACATGTGCACTAATGCTCTGCGAACGGTGAACGTTTAAGCCAATGCCCACAATGGCAAAGATGTCCCCCTCTGCCACTGGCACTGACTCAATTAAGATGCCCGCCAGCTTCTTCTCCTTGACCACCAAGTCATTAGGCCATTTCAGCTGTACGCCACGCACGCCCAGCATCTCTAAAGCCGTAACCGTTGAGACACCCACCGCCAGCGAAAAGCCCAGCAAATGCTGCAGCGAGGGAAAACGAAACGCCATCGACAACATCAAGTTGGTGCCGATTGAGGTGAGCCACTTGGTGCCACGACGCGAACGCCCTTGCGTCTGAATCTCCGCCACTAAGGCATCACCCGAGACGAGGTTGTCCTTTTCTTCCATCAGCTCGAGATTGGTCGAAGTCGACACATCCTTAAGAGCAAAACGACCGCGCATGGTCACGCCCTCAAAGATCGCCTTAGGGTCAAGCAAGTCAAGCTGGTGCAACAGCACTAAGTCCTCACCCTCTTGCACGAGGATAGGCTCAATCTCATTGACCGCCGAGGCCGTGTCTTGTAACTCTTGCACGGTCACGCCTAACCTTGCACACAGCAGCTGATAGTTGAGTCTCAGCTCAGGGCACTCATTTAACAGGCGCAGAAGGGGCAGCACAAATCTTAGATCTGATCCCATGCTATTTCTCCGTGCTTACCGTACAGACGCACCTCAGGGACGAGGTCAATTCCAAACTTACTCTTCACTTCGGCACTAATGTAACGCGCCAGCGCTAAGACCTCATGAGGCTTAGCATTGCCAAGGTTAACAATGACAAGGGCTTGCTTACCCCATGTGCCTACTTGGCCATGCTTTAAACCACGGCAATTGGCTTTGTCGATAAGCCAGCCCGCAGCCAGCTTAAAGCGGCCGTCTTCACAAGGATAGCAGGGCACCTTAGTGCCAAACTGAGCTTGCAAAGCAGCTACCACGTCGGCATTAACATAGGGATTTTTAAAAAATGACCCCGCATTGCCCACGTACTTTGGATTAGGCAGCTTCTCATTGCGCAGCGCAATCACGCGCTCGCGCATGGCAAAAGCGTCCTTAAATTCCATGCTTTGTAAACCCGCATAATTCTGGTGCGGCACAAAGGTTTTGCTTAAGCGCAGCGTCACGTGGGTAATAAACAGTGAGCGGTACTCTGGCTCCTTAAAAATCGAGTAGCGATAGCCAAAGTGGCATTGCGCAGCAGTAAAGACCTTAGTCTCACCTGTGCGCAAGTCAAAAGCCTCAATGCTCTCAATAAAGTCACCAATTTCGACGCCATACGCGCCAATGTTTTGAATCGGCGCCGCGCCTACAGTACCAGGGATGAGCGAGAGGTTCTCAAGGCCGCAAATGTCTTCTTTGAGGAGCTGAGCAATGAGGTCATCAAGCACCACACCGCCACCTACGCGCACCACATACTCAAAAGCGCTATCGGAGTCGTAGCTATCAGCAGCGGAAGCGTCAGCAACTGGGGCTTCGGCAGAAAAAGCAACGGCTGCGGATGCTGCGGTATCTGAGGAAGATGCGGATGATGCGGAAGCAGCGGCAGCAGCAGAAGCTAAGGCGCCAGCAGAGTCAGCACGCCGTGGCAGCTTGGTGATACTCACGCCCATAATGCGGTTAATGAGCACCGTACCCACAAAGTCCTCTGTAAAAAGGACGTCCGAGCCCCCACCTAAGATAATGTACGGCTCCTCTAGAGGCAATGGCAGGTTCTCTAAGTCAGCAACCTCGGAAACAACCAGTCCCTCGCGTGCTGACACTGCCAAATTAAAGGTGTTATAAGAGCTCAGATCAAACATGCTGCGCCCCTAATTACCGCCGCTAAGCCGTCCATTACCATTACTCACTCAAAAGCTTGCTTGCTCTCTACCACCTAGGAAATGCGCTCAATAGTGCCACCTAAGGCGCGAATCTTACGCTCAATGTGCTCATAGCCACGATCCATATGGTAGATACGATCCACCACCGTGGTGCCCTCAGCGACTAAGCCTGCAATCACTAAAGAAGCGCTGGCACGTAAATCTGTAGCCATTACCTGTGCGCCCTTTAAGGTAGGCACGCCCACGCACAGCACGGTATTGCCCTGAATCGTGAGGTGGGCTCCCATGCGAATGAGCTCTGGCACATGCATGAAGCGGTTTTCAAAAATGGTTTCGGTAACCGAGCTCGAGCCCTTGGCTAAGGCATTGAGCACCATAAACTGGGCTTGCATATCAGTAGGAAAGCCAGGGTGCGGCGCGGTAATGATATCCACTGGCAGGATATCGCGGCCACGCATGTCGAGATAGATGCTATTGCCATCTACTTCGATATGGGCATTGGCCTTTTTGAGCTTAGCTAAGACGGGATCTAAGGTCTCTGGCAGCGCATTGCGACAGGTCACCTCACCGTGGCTAGCCATAGCGGCAATAAGGTAGGTGCCTGTTTCGATACGGTCAGCCACAATGGCGTGGGTGCAGCCGTGTAAGACGTTTACGCCCTCAATGGTGATTTTGTCCGTGCCCTCACCGCTGATCTGAGCGCCCATAGCCCGTAAGAAGATAGCCAGATCAGTGATCTCTGGCTCACGGGCGGCGTTTTCGATAACGGTGGTACCCTCGGCTAAGGTGGCAGCCATCATGAGGTTCTCGGTGCCGGTAACAGAGACCTTATCCATCATAATGGTGCCGCCGTGTAAGCGGCCATGTGGAGCAGAGGAGCGGATATAACCCTCGCTTAACTCGAAGGTAGCGCCCATCTCCTGTAAGCCTTTGACATGCAAGTCGACAGGGCGTGCGCCGATAGCGCAGCCGCCTGGCAAGGATACTTCGGCGGTACCTAAAAAAGCGGTGAGAGGGCCTAAGGCGAGGATGGACGCGCGCATGGTCTTCACGAGCTCATAAGGAGCCACGTTTGAGGAGACCCTGCCGGTGATTTGGTAGGAGTTATCATCGAGGCGCTCGTAGCTTTTGCCCATCATGGTTAAGAGCTTAAAGCACGTTTGTACGTCACGCAGATCTGGGACGTTATGCAGTACCACTGGTTCGGAGGTGAGGAGGGTGCCTAAGATGATAGGCAAGGCTGCGTTTTTGGCTCCCGAGATAGTGACTTCGCCCTGCAGGGCTTTACCGCCAACGATACGAAACTTATCCAAATCAAGTGCCTCAAAAAGAAGATGCGGTCAGCAAGATGGCAGCGAGAGAAGACAAGAAAAGAGGCAATGCACTTGACTACACAGCAAGGAAAAGGTGTAGAGGCACAGGCTCAGTGCAGATGTGCTGCTCATGCTTGCGAACCTCTAATTTTAGCAGTCTTTAGGACAGATTGATAAGTTAGGGCGCTTTGATGCTCAAGACAGCTACCAAGGGCGATAAAACCGCCACTGAGCACCGTGGCACCGCTGGCTACAGACTGATTGAGGGCATAACTACAGCGTGTTAAGGGCCACTGTCTTGTGCAGAAGCCAAAGCGGGCGGCTTTACGTCCTATCTACCATCCCCACGCACTTAAGCCCATTTATGGTGTCAAGGAGCTATGGGAGTGTCTGCTGCCAGTGGAGACTTCCCTGTAAATCATCTGGAGGTGAGCCGCAGATCATCCTGAGGGATGCAGTTATGTCGCTCAGAGTTACGCTGTCCACTCTTAGGTGTGCGGGCATGCCTATCTACCCTACAGGTAAGGGGGCAGCCCAGATTTGCAGTTGCAACAACAGTTGCAACGGCAGCTGAAGCAGCTGCATCTCATCTGTCTGCATCTACAGCTGTGGGTTATTCCACCTAATATGAATCTCCCCCCAAGAGCACCGGCCCTCTGCGCGGTATTACTCTTAGTCGCAGCTTAGGCGGCTGCACTTCACGCTACCGCCAGCGCCAGCGCCCTTCTCCCCGCAACTACACAAAGTCGTAAGGGGTCACTTGGTAGATGTAGTTGATCCAATTGCTAAACAGTAGGGCGCCATGCGAGCGCCACGTGCAGCGTGGGGGTAAGTACGGATCGTTATTAGGAAAGTAGTTCTTAGGCACGCTTGGGTTCTTACCGGCGTTTACATCACGGCGGTACTCGTCGGCCAGCGTATTAGGATCGTACTCAGGGTGTCCCGTCACATAGAGCTGACGGCAATCAGGAGAGCAGCCTAAGAACATGCCTGTCTCATCCGAGTCAGCCAGCACAATGATGTTGGTGTTTTCCTCGATAAAGGAGGTTGGGAAATCAATAAAGCGTGACTGCGGCGCATAAAAATAGTCATCAAAGCCGCGCGTGAAGGCATTGATGCTGTGCGTGGTCTTATGTAAGAACACACCCGAGAGCTTGTCCTTACGGGACAGCATTGGCAGGTCGTAGAAGTACTTTAAGGCTGCCGCCACTCCCCAGCAGGAGAACAAGGTCGAGGTGACGTGCTTATTTGACCACGCAATGATCTCTTGCATCTTTGGCCAAAAGGTGACGTTTTCAAAGTCGGTCTGATCAAGCGGCGCACCGGTGATAATCATGCCATCATAATTGCGCTCTTTGATATCCTCAAAGTCGTGGTAGAAGGTATCGAGGTGCGACTGGGGCGTGTTCTTGGAGATGTGGTGGTCGATGCGCAGCAGATCGATGTTGACCTGAATTGGCGAATTGGACAGCTTACGCAGGTACTGGATCTCCGTGACGATCTTCTTCGGCATGAGGTTGAGTATGAGCACGTTCAGCGGGCGGATATCCTGATGAACAGCACGCTCATGGGTCATGATAAAGACTTGCTCGGAGGTCAGAACGCCAGCTGCAGGCAAACCATTAGGAATATTAATAGGCATAGACAATCCTCACGGCCAAAGCCAAATCTACGTCAGCTTAAAAGCAAAGTAAGCTTAGCACAAGCAGCCCGCAAACAATTACCTCAATGGAGGTAACTCTTAAGGTATGCGCCGTGCTTTGGTGTGCCTGCTGCAGATGATGATGTTGTTGTGGCGCTAATGGTGAGACCTCAGCAACATCACAATGCGTCAAGGTGCCGCACGGCTCTTCAGGATCTGCTTGGCGCAGCTGCACTGCAAAACAGGGTTATACTGCAAACTTTAAGAGGTGCTGCACCAGCACTAAGCCACTACGCCACTACATCACATACCTGAGCTACACCTTACAAGTGTTATCACAGGTGAGTCTTGCTGCGCTAGCGACTTAAGGTGCGAGCGGCAACGGGAGAGCTGCTAAGGAGAAAGGGATGAGAATCGAGTTAATCTCTACCGGAGATGAGGTCATTACTGGCAGTATTGATGACACCAATGCCAGTTACTTATCCCGCGAGCTGATTGAGGCAGGCTTACAAGTCGACCGCCGCCACACTGTAGGTGACAACCTTAATGAACTCATGGCCGTATTTAGTGAGTGTGCGCAGCGTAAGTGCTTAGTCATTGTCACTGGAGGCATGGGCCCTACTAACGACGACCTCACTACCGAAGCAGCGGCACGTGTGGCTAAGGTGCCACTGGAGCTTAATGAACTGTGGCTTGAGCGCATGCGCTCATGGTTTGAAAACCGTGGACGCACCATGTCCAAGACCAACATCAAGCAGGCGATGCTGCCGCAAGGGGCGATTTTTATCAACAACCCTGTAGGCACTGCCTGTGGCTTTCTCCTCAAGATCAATGCAGCTATCTTTATCTTCTGTCCTGGCGTGCCTTCTGAGCTGAAAGCCATGTGGGAATCTTACGTTAAGGAGATGGTGCTTACCTTCAGTGAAAACTCCGTCCCACGCACGCACCTCATCCGCCTCTTCTTGATGGGCATTGGCGAGTCTAACTTAGCCGAGCTCTTAAGCGATCTGACCTTACCACCGAGTGTGACCATTGGTGACCGCGCGATTTATCCCCGTATTGAGTTAAAGCTCATTGGTCACGATGCCACTGACAGCGACATGCTCGCCCTTTTAGAGCAGGTGATGCGCCGCGTAGCTCCGTACTATGTCTGCCGCGACAGCTACTCTCTGATCGACATCTTGGCACAAAAGAACATCAAGCTAGCCCCTATCAACGCGGTTGATGGCCTTTGCCAAGGCTGGCTTTTAATCAACTTACAGCAGCTGTGTACTAACTTTGTGACCTGCTCGGTCTTAAACAGCAAAGAGGACAGCCTCGACGCCAGTGCCCGCTTTGATCAGCAAAACCTCTTAGAGCACACGCCAATCCATAACCGCATTACGCTTTTGCCATTTACAGGCAATGTGGTAGCAGCGGGGCTGCCAGCAGACCGCAGTAACCACTACGAGCTGCACTATCAGCTCTTGGTATACGAGGGCGAAGGTGAGCGCACGCAAGAGCGCACGATTAGCGGTAACCTCATTTTTAGCTTCAAAGACGACATCTTTGTCCAAGGCAGCTACTGCCGCAATCGTGATTTCTTAGCGCAACTGTGCTGCTGTGAGCTGTATAAGGCCCTAGTGCGCGAGCCTTGGGTTACCCCAGATGATTGCTCGATCACGGTGCTATCGTGCATTGACTCCATGCCCGTAGCTCCAAGCTTTTAAGCTAAGCGCGGCAAACCACTCCCCAGACCAGCATGCCGGAGCTATCTCCCTCATCCGGCGTGTCCCGCGCTACCACACACCAACGTCAATGGCCGCCCACAAAAGAAAAAAGAACCTACCCCTTACTTTGTTTCACGTGAAAAAGCAAAAACATAAGATACAGCTCAGGCTCAAAGCTAAGCTGCGGGCGCCGCATGTTTCCATGCGGCTTCCCCCAGCGGCCGACTGGCTAAATGCGGCCTTGCTGCATGATCGAGGTGTAGATGCGGTAGTAGGAAGCCGCCATGGTCGCCGAGCTGTGGTTATCAACCACATTGTAGGCGTTCTGCACCAAGGTCTTGCGCAGAGAAGGGTTGCGCTTTAAGGCGAGGATGTGGTCAGCCATCATGTTGGCGTCACCTGGGCGGATGAGCAAGCCGCTCTGGCCATTCTGCACGAGGTCAGTGATACCACCAACATTGGAGGCGATCACTGGCACGCCCTGCTCCATGACATCCAAGATGATGGAACCAGTACCAGCGTTGTTCACTGGGTAGGCAAAGGCATCGAACGAGGCGATGTAGTCGAGGATGTTGCGTCTAAAGCCCACAAACTTGATGTTAGGCATGCCCTCGGCGCGAGACTTAAGTAAGCCGCTGTCATCACCGGCACCGACTAAGACGATCACCAGCTCTGGGATCTTGGTCTTTAAGATCTTAGCGGCGTCGATTAAGACCGACTGGCCATTTTGGCGGTTAATCAAGGCACCGACATTGCCCACCACGAAGCGGTTCTTAAAGGCATTGCGGAAGCGCTGCACCATCTCAGCATTAGCCTGCAGATGCGAGGCACAGTCACCAATAACGTAGCACTGGCGCTCAAAGGTCTTCTCAAAGTTGGTCTTGATGACCTTAGAGATGCCCACCACCGCCGCCGCGTTATGGAACATAGCGCGGTTAACGAAGTTATTGCGCTCTGGGTCGTCCTTACGAATGGTGAGGACGTAAGGAGTGCCACACATGAGGTAGTGCAGTAAGCACCACTGCATGGCGTGCGCTTCGTGCGCTTGCAAAATAGTGCACTGCTTACCTAAGCGGAAGTGGCCCATTAAGCGCGGATCGGTCATACCGCCAATGCGTATCACCTTCAGGTTCTTGGTGCCCGTAAGGTGCATTGGCAAAGGGCTATTGTCGCGGCATACCAGAACTTGAGGCACACCTAAGTTTGCTAGTTCCTTAATCAGCAACTCAGTTTGGCGCTCATTGCCCTTATATCCGCGAGCTAAGCTGATATGAGCAATACTGATTCGATTGCTGTTAGCAGAATTAGCCATCTTCTAACATCCCTTCACCTCTCCTCTAGGAGCCACTGGGGCTACAGGAGAGCCGATACCGATAAGATTGCCGTCTTCATGACGACCATTAAAACAAACAAGCAAGCACAGCCCCAACGTCAGCGCGTCACAGAGAGGACGCCTAAAGAGCCTAAAGAGGCGGGCATGGATAAGCTCAGCTCAACCAAACAAAGTAAGGCAAAGCTAAGCAAGGCGCAATGTGTGCGTGCAGAACACGTAAGTACTGAAGAGCACAAAAGTGCTGACGCTGATTAGTTGGGAATAGTTTGCAATACGGGTGCCGTATATCGGCAGCAGTCAAACAAAATGGGTCCTTGCGATTTTTTTGGTGCTGACGGCGCGCTCCTCGAACGCTAAGGCGCAGCCCAGCAGCGCGCAGCTTATAAGACACCGTGCTGCTGTACACAT
>CASEBB010000137.1 GCA_949286015.1 uncultured Succinivibrionaceae bacterium | reverse complement strand
TTTGGAACGGTGCTGAGGTAGGATTGTATTCTTGTTCAGGACCCTCCCTATTAAAACGGGAGGAAGCCATGTGCGTAAGCACATGGAGACTTCACCACACATGGCGGCAAATACGGCGTGCTGTCACTGCTGCGGCCGCGCCGCTTGGCTGCAACCTGTTGTCATTGTAAAGATTCAAGTGAGGAGCATGACCTCAAAGGAGAGCGCAGTGTTTTCTTGCAAGATGTCCCTGTCCCCATCGCAGGCTGTCCCAGCGCTAGCCTCGGCTTCTGCCACTGTGCCTTGGCACTTGCTGCCGCAAGCTCTCTGGCGATATGGCAGCTTATTGCTCGTGGCTGTAGTCAGCAGTGCTCCGTTCTTGAGCCCTGTAAGTACAGCCGCTACGCTCTCTTGTAAGGTGCAAGGTCACTGGCGTGATGTGGCCTATCAAGAAGCCCCAATGAAGCAGTATGCCAAATTAAAAAACTGCATTGCGTGGACGGCCTACCAATTTGAGCTACCAGAGGAGCTCCTGTACTCCATCCTCTATGTGGAGCGCGGCCCTGTTAATGGCAAGTGCGGTCGTAATCGCAATGGTACCCAAGACTGTGGCCCTGCGCAGATTAACGATGTGCGCTTAAGTGAGCTCAAGCAGTTTGGTCTCAACAAGAGCGACATTCGGCAAAAGCCTTGTCATAACATCTGGGCTATGGGCTATCTGGTGCGCCGTGAGATCGAGAAGGCGGATGGCAATATCTGGATGGGCGTGGGCAATTACCACTACCACTACTCAGTAAACCAAAAGGTGCACGCCACCTACATTAATCGCATTCGTAACGCGTGGCAGAACCTCGTTACCTCGACATATAACTACTGCGTAGAGGATGCTGGCAGCAAGTAGGGTAAGCTCCGAGGCAAAGGTCACTGAGGAACGACTGACTTAAGAGATGACGGCATTTAAGGCAAGCAAGCATGCCCAGCCTTAAGATAGGCGCAGGCTCGCCTGCACCATTCATCTTAAGGTGTGGAGCATTACCCTTACTCAAACTTGCAGCCGTCACTGATGAGATCACTTCTTCCTTAGTAGAGTAGCTCGGCTCTGAGGCGCCACCAGCGCCCCAGCCCCTTGAGATAAGAGCGCCGCAATAGCGCCGCGCGGGCTTGCTTAGGAAGTAGCCAGTAGGGCGCAAAGAGCATCTTGCCATAGTATGGGGGTAGTGGGCAGCTTGGCCTTGCTCTTTGGCGTTTGTGCTGTTGCTGTGCGTAGCTGTGCTGAGCTGTGCCAAGCGTGGTGCTCACCGCGTCACCATCTACCTTAACCCGTGCTTTTCTCGTAAACTTAGCGCAGGAAACTTGCTTCCGCTTCTTTCACCACAAAGACACCTGTCCATAAGCTTGTAGGTGGCGGTGGTCTCTTCCTTTTTCTCCGTGGTATGGCCTTAAGCGGCACCAAGCCCTTAAGCTACAAGCAGCGTATACCCGACAAACAGGCACAAGGATTTTCAGGTGGCATCAGCGCGCGATGATTACGCTGCCGCAGGCGGAGCCAGCGGTGATAACGAGCTTGACGAGTTAACCGAGGCTCAGGTCGAACAAGCAGCTGAAGAGGCATGGGCTGCCACCGCCACTGGCCAAGGCCAGCTCTCGCGTAAAACCCGTCCTCTTACCTACAGTCCGCACAAGGCCGCACCAAAGGACAAAAAGGCTAAAGCCAAAGCCCGCCTCAAGGCCGCAAAGCGCCCATCGGACTTACTGGCCTCAGCAAGCGATAGTGCTGCCTCCGCGCCTGCCAACCCTCAAGCCACCGCCGCCCGCCGTCAAGAGCGTGCCTATACGCAAAATGTGCAGCATGCCATGCATCCGATGCAGCGTGCCGCCGCCGATTACAACTCCATTGCCAATATGGGTGGCACCTATGGTGATGCCACCGCTGCTGTCTTAGCCGGTGCCCCTGCCAGTTTGGACTTTGATCCCTACAGTGAAGACGACATCGTCAAACCAGACACCTCTTTTGATGACAGCAATGCCTACCCTCCAGATGACAGTGATAGCTTTACGCCTATCACCATTGAGCTGAAGCACAGCTATCGCTTAGACCCCGAGGCCATTGCCGCTGCTACCGCTGCCGCTGCCGCTAAAGCAGTAGAGATCGAAAAAGCACAACAGGCGCGTGAAGAAGAGCGCCGTCTGCAGCAAGAGCAAGCTGAGGCTGCCGCCGCTGAGGAAGAAGTTGCGGGGGCGGGCGCTGAGTCTGCGTTTGACTCTGAGTCCGAGGCCGAGACTGAGGACGAAGCAAGCGCAGAGGTCGATACCGAGGCGATCATTGCTGCCGCCGAAAAAGCAGGTGCTGCCTCGCAAGCTCGTCAAGCGCAATTAGCCGCAGCCGCCGCTGCCGGTATGGTCAATGAGTTTGGTCTGCCTCTAGATGATCGCATCGGCCCTGTAGGTAGTCTGACTTTCCCTGATGTGCGCCAATACGATCTGGTGTACGTCAACAAGCTTCTGGCTTTATCTGAGGTCTTAAACTACGGACAAGTGATCCTTGTCCGTCCGCATGGTTTTGGTACCACCTTTTTACTCAGCACCATTGAGTGCATCTTAGGCGGCTATCGCCAATTTGTGGCGGGCTTAAAAGACGCCTCGTGGCTCCAGAACATCCTTGTTAATCCAGTGCCAGTGGTGCGCCTTGATTTAAGCCAGTTCTTAATCAAGGTCTCATATGACCCTCCTGCCTATCAGGCCTACATTGACTTTAAAAACGCGGAGCACATGGCTAACCATGAGCGCACCGTTACTGATGAGGAGCTGGCTCTAAGACAAAAGTTTGAGGCCAATGAGGAAGTTCTGCTCCAAGGCCGTGAGGTGCTGTGGAAGCTGCGTGCTGCGTATCAGGAGATTCACGATCGCTTAGATGAGCTCAACCGTCTCTGTGCCATGCAGCAGGGCGTGTTAGAGCGCTCCTTTCGTCACGGCGGCCGCCAGAGTCTGAGCGATAGTGCGACGCAGGAAGATGCTGATACTGCCAGTGGTGACATGCAAACCGCCACGGGCTCCCAGCGTCAAGGCGGTAATCTCTCCTTTACCCTGCCAGCCGAGCAATACTACAACTCTGATCTTGCTCAGTATGATGGCCGCTCTCCAGTTGAGGGTGAGGGGGAGGAACTCTCAGCGGCGGAGGCCAATAAGCGCGCCCAGCAAGAGGTCTCGGTCGAGCTGCATTTCCCACAGCTAAGCGACGAATTTCCGCTGACTAGTGAAGCGGAAGAAGTAGTGGTGCCGCGTGCGGCACGGCCGCTGGTAGAAGCCCTCTCCTTGTGTGAAGAGGCCTTACGTGTGCTGCAGGGACAGCAGCAGAGCGTGGGCTTGCAGATTGACCTCTATCTTGCCAAAGAGTACTGGATTCGCTGCCAGAGCCAGCTTGATCAAGCCCGTGAGCATGATGAAAAGAGACGGCAGCAATTACAGGTGGCTATGGATGCCACCGGTGATGATGAGATGTATGCCGAGGCCCGCTCGCACTTTGCGGAATTGGGCGAAACCATTGAGCTGAAGAAAGCCCGTGAGCGTACTGCTATGGCCCATCAGCGCGTGGTGGCAGTAAGCTCTCACCTTGAGGCGATTCGTGACGTCAATGCCTTAAGTGATAACCGACCGCTGAAGCAGCTGCAAAGCAAGGTGAACACGCTGCGCCAAAGAGAGCGCTCAGGACGTAATGCTAATAAGCGCATGCCGGTGAATGTCCCAGCCGAAGTGCGTCCTCTGATGGAAGAGATTGACTCTCTTGCGCGTTTGCTGCGTGAACTGCAACGTGAGTGGGGTCGCAAGCGTGCGGAGTATGGCCGCATGCAAAAGCAGCAGGGTGGCGTGTTAGCAGAGCTCAAGCGCATCGAGCATGAGCAAGAGCTGCAAATGCAGCAAAGTGAGCTCTCGAGTGAAGAGCTCATGGCGACGCTGGAGGCGGCGCAGTGGCACTGGGAACAGGAGCGTGACCGTCTGGTCAGTGAGCTGGCTACGGCTTACTATCAGCAGTTTTATCTGGCTTTAGCGCAACCGACGCTGCCACATCAATCTGAAGCGGTGGCGGCGGCCTATGCGGCTACCCACGCTGATGCAGCCTCAGCTGATGTGCCAACCCAAGAGGATATTGTCAATCACGCCTCTGATGCGCTGATCTCGGCCCTTAACGCTCAAGCAGCGCGGCATGTCCCTGTAAGCTCAGGTATGGCTGCAACGCAAGCTTATGCCGCTACTGCTGCCGGTGGCGCGCCACATCCTGATGCCGCTGACTTTGCGGCGGCAGGTGAGGGCGACGGCAGTGGCGAACTCGGGGAAAATGGTGAGCTGGGAGAGAGCAGCGAGATTGAAAGGCCAATGCTGACGCCAGAGCAAGAAAGTGAGATTGTGGCCAACACTGAGGTTACGCTCTTTAACTTTGAGGGCTTACTCACGGCGCTGATTAAAGAGCATGCCGGACGCATTAAGCCTTGTGCCCTCTTGCTTGATCAGTATGATGCGGCCTTGACGGGCCTTGATGATTGCCCTGATATGGTGCCGCTGTTACAAGAGCTGTTGGACAAGATGATCACCTCGATTCGCGCGTCGCAGGAGCTCTTTAAGCACATCTTCTTTGTGGGTACGACTGACTTCTCAAGTAGCCGTGCTTTCTTTGGTTTTGAGCGCTTGGTGGATATCAGCCAGCTCAACACTGATGTGGCAGCGATTGTGGGTTATACCGAAGAAGAGCTGCGTGAGTACTTTGCCCCTGAGTTAGAGACGGCGGTAGCGCGTATTGAGCAGCAGCGGCAGTTAGCGCGTAACAATCAGTACTACCACTACAGCTTAGAGTTGCTGCTTGATGAGATGCGCGAGCATTACGGCAACTACAGCTTTGCGCCAAACAGCCCAATTGTGCTGTTTAACACCAAGCAGGTGCTGGCGTTTTTACAAGACCGCAGCAATGAGCAGCACTTGTTTAAGTCGTACCTCGATGAGGAGGGGCAGTAGAGCTCTCTTTGTCTGCTCGCTGCGCGCTCTTTACTACCAGTTTGGTCGCGTGCTGTCTTGGTGGTAACTAACCACCCTAAGCAGCCTCTTGATGCGGTCAAGGCCATTCGCTTCGCTACAGGTTGCTTCTTGAAGATAGGGCGCAGCCCTGTGCTGCTTGTGGTGCTGCCTTTTAGCAGAGATCACAAGGAACGACTGACCTAATAGATGACGGGAATCATGGTGCTCCTTCCTAAGTGAGGATTAGACGCAGCTGCACCATTGATCTCGAGGTGGGGGCCTTGCCATCACTCATCCCTTCTCCGTCATTTATGAGATCGCTCATTCCTAACCACCACCAGTCCCTGCACGGCGTTCTCTGACGCGAGAAAGGCGCCTTGGGGCACACATTGGGCGTGTGGTTAGCCCACAGCCAAAGCAGCATGCTACAATTTTCTGCAAAGAGCCACACGCTGAAGCGCCTTACCTCTGCTGAGGGTGGTTGCCTTAAGCGTTGTTGTGGGCTTATTCATTGGCGGCGGCACAGAAAACAGCCCTGCCGTACAGCGACCAAACTATGCGGTGCAGCGCACATCATGCTGTGCGGCGTACATGCTGTGTTGCAACCAAATTGCCTGAGGAGGTTACGGTGCGCAAGTTTAAGAAAATAATGGTGATCATCGAGCCTAAGCAAATGCGCCAAGTCGCGTTAGAGCGCGCTATGGCTTTGGCTCATGCAGGTGCTAACGCCTCCCGTAAGATTATTGCTGTCTTGCCGGTGACCGAAATGTCACGTGACCTTACTTCCATGCTCTCGGTGGAAAAGGGTGACGATATCAAAGAGGCACTGGTACGCAAAAACCAGAAGTGGCTGGATGCTTACTTAGCCATTCATGCTATGGGCTTTGAGGTGGAAAGTCGCGTCATTTGGTCAAAAAACGTGGGCAAAGACATTACCCATATGGCGCACCAAGAGGGCGTCGACCTCTTAATTAAAGCTCACGAAGTCCACGGCATGCTCGACTCCGTGCTCTTTACCCCACTTGATTGGCAGCTCTTACGTCACGCTCCTGTGCCAGTGCTGATCGCTAAAGATCACATCTGGCACCCAACCGGCACCATTGCCATTGCCTTAAACTTCTCTGATCCTGACGATGTAGCCAACCGCATGCTCAATGTGCGCTTATTACGTGAGGCCCAAGAGCTCTCGCGTATCATGCACTGCGAGATTCATATCGTAAACGCCATCCCACCAATCCTGCCTCCAGCCACCATTGACCTGCCTGGCTTTACCCCTGACCTCTTAGGTGATGCCGCCTTAAAAGAAGGCTGCAAGGCTGTGTTGTCCTTTGCGGCGCGCCACCGCATTCCTGCTGATTACTGCCACATTCGTGAGGGCCAGCCTGATGAGGTGATTCCAACGCTGTGCGAGGAGTTAAAGCCAACGGTACTCTTTATTGGCACCTCGGCCCGTAAGGGCATGGCCGTAGCGCTCGTAGGCAACATTTGTGAGCGTGTGGTGGATACGCTCGATTGCGATGTGGCTGTGATTACGCCAAAGGCCGTGATGGAGCGCGTACCAATGGATACGGCGGCGGTTATGGCGTAGCCACCTTACTATTAGTTTTGTCCCTACGACGGCCGCACACAGGCTTTCTGTGGCGGCCGTTTGCCTTTATGGGGGAAGCGACGTCTTTAGCACAAAGAGGACGGATGGGCACTGCGCTCTAAGCACAAGCGCTCAGCACTGGAGACGTGTGGGAAGAGACCGCGCCTTGGCTAAGAGACGCGATGAGCATCAAGCTGGCAACAGCAGCACTGTGTAGACGCTACATAAAGAGAGGGAAGAGCGAAGGATCTTTGGCGGTGAAATGGTAGTTGAAATACCCTGGGAGGACGTCGAGCATTTCAAAGGTGCTGAAACCATAGAGGATGCTGACTCTATCGCCAGCCTTGTTGAAGGTCACAAACACAGCAGCACCATTGCCCTTAGCATCATTACCGCCCATGGAGTAGGATTGGTCGTCCCAATGTGGCTCCACGAGGTCTATCCCAAAATCCTTCATCGCTTGTTCGCGTACCGCCTTGGCAAACTCCATTTGTTTGTCTTGGGGGATTTTGCTCTTTTGGTCACTGACGACAAGGAGAATCTCTCCCATATCGTCATGTTTTATCTTGATGGAAACGTTGCCCTCTTGCATCTTAACGCCCATCAGTCTATAGCCATCGACGTTGTACTTGGCGGTAAAGGTGTCGGTCTCCACCTCCTCGGCATGAGCCACCATAGCAGCGGCTAAGAGCATCAGACAGGCACCCAGATACTTGAAAAGCTTGAGCATAGAAAACTCCTCGTGCAAGTGTAGACATGGTCTTCTCGTGGTGTTGCGCGGCCACGTCAAAGCGGTAGTGGCATCATCAAGGTTCACATCTGTGTGCTGGCATGGTAATGCCAAGCATCACGGCGCAAGCAGTGGCGTGGCAGCTGTTATCGTTGTCGGGAGTGAGAGCATCCACCTTAAGAACTGTGGCTGCGCAGGAGAGATCCTACATGAAAGTGGTAAACAGCGTAGGGTCTTTGGCGGTGAAATGGTAGTTGAAATACCCAGGAGCGAGATCGAACAGATTATCGCTATCATCGCTTGAGGCATAGACGACGCTGAACTTATCGCCATTCTTGTTAAAGGTCACATACACGTCAACGCTCTTACCACTATCATCACTACCATTCATGAAGTAGTTTTGGTCAGTCAAAAATGGCTCATCGAACTGAAGACCAAATTGCTCGCTGGCGCTTCTTCGCACCATTCTTAACAATCTCTCTTGTCGAGCTTTATCTATTTTCTTCGATAAGGTGAGCACGCGGATCTCGATCTCGCCCATCTCGTCATGTCCTAACTTGATCGTAATGTTTTCACCATACATTGCGACGCCCTGCAGCTTAAAGCCATCGACGTTGTACTTGGCCGTAAAGGTGTCGGTCTCCACCTCCTCGGCATGAGCCACCATAGCAGCGGCTAAGAGCATCAGACAGGCACCCAGATACTTGAAAAGCTTCAGCATCAAAAACTCCAGTTGAGAGTGAGTCCATACACAGAGTAACCAAGTGTAACACAGGGTTTGCTGATGCTTGAGCAGTAATTTTTACCAAAAGTTTTACCACCACCACCACCTATGAGGTAGGTCTTGCTATATTCTCACCATAAAGATGCGACGGCTGAGCAGCGTTGCTGTGCGATTGCTCTGTGAGTTTCTGGTTTAGTGGCAGCTGAGGATGTGAGTAGTAGGTGGGTAAGTAGGTAGGAAAGTGGAGAGCAGGATAGGGTAGGTCGTGACTTGTCTCCTAAGATCCCGCCCCCAGCTCAAAGGCACAGACTCTGCGCTATAACGGGGCTGAGCCATAACAGTGCATCTAGTTATAACAAATTTTTGCAAAAGCGCTTCTACATGCGGCCAAAGGACTATACTGCGCACTGGCATCAGTTAGTGAAGCTCTGGCACTGTGTTAGAATTTCTCATTTTTGTCGGGTGCGGCGGCTAGCCTCAGTAGAAATTACTGCACTTGCTGACAGAGCACATCGTGAGGTAAGTAGGCCTTAGTAGGCTTGGCCTCTCGTGGTTGTGCCTTGCGTGGCAGCCCCCGCAGAGGATTGCGCTTCAGTGTGTTCTTGCTGAGCACTTGCTTTAGTAGGTGCACCAAAGCCCAGCGCATGCTCTTGCTACTTGGTAGCACCTCACAGGTGCTCATGCGTAGCATGCCCGCCCCTGTCGTGAGGAAATTAAAGTGCGTGATGATGACGCTTTGCCAGCCAAGGCTGATGAGTACGGCCGTAAAGTAAGCCCGTACTTTGATATCGCAGACAAAGAAGCCAAGTACAAGGCTGACAAGCTCTTTAAGCGCTTGCGTCGTAAAGTGGGCCATGCCATCGGCGATTATGGCATGATCGAGCCTAACGATAAGATCATGGTCTGCATCAGCGGTGGTAAAGACTCCTATGCCATGCTGGACTTGCTCCTCTCCATTAAGCGCTCCGCCCCCATCCCCTTTACCTTAGTGCCTGTGCACATCGACCCAGGCTTCCCTAACACCCCTGAGGGCGTGGTCAAGCGGCACTTAGATCGCGTGGGCCTTGATTACTTTATCTTAAAGCGCCCTGTCTACGAGATCGCAACCTCTAAGGTGCCAGAGGGCCAGCGCCTGTGCTCTATCTGCTCGCGCATGCGCCGTGGCTTTCTCTACTCCACTGCCCGCGAGATTGGCGCTAACAAGTTGGCCTTAGGCCACCACCGCGACGATATCCTCGCTACCTTTTTCTTAAACCTCTTCTACTCCGGCATCATGAAAACCATGCCGCCGATTTTGCGCACCGACACGGACGATTTAACCGTGATTCGGCCGCTGGCCTACTGCCGTGAGAGTGACCTCACCACCTTAGCCAAGCTCAAGGGCTATGAGCTTCTGCCAAAGGGCTTATGCGGCTTTGGTGAGAATGAGGAGCGGGCGGCGATGCTGCGCATGATTCGCCAGTGGGAAAAGGAGCAGCCAAAGCGTCCTGACATCATTTTCAAGGCCCTGAAGAATGTGGTGCCATCGCACTTGCTCGATCGCAACCTCTTTGATTTCAGCGCCATTTCGCAGGGGCCTCGCGTCAAGTAGCCACTATTACAGGCGTAAGAGGCCGGAGCAAAACTAAAGACCAAGCAAGGCCAAGCAGTGCTGGTCTTTAGCCTGTGCTCGCATGGCCCGTGCTCTCATGAGGAGCTCCTGTCTGACCTTGCCAGTATTCCATGGGATACAAGGCGCTTTTGTAGCCAATTGTCGTTACTTTCGTTGTGTGTTGGCGTGTGGTGACAGCCCTCTGCTCCCGCTTGTTCGTGGTGATCATGAGTTTGGGCTGTGCCACCCATGACTTTTTTGCTGGGAAAATCTTGCAGCGCTCCACAGAGCTCTCTGCCGTTGCGTGTTTGTTATAGACCGCAACGACCTCAGCGTTGCGTGCCGTGCCGCTAGGTTTTACCATGCGTAAGGAGTTTCCTGAATTGCAATCTTTCTATAACCTAAGCACGAAAGCCAAACTGCTGCTGGGCTTCATCGTGGTGATTGCGCTTAACATCATTGTGGCGTTAGTCGCTATCACGAGCATGGCTCAGGTGCAACAGGCAGCCTCTACCATTGATGGCGTGGTGAACATCTCCATGCGACGCGCTATCAACATGCAAATCGCCCTGATTGACGGTGATGAGAAGTGGATGGCGGGTCTTAACACCAACGACCACACTAACAATCTGACGTGAATTTTTCACAAAACGTTGCACTCAAAACACTGAGTGCAAGCGCTTATCAGTTGCACAGGCTAGAGGCTAGCGCCCAAGAAAGATCATCAGCTCTCTGTAGCTGTAATAAGCAGGAGGGCAGCCATGCATGGCTCAGAGCCAGCGCAGAAATCAGCGTAAGCACTCCTCTGTGCGGCCCCCAGCTTATTACAGAGCCACCTTTACTACTTAACCAGCTGAGTTTCGCTCTCCGATAGCTGCTTCGACATCTCTTTGGCTCTGGTGGCCACATCACCATCGCTCATGCCAACGCACGAGAAGAGCTCCTTGTAAGAGCTCTGCTTAAGATATAGCCCACTTGCCCATAGTAGCGAGACATTTCAAGGGTATCGAGCTCTTGGATTGCTGATGGAACCGTCATGTAGTTCTGCTGAATGTTGAGATCAGGCATCTCACCCTTCAGCAGGTTAAAGAAGCGGCTGCGTACAATCAAGGCAACGAACAGAAGGAAGATCTTGCCACGAGCGGCTGCATCCGTGTGCACACGTAAGCTATTGCCACCGAGAAAGCTCTTATTGGCGCTGAAAAGCTTCTCAGTCGAATCACGCCCGCTATAGACGGTATAGGCATCTTCTGCCGACATGAAATTGGAGCTGATTAGGCAAAAATAGCCACAGCGCTTGAGCTCAAGCGATATCGCATCGTGCTTTCTGGCCACAGCGAATAAGCGCTTAGTCTTGCCATCCCCAGTGTCAGTGAAGAGGCAGTCAAAGTATTTGTCATAGCCACGTGGAAGCTCAGTCGCTTCTTCGCCTATAAGGCTCGTGAGCTGCTTCTCCATCTGCTCGATGGTGTCCAGCAAGGTACGCTGCTCAGATACCATCTTATATGGGCTAAAGCAAAGGTGAAAGTAGCGCTGTTTGTCACCGCTATACAGTGCTCTTTTCACAGTTTTAGCATACAGCATGTTCCCGCTGGTGCTAATGAGGCAGGAGCTGTCATACTCAAAGCTACCGCGCAGCTCATCCACGAGCTGGCTCACTAGCGATTTGCAGCCCTTTACCATAATCAGTATGGCAAAGTCGTGCTGCTCAGCAAATTCGATGTTTTCTTTGCTGAAATAGCCTCGGTCAAAGACTAGGGTAATGCGCTTATAGCCCAGCGCCTTTAGCTTTTCTACGAAGCTCTTGAGCTGAGTTATGTCATTAAGCGCGCCGTGGTAGGGATCGAACAGGAGGGGCTTACAGTTGTGTTTGTCAAATGCCAAGTTGATGTTGATGATAGGAGTACCCGCATCAACCTTGGCCTTGCCGAAGGCTGCCAATGACAGATCGCCAGCTTGCGTGTTAATGTTGGTCGAGTCGCAGCTAACGAAGATATGCTCCTTACGATCATTACCAGCATTCCAATACGCAGTAAATTTGCTGATTTGGTCATCAGTGATC
>CASEBB010000136.1 GCA_949286015.1 uncultured Succinivibrionaceae bacterium | reverse complement strand
AGGTGTAGTGCATACCACCTTGGCGACGGGTCTCAGGGTTTAAGGTGCTCTCAAAGAGTGCACCAAAAATCGTTGGACTGATGTCACGCCACTTAAAGCCGACACTTGCTTTATTGAGCAGCAGATCAACGAGTTCCTCATTAAACCGTGGAATCTCGATGTCGTCGCTGAACAGGCCGCCATCAATATAGGGGAACTCTAAGAGCACTTTAGCCTCGTAAGGATCACGCAGCTCATCTGCGGTGTTGAGTACTCTAAAGAGAGCGCTCAGCCGGTAACGAATGAAGTCCGGCTCAGCAGCTGCGAGGTAGTCGTGGAATTGCGTGTGCGTCTTAAACAAGCCAGCGTCCTCAGCGTAGAGGCAGAACACTAAGCGCACGCAGAGCTTATTGAGGCTTTGCAACGAAGCAGGTGAGCTTGGGTCGACATAGCACTTTAGGAGCTTGTCGTAGAGCTCAGAGACGATCGCACCGGCCTTAACCGAGATTTCCTGCTTTTCAGGCGAAATGCTATCGCTAGTGGCGGCTAAGAATCTCAGGCGATAGATGTTTTGCTCTAGGGTGTCGAGAGTAATGACCGATGGAGCTAAGTCAGGGTACTCGCAGTCGTAGATCTCAAACTTTCTGAAGTTGCAAAGCACGATGTAGCGGGCGTGCTGCGATAAAGGACGATGGAGGTCGTAACGACGAGCCTGCTCAAAAGGTGAGAGGTACTCACCATCAGACTGCTTGGCTTTCTTGTCGAGGTCACGAGACGCACTCTTTTGCTCAATGAGCACGTGCGTGGATGGAATCACCGCGTCAATAAAACTGATGTGCTTGTCAGCGTCACCCGAGTCAGAAAGCTGAATTGGCTCCTCAAACTTAATGAGATCGCCAGGCTGGCTCACACCAAGTACGTTTCCTAATAGCTCCAGCCAGAAAACATGAGTTTCGCCTTTTTCGTAGCCTTGCTTTTGTAGCCACTTGTCAGCAAAGGCTTTTGCCGCCTTGCGTTGTTCCAACTCGGTCATGTTGCGTTCTTACCCTGAGCAAAGTAAATCCAATACGATCATTATACGTGCTGCAGGTTACTCATGACGACACTATCTTTAAGTTCAGGATTATGACAAGAAGTTGCACACCTCTCATAAGAGGTTATCTTGTAGGTTACAAGCCTTGCCTATAGCGGTGTTGTGTGAATAGGGGCGGTCTATAAGATAGGGGGAGAACTTATAGTAATATGCACTATGATTTGAGCGGCTTTTGGTGGCTATGAGGTAAGGCAAAGTTAAGGAGGCGAAGTAAAGGCAAAGTAAGGGCAGGGGAGCTTTGAGCAGTGCCCAGCATGTGCCCCATTGCTTAAGCGCCAAAGCCTATGAATTTCTTTGTCACAACCGCTGTTCTTTTCCCCAAAGAGAGATTATGATGCACGCCATGCCTCATCGCGTTTTCTTGCTGTAGAGCCACTGCTCTGACGCGATCGAGTGCTGCGGCGGGGCAAGACATTCAACAAGTGGCAGCTGCATGTGGCAGAACGATGTCTTGCGGGTGCTTGCAGTAGGGAAACTGGCCACGGGGGCCAGTAAGCCTGCTGAGAAGTGGTTTTGGTGCTGCTTGTCTTGTGGCGTGCGCAAAATGGATTACACAGAAAGGGATGAGCACGCGTTAAGCGGGCAAGCAGTTGGTGAAACCTTGCGAAATGCTACGGCGCGAGGGAGTCTTGTTGCGTGGTCGTGAGTAACCACGTCTCAGTCTCTTGAGGTGCTCTATGGCTCAAGCCAAGTACTACGTCTTGCTGTTACTGGTGTGCTTAATCTGGGGTGCAACACCGGCCAGTGGTAAATTCACAGTCGAAGCCTTTTCTCCTCTAATGATCACCGGCATGCGCTTTGGCATCATGGCCAGCGTGCTGTTTCTCTGGTTATTTCTCACCCATGACAAAAAGAGCTTTCGTCCGAGCAAGGATGTGCTCATTACGCTCTTTGCTATGGGCTTTATGGGCATTTTGGTGCACAACGGCCTGCTCTTTACCGGCCTTAACTACACTACCGCTACCAATACGGCTTTAATTGAGAGTATCGGCCCTACGGCTACCACCTTACTGGCCTTTGCCTTCTTAGGTGAGCGCTTAAATCGCTTTGGCTGGATCGGTATTGCCATCTCCTGCATAGGAGCCCTCACCATTGTCACTAAGGGCTCGATATCCGTGCTCTTAAACCTCTCGTTTAACATTGGTGACATCCTGATCTTGGTCTGTGAGGTAGCGTGGTCTGCTTACGTTGTGATCTCATGGCGTATTCATGGCCGCTTAGGCACCATTGCTGTAACCGCGTGGTCAGGTCTTTTTGGCTCTATCCTTTGCTTTAGCGTTGGTGCAGCGACTAATTCCCTGCACATTTACGAGGTCACCAACAGAGCCTTAATGGGCTTTGCTTATCTGGTGGTCTTCTCTGGTCTCTTTGCTTTTGTGGCGTGGAATTACGCCGTGCAGCAGGTTGGTGCTTCTAAGGCAGGTGTCTTTGTCTATATTGTGCCATTAACCGGTGGCATCGTCGGTGTGCTGGTCTTAGGTGAGCCGCTGCATTACTCGCAGCTTGTGGGTGCTGCTCTGATATTATCGGGCGTGGTCTTAACCGTGCGCTCTAAGGTACAGATCCGTGAGCAGAAACATGAGGAGATGGGCACGCAGCCAGAGGAAAAGGATCTGCTCAAGAAGTTCCCAGAGCTGGCCGCACGGCACAATGCTAAGTTAGCCCATCGTGGTGTGAGCTTACCTGAGGACTCGCAGATCGACATCTCTAAGGTGCAGCTGACGGCCAAGGAGATTGCTGCGCTCAAAGAGGAGCATCAGATGGCCGCGCCTGCGCCACAGCAGACACCACAGTCACAGGCACAGCCAAAAGCACAGGCTTAATGCACTGCCTTAAAGGCAAATACTGGGAGCTCATCAGAGGTTGGTGGATAGCGCCCCCACACTACTTTTAGGTGGCTAACATGAAACGCCATAACCACGGTTCATGTGCTTGCCTAAAGGTGTGAGGTTACGTTGTAGTCTCCACCAAACTCTGAGTAGAGCCAAATACTGTGGTGGCAGTCAGGACTGCATCAGTACTGCATCAGGACTGCACCAGTCCTGCTGCTGTGATGCAGGGCGCGCGGGCGGGGTAACGTGAGACTGCCAACTTTAAGTGCGGAGCACAGTGGTGGAATGGTGGCGTCTCTTTAGCTGAGCGGCAGCAGCTCTTGAGGTGAAGTGGCTCTTCCGGATGCTATTCCTTTGCATCATTACCACTGAAAAAGGCCATAAAGACGCCCTTTTGCAACAAGAAACAAAAATTTTTGCCTCTCGCCCTTGAAATCGTTTTACCCCAACCCCATATTGTCTAATGTTCGATACGAGCTTTTGCCAAGCATGCTTGCAGCATGCGTGTGCACACCTCTGAAGCCTGCTTCAGAGGAAGCTTTGGCGTGCACCTTTTGGCAAAGTTTAGTGCCGCAGTAACCCAGCGCGCGGCTGGGGCTGCTTGCTTTAGCGTGGGGGCGGGGGCCCTTATATGAACCTAAGCTCGGCGAGTAAGGGTCCTGAAGCAAGCTGACTGCCGTACTCTGTTTTGTGTCTTACTTCCTGCGCTAGCCTCCTAGCCTAGGCAAGTAAGCTGTTTTGTCGCATTGTTATCATGAAGTTAATTCCTTTATACGATCGCGTGATCGTTAAGCCTTTCGAGGTTGAGACCAAATCTGCTGGTGGTATTTTATTAGGTTCTGCTGCTCAGAAGTCGACTCGCGGTAAGGTGCTGGCCGTGGGTAATGGCCGTATTTTAGACAATGGCCAAACCGCTCCATTAAGCGTTAAGGTCGGTGACACCGTCGTCTACAACGAAGGCTACGGCACCAAGAAGGAGCGCTTAGACGGCGAAGAGGTGTTCATCCTCTCCGAGAGCGATATTCTGGCTGTCGTCGAAGAGTAAGATTTGGGTTCAGGCTAAGGGATTTAATAAATGGCTGCTAAAGACGTATTTTTTGGCAACGACGCTCGCACGCAAATGTTAGAGGGCGTTAATGTCCTCGCCAACGCTGTTAAGGTGACCTTAGGCCCAAAGGGTCGTAACGTCGTCTTAGACAAGGCCTATGGCGCTCCACTGATCACCAAGGACGGTGTCACTGTTGCCAAGGAAATCGAGCTTGAGGGTAAGTTCCAGAACATGGGCGCCCAGATGGTTAAGGAAGTCGCTTCCAAGGCCAACGACGCTGCCGGTGATGGCACCACCACCGCTACCGTGTTAGCTCAGGCCATCGTGGTTGAGGGTTTAAAGGCCGTCGCCGCTGGCATGAACCCAATGGACTTAAAGCGCGGCATCGACAAGGCCGTGACCGCCGCTGTTGAGGAGTTAAAGACCCTCTCCACCGAGTGCAAGGACAGCAAGTCTATCGCTCAAGTCGGTACCATCTCCGCTAACTCCGATACCACCGTCGGTAACTTAATTGCCGAGGCCATGGAGAAGGTTGGCCGTGATGGCGTGATCACTGTTGAAGATGGTCAGGGCTTAGAGGATCAGTTAGACCTCGTCGAGGGCATGCAGTTCGACCGTGGCTACCTCTCCCCATACTTCATCAACAAGGCTGACACCGCTACTGTTGAGCTGGATAACCCATACATCCTGCTGTGCGACAAGAAGATCTCCAACATCCGTGACATCTTAACGGTGTTAGAGGGTGTGGCTAAGTCTGGCAAGTCCTTACTGATCATCGCTGAGGATGTTGAGTCTGAGGCTTTAGCTACCTTAGTCGTGAACAACATGCGTGGCGTGGTTAAGGTTGCTGCTGTGAAGTCCCCTGGCTTCGGTGACCGTCGTAAGGCCATGTTACAAGACATCGCCATCTTAACTGGCGGTACTGTCATCTCCTCCGAGTTAGGCATGGAGCTGGACAAGACCACCTTAGATGACTTAGGTGTGGCTAAGCGTGTTGTGATCACCAAAGACAACACCACCATCATCGACGGCGCTGGCAAGAGCGAGGACATCTCCGAGCGTGTGGAGCAAATCCGCAAGCAAATCGCTGAGAGCACCTCTGACTACGACCGTGAGAAGCTCCAAGAGCGCGTTGCTAAGTTAGCTGGCGGCGTGGCTGTCATCAAGGTCGGTGCTGCTACCGAAGTCGAGATGAAGGAGAAGAAGGCCCGCGTTGAGGACGCTATGCACGCTACTCGCGCTGCTGTGGAAGAGGGTGTGGTCGCCGGTGGTGGCGTCGCCTTAGTTCGCGTGGCTGCTGCTTTAGCTGACAAGGTGCAGGCTGACAACGAGGATCAAAAGGTCGGCTTCAAGATCGCTTTACGCGCTATGGAAGCCCCATTACGTCAGATCGTGGCCAACGCTGGTGAGGAGCCATCGGTGGTTGCTAACAACGTGCGTTCTGGCAAGGGCAACTACGGCTACAACGCTGCTACCGAGACCTATGGTGACATGATCGAGATGGGTATTCTTGATCCTACCAAGGTGACCCGTTCTGCTTTACAGTACGCCGCTTCTATCGCTGGCCTCATGATCACCACCGAGTGCATGATCGCTGACGCTCCTAAGAAGGACGACGCTCCAGCCGCTGCTGGCATGGGCGGCATGGGTGGTATGGGTGGCATGGGCGGCATGATGTAATAGCCCCTGTGGTACCTTTTACTCCGGCGCCGCATCTGGCGTAAGGTAGTAAATACCCTGAAAAAAGGCTCAGGACTACAACAGTTCTGGGCCTTTTTTCGTTTGTAGTGGCGGTAAGCAAAGCGCCTAACGGCAGCGCTATCTGGAGCGAAGCCACCACCACCACCACCACCTTCGATGACGGGCTTTAGGGGCATCTTGGTGCACCGTCATAAGTAGGATTAGACTCACCTGCACCATTCATCTCGAGGTGTGTATTTGCCATCACGCATCCCATCTGCCGTCATTTAACAGCTTGCCGCGCTCAAAGCCACGCCCCTCACATTCTCAGGACTTCACTTCTGGGCCTTTTTTCGCTGCCCAACCGCAATTCTTATTGGCAAAGTGCCGTCTAATGCACTATCATTAGGGCGGCTTTACAGTTGCGGGCTGGCCTCAAGCCAGCCCAAGACCACATCCCTACGTGCTGTAAACCCCCTTCCAGTTTCTCTTTTCTGAGCGGAGTCAGGGCCATGGCGATTATTAGCTGGTATACCCTTATCGGTTTGATCGCGCAGCTGGCCTTTGCCGCGCGCATGCTGGTACAGTGGATCATGTCCGAGCGTGCCCGCGCTGTGGTTAATCCCGCACTCTTTTGGTGGCTATCTCTCTTAGGCTCCCTTACCATGAGCTTCTATGGCTACCTGCGGGAAGATTTGGCCATTCTCTTAGGCCAATTGGTCTCGTTCTACGTCTACGTCTATAACCTCAAGCTCAAAGGACAACTCCACAAGATCGGTCTTTTGGGGTCACTGGCGATTATTGCGGCGCCTCTGATCATGCTCATCTTGGAGCTGCGTGACGGAGCTGCCTTTGCCGCTATCTTCTTAAATGACGAGGCTATCCCTTATGGGTGGCTGGCTTTTGGTATGGCCGGTCAGTTCCTTTTTACGTTTCGCTTTATCTACCAGCTGGTAGTCTCGCACCGTCAGCAGCAATCACTGCTGCCACCAACCTTTTGGTATATCAGCTTGCTGGCGGCCTTAATGGTGCAGGTGTACGGTATCTACCGGCTCGATATCGTGCTGATTTTGGGACAGGTGGGCGGCATCATCACTTACGTGCGCAATATCATGCTGCACCGGCAGAGCCTTAAGGCCAAAGCAGCCACCGTTGCGCCAGCTGTAACCAGCACCAATACCACTATCACCGCCAGCACCAGCGCTACCGCGCCACAAACGCAGTCCGAGATGCAGCTGGCGTCAGATAAAACCGAGCAGGGGCAGCTGTAGCCTTGTGGTGAAGTGGGTCGCACCGCTCTGCTCAACACTCGTTTTGGCCACACCGCTGCTCATAAGAGGTTACTCTGAACTCACTCCCGCCACTCTTTCCACCACTGCCACTCCTGCCACTCCTGCCACGCCCAACAAAGCGACCTCACTCCTGTGACTACGTAGGTATCAGCAACAGCACCGCACGCACGGCACACTGATTCTAAGTGAGCTTCAGCTCATCCCTATGCGCAGCGTGTAGGTGGTGCTTTTGGGGTTAATCACGTCACTCCCCTTACTCCCACCACTCTTCCGTAGCTGTTGTTCGTCTGCGTCCATGCTGCCCCATGAGACCGATCTGTCTGGGTACTTGAGCTTGTTATGAGATCTAATCAGATATACCTGCTCGTTTTTCTCGTGGTTCTGGGCGCCTTTGTGCCAGCTATCTTGCTGCGCGACTTTAACCTCTTAAACGAGCTCAACTACTTAGGCATTGCCCAAGACGCCTTAGAGCGCGGCGCCTACTCCACTTTCTATCATAACGGTGCCCCTTACGCCGATAAGCCACCCCTCTACCTGTGGTTGTGCATGATCGGCCTCAAGCTCTTTGGCATTAATGCTATGGCGTGGCTGCTTCTGTGCTCCGTGCTCTCATGGCTGTTTACCATGGTGCTAATGGATCACACCTTTGGCTCCGTCTTTCGCCATCAAGAGCGCTTGCTGCTTATCTTAGGCATGAGCTCACTGCTCTTTGTCGACGTCTGTGCCCTCGTTGGCCGTATGGACATGCTCTTTACGGCAGCAATGCTCTGGGCTTACTGCAAAATCATTAAGCGCTATAGCCTCATCCGTACTCAAGACAAACTTACCAGCCGCAGTAAAGCCACATCCACCACTACCAGCGCCAGCAGCACTACTTCCAGCTCTACCGCTTACGCCGTTAAATACGGCAATCTCTCCATTCCGCTGTGCCTGTTCTTAGGCATCTTTATCAAGGGCCCTTACGCGCTGCTCATGCCCCTTGTGGCGCTCATAATGGTGCTGGCCTATAACCACGACCTCAAGCGCTTTTTTCGGGTGTTTCGCCCGTACTACTTTTTGCTCATCCTGCTGTGCTGTGCGCTGTGGGCAGGAGCGGTCTATGTAGAGGGTGGACGGGACTACCTTGAAAACCTCTTTATTACCCAGAGTGCGGCGCGCCTAGCGGGTAATTTGGGCCATCCTGAGCCGTTTTATTACTACTTAAGCTACTACCCAGTGCTGACCCTGCCCCTAGGCTTAAGCGCGCTGTTCTTTATGGGCTATCAGCTTACTGTGGCATGGCGTTTACGCCACCCACAAACCAAGATAGCAGCCGCTACTAGCGTTACCACTGCTGCCACCGCCAGCGTCAAGGCCACCAAGACAGCAGAGGAGCAGCCACAGGTACTGACGCTGGGCTTGCAGGCGACGCTGTTTTTTGTGCTGGCGGTCTTGGTCGTGGTCTCAATTCCCTCGTCTAAGCTGGAGATGTACTTTTTACCGGCAGTACCACCGCTGTTTTATTACGTGGTGCTCTCTTATCGGCAGTGGCATGCGCACCGCCGTCAGATCGACCTGAGCTTAGAAAACGACTTTTTACTGGTGCCAGCGTCCCTGTGGTATCACGAGCAAGAGCAAGCGGCGCTTAATGCTCACGCCCAAACCCACGCCCAAGCTAATGCTCATGCTCACGCCGCAAAGACGGCACACGACGTTGCGACCATGTCCCCTGATGCTTCTGCCGCAAACGCTGTAACGGCATCAGCAGCGGCAGCAGCCACAGCTACGCCTGCTGTGAGCGCAGGTGAGAGTACCCAGATGCACACGGTACAGGCTAACTTTGCTGCGCCGAGTAGTGCTGCTGCTCAGGACAGTGCTGCACCACATCGCGTGCAAGCTGTGGGGACAGGCTCGTCTTTTCATTTAGCCGCAGACAGCTATAGCCTGCCAGAGGTGACTGCCGCCGATATCGCGGCTATGGACAGCACCCGTCACGCCGAGCAAGAAGCTGCTACAGTGCAAGGCACAGCTGCAACTCCAAGTGCTGAGGTGCTGCAGCGTCTCGCCCCGCAGGAGGTTAATAAAGAGACAAAAGAGCACAGCGCCAATGCGATTAACCTCAATGATAAGTACGTCAAGGCCCTGCAAGAGGATAACAGCACTGAGCAAGGCTGGCGTGCCTCAAAGCGTCAAGCCAAGCACACCTCGCGCTTAGGCCTGCACTGGGGGTTAGAGATTGTGGAGAGCGGTAAGCTCTTAGCAGGGCTTAATATGCGCTCTGACCGCGTGCGCTTACCATTGCTGCTCACTCTCTCCCTGCTCTTACCTCTCGTGGCTTATGTTGCGCTTTTAGGGGCGTACTTTGTCTTTTATGGCAAGGTACCGCAGCTACAAGACCCACTCATTGGCGTGGCTTTTGGTGTGCTGGCCTTTTTTAGCTTAATGGCGCTCATCTTTTTGTTAAGCCGCCTCTTTCTCTTTGCGGTAGCCTTAACGGGAGTGGCTACTTTAGGTTTTGTCTTTTGCTTAGGCTTAGCCATGCCTTACCTTAATGCCTACATTGGCATGGAGCAGATGGTGGCACCGGTAAGTAGAGCCATTGATGCAGGTGCCTCACCGGTGGTGTGCACGTATCGCTACCGTAATGCCTATGCTCTTACGGTGTACGATCGGCGCTTAGTGGTGCGGGACGGTAGGGAGCACTTAGAGCAGTGCGTGCTCGCAGGGGACTCGGTGATGCTCTCGCGTAAGGGGATAAGAGACCTACCAGAGCTGGCACAGCGCTTACGGAACTTAGGCGCCATCACCGTAGGGGATAGCCTACTCTTAGTAGCCGCCCGTTCTCATGATTCCTATCTCTCGACTGATGCCAGTGTAGGAGGCAGTAAGGTACAGCCAGTAGCCACGGCTAATAGCGTGACGGCAGCGGCGACAGCGGCCTTAGAGCAAGAGCAGGAGGGCTTAGAGCTATCGTTAGACAGTTCCGAGAAGAGCGAGGTTAGTGCGGACGCCAGCGGGGCTGCAAAGGACAGTGCCAGTGACGCTGCGCCTGCGCCACGGCAATAGTGTCTCCATGAGGCGAGTCTCTACCCCAATGGAGCGTGCTGAGCATGGCTACGAGCAGTAGGCTGGGTAGGGACGGCTGGTTGGGGCTACAAGCAGTCCTGAGCTTACGCAGGATGCATTTGCCCTGTAAGTAGCAGTAGTGATTACCACACGTGAAAGCTTGAGTTTACGCCAATCATTGCCATCTCTTGAGAGTACTTGAGAGTAAGCCCGCTATATCTGACGTAAGTTGCTTTACGGTAAGTGTTGCTTTATGCTGGGTGTAGTTCCTTGGATGGGTTGAGCCCAGAGATGTAAGGGCAAAAGGCACAGGGGCTGAAGCTGTCAGCAGCCCGTGATCCTTCAGTAGAGCTGTTTTATTGGTTGTTTCATGTGTCTATCAGGGATCGTGACCATTTTGTTCAACAGATGAACCAAATTAGGTCACACCTTTTTAGTGCATCCCGTGATTACGATAAAGAACCATATTTATCAGCTTTTAACGCAGTTTGCCTCTGCTTTTGTGGTAAAGGATGCTGGTACGAAGCGCAGTGCCGTGACGCTGCTGCGCGCAGCAACAGCTGGTAGGGCAGCGGGCAAAGTGCTGGGGCGTGGATTAGGGCTTAAGGTGCGTGTGCGTGGAGGTCGGGTATGACCATGTTTCGCCCTCGTCCGTCCCAGCCACAAACTGCCGACGCAGCAGCTGCAGAGATACGCTATCCGCAAAGCAATGGGGTGGTCTTTGGCCCCATCTTGCGGCAAAAACTACTGGCGTATGGCCTGCGTCTCGATCCCGATGTACAAATTTCCCGCAACCTCAAGTACAACGGGCCGGTCACGCTCATGAGAAATACTTTGGCGGCCCACCTCTCCATTGATGCCTACTCTTACATTAGCCACGATAGCCTCTTTGTTTTAGGCAGCATTGGCCGCTATAGCTGTATTGCGCACTACGTCGAGTGTGGCCTCGGTATCCATGATATCCACTGTGCCACCATGTCTAATGCGGTGTGCCATTCCACAGCTTTTGCCTTTCATACGGGGCCGATTAACCGTATTACTGCGGTGGAGCGGGAGCGGGGCGAAATTGTCAATAATGCCACCATTGGCAACGACGTCTGGATCGGCGCGCATGTGCTGATCGTAGGTGACGTGAAGATTGGCGATGGCGCGGTGATTGGGGCTGGCAGTATCATTACCCAAGATGTGCCCCCATATGCCATTGTCGCGGGAGCCGGAGGCGGCAAAAATAGCGAGCGTATCATCAAAGGCTATCGCTTTACGGACGAGCAAATTAGCGATTTGTTAGAGCTGCAGTGGTGGCAGTATGACGTGCCTAAGTACCTTGCAGCTGGGCAGAAGCTACCTCTTGACCTAGAGTTGTCGGCGCATGCCCCACTCGTAAGAGTGGGGTTAGCCGACATTTAGTATTGGGGCTTTAGCCAAGCACAGCGTACACACATC
>CASEBB010000135.1 GCA_949286015.1 uncultured Succinivibrionaceae bacterium | reverse complement strand
GGTGTCTAAAGGCAAGCTACTGCTACCATATAAGCCCATTCTAACAAGCGCGTAAACCGCAATCTTATGGGCTTTATAGCCTTATTTTGGAGAACATGAGCAATATCACAAAAGCACATCACTGCTCTTGTGACCACCATCTGCGCATGACAAAATGCCATGCAAATCAAAGCTGCAAGTAAGACTTGTAAAAGAATGTTAGTGGTGTCAGTGCCACGCATGACCTGCTTTGTGATCATTGGTAGTGTCTCTATCGGTGGTTGCGGCAGGTTTTTTTGTCCCTGCAGTACCTTGATTCTTAACAGGATTGTTACAGTTTTCTGGCAAGACCTGATTTCACTTGACTCCTATGCTGGGTTCAGTGGAATCAGGTCTTTTTGTTTTGGCTTTTGCTCAGAGTACACGGGAGTACACCTCCATGGAAACACACGCCGACACCTTACGGCTCATACCTCTGCTCGGAGGCTGCGCCAATATCCTCAAGGTAACCTCTTGCGTTACTCGCTTACGTATCACTGTAAAAGACGATACTCTCGTCAACTTTGAGCGCCTGCGCCAAGAGCAAGGCATCAGCAGTGTCTTCTCTGACCAGCAAGAAGTCCAGTTGCTGTCCTCAGAGGATTTAAGTGAGCTTGCAGGTCTCTTAAACTTAGCGCTGCAGAGTGCCCAAGAGGCGGTGCAAAACCATATCGCGGCGCAAAAGCCAGCTACCACTGACGCTGCTGATGCTGACAAGGCTGCGCCTGATGCCAAAGCAGAACCAGCCGAGACCGAGAAAAGCGAGGCAGAGCAAGGCGCTGCGGAGGCCGCTCCTGCCAAGCCAGAAAAACTGCTCGATCGCGCCATTGCCCTGATCTCCGGTATCTTTGTGCCTATTCTGGGTATGTTAGCCGCCAGCGGTGTGCTCAAGGGCCTCTTAGCCTTAGGCGTTGCCTTTAGCCTCTTTGATACCCAAGGCGGTACTTACATCATCCTTAATGCCGCCTCTGACGCCTTGTTCTACTTCTTCCCTCTGGCTTTAGGCTTTACCGCAGGCAAGATCTTTGGCGCCAACCCGTTTACCACAATGGCCATTGGTGGCGCTTTAGTGCACCCAACCATTACCGCCGCCTTTATGCAGATGCAAAGCGGCACGGAGTACACCTTCTTAGGCATCCCTGTCATCTTCTTTAACTACGCCTCGTCGGTGATTCCGATCATCCTTGCCGCTTACATGGCGTCCTTAGTTGAAAAGGTCTGCAACAAGGTTATTTCGCCACTCATTAGCTTCTTTGCCACGCCATTATGCTGCTTAGTCATCACTGTCTCGGTGACCTTCCTTGTCATCGGCCCTGTGTCCACATGGCTGGCCACACTGTTAGCTTCAGGCATTGCCACCGCCTACGAGTTTAGCCCTGTAACCGCTGGTGTCATCATTGGTGCGCTCTGGCAATGCATCGTGATCTTTGGTCTGCACTGGGGCGTGATGCCACTTGCTATTAACAACCTGTCCATGTCTGGTGCTGACTTTATTCTGCCATTAGTGATTGCACCAGTATTAGCGCAAGGCGGTGCCGTTATTGGCGTGCTCTTGCGCGTGAAAAGCACTCGCGTCAAGTCCTTATGTGGCCCTGCCTGTGTCTCTGCTCTGTGTGGTATTACCGAGCCATCGGTCTATGGCATCAACTTACCGTTGCGTCGTCCTTTTATCATCGCCTGTGTTTGCGGTGCGGTCGGCAGTGCGATTGTGGGCTTCTTTGGCACTATGACTTACTCCTTTGCCCTGCCATCTATTCTGATGTTTCCGCAATTGATCCCGCCAAGCGGCGAGATCGACATGACGCTGTGGGGTTCCATTATCGGTGCTGGCGTGGCCTTTATTGCATCAGCAGTTGTCACCTTTATTGTCGGCTTTGATCAGAAGATGCTCGACAACGTAAAGAAGGTCTAAGCCTCTAACCAACAGCAACGCAACAAAGACAGTCACTCCCTTTTACAGCAATCAATTAACCAAAAGTGTTACCCCCTTGTAAGTAGCACTGCATAGGCAGGGTCTCTCTTAGAGATAAAGGCGGCAAAACCGCTGCTTATCTTGAGGTGAGGCATGCCATTTGACAGGCATCCCTTAGGGTTAACACTTCCGGTAAAACCTACCATAAGCACTCCCCAGATTCTCCACTAACAGCTAACGTTAACAAGGCCCTAAGCTGATGCTGAGCTTCCTCACTACCGCAAGTGCTGGCTCATATTCACAGCAGTAGCACAGCACAAAGCAGACAGCAGCCTTTGTCCTTACTGTGCTCACCCCTGCTCCTCTCATACCTCATCAGGAGCAAAGAGAGCGGCAAGGGCAGAGGCTGTGCTGAGCTCAGCACAACTGAGATGCGCCTTGAGACCCGTGACGCTAGCTTGCGGGGGCAGAGCTTTTAGCATTGGCTAAATGCTGCCCCGCCCTATTCCTTTAGCCAACTCTAACGTGCTGTGCCGCAGTAGATCATGCAGGCAACAACGTGTAAGTGGCCTTTATCTGAAGAGACCTTAAACCATGTCCGTTTCGTTCCCAGACAATTTCCTCTTTGGCGGTGCTATCGCTGCCAACCAATGCGAAGGATCCTATCTTGCCGATGGTAAGGGCCTCTCCACCTCCGACGTCTTACCTCAAGGTGTCTTTGGCCCTATCGTGCCGCGTCCCCCTAGCGACTTCAACATCAAAGACCTCGCCATTGACTTCTACCACACCTACACACAAGACATCGAGCTCTTTGCCAAGATGGGCTTTAAGTGCTTACGCTTCTCTATTGCGTGGAGCCGTATCTTCCCACAGGGCGATGAGAACACCCCAAATGAGGCAGGCTTAGCTTTCTACGACAAGGTGCTCGACGAGCTCGAGAAGTGGGGCATCACTCCTCTTGTCACCCTCTCCCACTATGAGATGCCACTGCACTTAGCTGAGGCTTATGGTGCGGTAAGATTCACGATACCTACCGCATTGCCTACTTAAATGACCACCTGTACCAAGTGGGTGAAGCCTTAAAGGACGGCGTCGAGATCATGGGCTATACCTCGTGGGGTCCAATCGATCTCGTCAGTGCCTCTGAGGCGCAGATGTCCAAGCGCTACGGCTATATTTACGTTGATCGCGATGATGAGGGCAAAGGCACCTTAGAGCGCAAGCTCAAGGACAGCTTCGACTGGTACAAGAGCGTCATTGCCAGCCATGGTGCCGTGCTGACCGAGCACTACCAAGCTTAACGGTCTGCGCCGCTGACAAGGGATCACACCTTCCTGCAATCTAACACCAACGAGCGTAGATAAAACTACCTTGTCTCACTACCAGTCTGCCGTAGTGGCACTGCGCTTACGGATAACCGCAAGCAAAGACGCTACGGCTGCTGGTAGTTCTTACCACTATTTCTGTGCCTCTGGCGTTAATGCCCTTGATAAGAGTGCTCATAACCACAGCGCACACTTGAGCCTTAACTGCCTGCAAGAGATTGTTGCCATGTCTTTGTTATGCTTCGATGCCGGTGGTACCGCCCTCAAATTCGGTTTAGTCGACAAAAACGCTAACCTCACCCAAGAAGGCAGCGTCCCAACACCTCATGACTCTTTTGCGAGCTTCAGCTCTACCATCAAGAGCATTTACGAGAAGTTTGCTGCCACCGAGAAGATTCAAGGTATTGCTCTCAGCCTGCCAGGGCGCAATGATAGCAAGCGTGGCTATTGCTACTCCGGCGGCTACTTAAACTACAACGCCAACCGTGCGGTGGGCCCTGAGCTTGAGGAAATCTTGGGCTTACCTGTAGTGCTGGAAAACGACGCTAAAGCAGCCTGCCGTGCCGAGATGTGGAGTGGTGCGCTAAAAGGCATATCCTCAGGCGTGGTTTTAGTCTTAGGTACCGGCTTGGGCGGTGGTATTGTGGTTAACTCCCAGCTCTTCTCTGGCCCTACGGGCGCAGCAGGTGAGCTCAGCTTCTTCTTGCGTAATATCTTAGAAGAGCATCTGGAGTTGCAAAGCTTCGGCTCCATGTGGGTGTCCAGCACTGGTCTTTTGACCTTTGCCGCCGAAGAGTATGGCTTACCTTACCACCTTAGTATGGAGACTGGCTTTGACCTGCCAATGAACGGCATCGAGTTCTTTGCCAAGGTTGCGGCTCAAGAAGAGCCAGCCTTACGTGCCTTAAAGCGCTTTGGTCGCACTACGGGGCGCATGATCTTTAGCCTGTGCTCGGTGCTTGACTGCGAGCGTATTGCTATTGGCGGTGGTATCAGTGCGCAGCCTGCTTTAATTGAGGCTTGCCGTGATGGTACCCATGAGTGCTTTACCTCCGAGTATCCATTGCAACCTAGCTCTTTGGCCTTAACCGAACCAGAGATCGTGGCTTGCACCTTTAGAAATGGCGCTAATCTCATTGGTGCCGCCCACGGCTTTCAGGAAAAGCATCCCGAGATCGTGCTGAACTAAGCCCATCTTGGCAAAACAGTGCTCTATGGCAAAGTGACAAAGCAGAGTACAATCTTGCTCACAGAACACAATGTCCACCCTGTGTCAGGCTGCTTTTGACCACGCGATTTGCATCTCATGGCCACAGCAGCAAAGCCGCAAGGACACGCAACCAATGGTGGTCTCGCTACCAAAGGTAGTCTCACTACCATTGGTGGCCACGCTCCCCACAGTGGCAAGGCCGACGTCTGGTTATACGACCATAACGCCTCATGGTCAGGACTGTTTTCTGGCAGATATGGTACTTGCACCTCACTTCTACCCTAAGAGCAGCACATGCACATCTTAAAAATGCTTAACAACAACGTGGTCATCGTCAAAGACGATGATGGCCTCGAAAAAGTGGTCATGGGCAAAGGCCTCGGCTTTCAGGTTAAACCTGGCCAGCCGGTCGACACCAGCAAGATTGAAAAGATCTTTACCCTCGCGGATGAGGTTAGTGCCCCACATCCACAGGCAACGCCTGCCAATACTGTAGGTGCATTAGCTTCTGCTCAAGCTGCCCCTACTGATTTAGGTGACGTACCTCCACAGCTGTACCAGATCTGCCATGACTTTGTCACGCAAGCAGGTGAGCGCTTACACCTGTCCTTTCGTAACAGCCTGACCTTGGCCTTAGCTGACCACATCTTCTATTCGCTGCAACGCCTCATTAAGGGCGAGCATGTGGTCAATGCGCTGCTGCAAGAGATTAAGCAGTTCTATCCTGAGGAGTACAGCTTAGGCACGCAGGCTTTAGCACTGATTAAGCAGCAAACGGGACTGAACTTACCTGAGGATGAAGCAGGCTTTATTGCGCTGCACTTAGTAAATGCAGCCTTAGATGAGAACATGCCCAAGACCATGGAGGTCACGCGCCTCATTGCCGACATCCTCTCAATTGTCAACACCCAGCTTGGTATCAGTCCTGATAACCACAGCCTCGATTACACCCGCTTTATCACCCACCTCAAGTTCTTTGCCCACCGCCTGCTCCTCAAGCAAGACCTGCCACCATGTGCCGACTTTCTCTTTGACGAGATCAAGAAGCACTACCCTGTGTCCTACAATTGCGTCAAGCGCATCGGTATGTACGTCAAGCAGCGCTTTGGCCATGAGATCTCCCGTGATGAGATCACCTTCTTAACCGTGCATATTGAGAGGGTGCGTTTTAGCAGTTTATCGGACTGAAAAACAAGCCAATCACCAACCAACGCTGTTTTGCTTCACTGCAACAAAGCCGCATTTTTACCGCGTTTTACACATTGTTGCAGGTCTTTTATACCATAAAGTGATGAAAACACACTTTTGCAAGCAACGGGGGTTGATCAAAATCTGAATCAAACCTATTATAAAGGCACCGACTACGCTACTGCAGGAGGTGCCTCTTATGAGTACAGCGCAGACTAGACTCACAGACGTGGCCATCAGGAAGGCTAAGATCAAACCTAAGCCGTATTTTCTCTCTGATGGTGAAGGTCTTTATCTCCGCGTCACCCCGTCTGAGCGGCGGGTATGGGTGGTACGCAAGATGATTGGTGGGCAAACGTTCACCAAGACGCTGGGCGACTACCCCGAGATAACGTTAGCCACAGCACGCCAGCAAGCTGAGACTGTTCTAAACGACTGGGGTCAAGCAGACGGCCATGGTGTTGAGAACATTACGCTCAAGCAGGCCTTTCAAGAGTGGCTCAACACCCGCAAGCTTAGAGCCCGCAGTGTCGCTATCTACAACTCTGTTTTCGCGGCTTTAGGCAATATTACTGACCAGCCGTTACAGGACATTACCGCCAAGCAAATGCGCGCCGCGCTAGTGAAGCTGATTAACGAGGGGCGCCCATCTGTTGCAGAAAAGGCGGTTAGTCTTGTGGCGTGTGCTGAGCGCCATGCTTTGTCATGGGGGCTCATAGAAACGCCGCGCTTACAGTTTATGCAGGCGGCTCTCCCCGCTCGCGTCTCTGAACACCGCCGCTCCATAACGCCTGACCAGCTACCCGAGCTCTTCAAGACCATAGCACAGACTCCACTTACGCCTCACAACGAGGCCAGAGCCCCTGTCTTTGCGCTGCTTTTTTACACCCTACTGCGTACTAGCGAAGTTGTAAGCCTGCAATGGGATTTTATTGACAGCGAAGAGCGCTGCATGTGCTTGCCTGGGACGCTCATGAAAATGGGCGTAAGTCACAGACTACCGCTTACAGAGTCTTTGGAGACTGTTCTGCAGGCTTTACGCGACCATAAAGACTCAATCTTTGTGCTGCCACATGCGTGGGATCAGTCCAAACACATGAGCCGCAACTTCTTTGTTGAGCTGTTTAGGACTGTAGGCATCTTGCCGCAAATTTGCCCGCATGGTGTACGCAGCTTAGCGCGCTCTTACTTTGCTGAGCACAACGCTGACTTTGCTGCTGCTGAGATGTGCTTAGCGCACCGTGTGGAGACGCAAATGCAGCGCGCCTATCAGCGTTACGACTATCTCGAGCAGCGCCGCCAGCTCATGACTGAGTGGTGCGACTACGTGAACGCCTGCGCCCGCCAGTACCTGCCTAACTTCCCGCTGTCTTTTTCCTAGACAGCCCGCCACACACCAAGGCCGCAACCTCCAAGGCTACGGCCTTTCCCTCCTCAGTAATAAGCTGCTACCAGCTGCGCGTAATGGCGCTTGCGATTACTGCGCAACACCTCTACCTCCTTTGGCGCCTTCAGCTCCTGTGACCGCCTTACGGCTTCCTCCGTACTCTGCGGCGGCGGGAATGCACCCCCGAGGTTACGCCATAGCAGGTTAGCGTTATCGCGCACCGTAGTCAGCTTCTTATCCACATCAAAGCAAAAGTAAAACCACTCTCTAAACTTCCCGCGCGCCGAAATGGCATCGATGCCTACTCTGAGGCAAGAGCGTCCTGATGCTGCTTTATGCGGCCCCACGATCATGCTGCGCACCTGCCCCAGTGAAGAGCCCTTTACCAGCTGGCGTGATTGCGTGTATGAAATCACCTCTGCCTGTGATAGGTCTTTTACGTCGAGGTCTTGTGGGCTCTGGTAACCGCAATACGGACAAATGCGCGTGTTGATTGGTATGGCGCGCTTACAGCCACCACAACGCTTCGTTTGCGGCCGCTCCTCCATGTCATCAAGCAAGCGCAGGCGCGGTGAGGCGACTGGTAGCACTGGCCGGTTGATAGGCCCCAAGCGCGCCACGTTCTGCGCAAAGTCCAATACCAAACAATCGCTCTTGCCAGCGGCGGGGCGGGTACCGCGTCCCAGCATCTGCGTGTGCAGACTGGTAGACATGGTGGGCCGCAACATGCCGATTAAGTCGACCTGTGGCACGTCAAAACCGGTGGTGAGCTGATTAGCAGAGACCAGACAGCGCAGCTTACCTGCACGAAAGTCTGCTATAGCCTGATCATTCTCTGCGCCGCTGTGCGCGCTATTGACGTCACAAGCGGCTATGCCCAGCTGCTGGAGCATGGCTGTGACTTTCTGGGCGTTAGCGATGCCGCTAACAAACACAAGCCACGCCTTACGCTCTTTCCCCTCGAGCGCCATGATACGACAGGCTTGCTGTAACAGCTTCTCATTACCCACCGCCTGCTGTAGCTCATCATCCTTAAAGTCACCTCCGCGCAAGTGCACGCCTTGCAGGTTAATGCTGACAGGCACGGGCGGTGTGACCAGTGGCGCAAGATAGCCCTGTGAAATGAGCTCCGTAAACTTCGTGGTGAGGTCGTAAGCGATGTCTGTAAAGATGGGGTCTTTTTGTTGTGTTAGCAGGCCGTCCTTAGTCCGATAGGGCGTGGCGCTTAGGCCGCATACCCGCATCTGGGGGCATTGTTCACGTAACAGCCGCAACACGGTACGGTATTGTGAGGTGCTGTCTGCTGAGAGCAGGTGGCACTCATCAATTATGACCAGACAACGGCGGCCCAATGCTGTGGCATTACGCTTAAGCATGGATGCGACTGTTTGCACGGTGGCAAACACCACGTCGTGCTCTGTGTTCTTTTGGCCTAAGGAGGCCGAGCATACACCGATGTCTGCTTCTGGCCACACCTCCTGCAGCTTGCGTGCGTTCTGCTTTACCAGCTCTCCGATATGCGTTAGCACTAGCACGCGGTTACTGTCCCATTGTCGTACCCACTGGATGATACGGGCGATGACAACGCTTTTGCCGGTGCCAGTGGGCATCACTATGAGCGGATTTTTGCCTGCAGGATGGCTGCTGACAAAGTCAGCAAAGGCTTGCAGGGCTTCGGTTTGATACCAGCGGTCTGTGATAGTCATGATTGTGCTGTAAAGACAAAAATGGCGGCATACGCTGTAACGCACACCGCCACTGTGGAGATTAGACGCTCAGCTGACTGACGACAGCGGCTGGCCACTTAATCTGCCTAATTGGCGTGCCGTTACTGTGGCGCTTGCCTACGTCCAAATAGACCGCGCCAAGGCCTTTGCCCGTCTCTGTCAGCTCCCAGCCGTCATTAGCCTTTACCAGCAGCCCTTTGGCCTCTAGCTTCTTGTTTACAGCCTTTGCGCTAAGACCGAGCTCTTTGCCTAACTGAGTAGGATTAAGCAGCTGCTCTTGAGTTGATGCGATTAGCTGTACGCCTGCAAGAGCTAAGGCGCTCTTACCGGTTTCGCTCTTCACGACCTTGTCTAAAGCTAAGGTCAGTTGATTGCCCTCAATACCGGCTGGCTCGAGCACAATCTTCGTAACCTCTAACAGGTCTTTGAGCGGAATGGCGGCTGGGTCTGTTTGAGGCTGTAAGATGGTGCCCTGCATAGCCATAAGCTGCAGCTCCATCTCATTGAAGCGCTTGATGTAAGCAGTCTTAAGGGCCATGGCCTTAGGGCCGGTGTAACTCATGATCAGCATCATGGCGCCGTCACGGGTTAACAGGTATTCCTGATAAGTACGGCCTTTTGCGTCGGTGTAATCAACCTCCACAAAATTGTGGAGATTAAAATCAGCGTCAGTATTGGCCGCAATGATGTTGCGGATATCACGTAACACTACGTCATGGCGCTTTTCAAACACCGCCGCGATGTTGCGCGAGGTGGTCACTGCCACACCGTCATGCTCTAGCACCTCAACCTGAGTTGGGTTTGGTAATACAAGCTCAGTCATTTGCTCCCTCTAGTCATGGTTAGTCTGAGTCTGCTCCACCAGCTGCACACCGCCACTGTAGAGATTAGGTGCTCAGTTGACTTGCGATGTTAGCTGGCCACTTAAGCTGACGAATTGGCGTACCGTTGCTATGGCGCTTGTTAGTATCGAGAAATACGCCACCGGCCTCAATCCCTTTTGCTGTCAGTTCCCAGCCGTTATCGGTTTTGGTCTGATAGCCCATGGCTGCCAGCTTCTTATTAACAGCCACTGCTGACAGCCCTAACGACTTACCGAGGTCTGTAGGCGTAAGCAGGTGCGTTTGTGTAGGCGCCTCTAAGTGCACGCCTGCAAGCGCTAAAGCGCTCTTGCCGGTTTCGCTCTTTACCACCTTGTCTAAAGCAAGGGCTAACTGGTTGCCCTCAATGCCCACCTTCTCCAACACAAAGGAGTACACGTCAAGCTGACCACGTGTTAGTTGTGCAGGTTCTGGAGATTGTGACTGCACAACCGCATTCAGCTCATAACGTCCTGTCTTACGGATGCTAGGCAACACCTCTGAAGTTACCCAATTCTTAAACTCTTTGGCGCCCTCTAACTTAGAGCTAAAGATAAGGGCGTAAAGCCCTGGCTCCGTAACGAAATTGGCTTGCTGTGTGCGACCTTTGCTGTCGATGACCTCGCGTTTTGCTAGGTCATCATTATCGACATGCTTACGCAAAGCGTCCCATGGGTTGGCGTAACCTAAGGCTACGCAAACGTCGTTGGCATTAAACAGCGGCCCGTCTATTTCATCAAACAGAGCCCGCAACTCCACGTTGTGGAATTTAAAAGGGATTAAATCATTAGACATAACGACCTCCCGCCAACACCGTCTTGATAACGCCTAAGAAGCCCTGTAGCTCATCCATAGGCATCTTAGAGCCAGATGACGTAACCTCATAGCGACCTGTCTTACGGATTGCAGGTAACACCTCTGAAGTTACCCACCGCTTAAAGTCCTTAGCGCCTTCGAGTTTTGAGCCGAAGATCAGAGCGTAAAGACCAGATTCGTTAACGTAAGTAAGCTCTTGTTTGCCACCTGCAGTAAGGGTGTCGCGTTTTACGACATCCTCTAAGTGAACATGTTGGCGCACGGCGTCGCGTGGGTTGAGATAGCCTAAGGCTCCACACACATCGTTTGCACAGAACAGCGGCTCACCACTGTCATCACGCTGCGTTCTTACAGCAGCGTCGTGGTAGTGAAAGGTAGTAAGCTCAGTCATTTGCTCCCCTCCGTCCCCTAAACCTAAAGTTGCCCTGCGACAGCGGCTGGCCACTTAAGCTGACGAATTGGCGTGCCGTTGCTGTGGCGCTTGTTAGTATCGAGAAACACACCACCGGCCTCAATCCCCTTTGCTGTCAGTTCCCAGCCATTATCATTTTTGGTCTGATAGCCCATGGCTGCCAGCTTCTTATTAACAGCCACTGCTGACAGCCCTAACGACTTGCCGAGGTCTGTAGGTGTAAGCAGGTGCGTTTGTGTAGGCGCCTCTAATTGCACACCAGTAAGGGCTAAAGCGCTTTCGCCGGTCTTAGCCCTGTATGCCTTATCTAAGGCTAAAGCCAATTGGTTGCCCGTGATATCAGCGGCTTTAAGGACAATAGAGGCGGCCTCTAAGGACTCCGTTAAAGGAATGGCGGCCGGTGCAGGCTGTGTCTTAGGGGCCTGTTGTGGCTGTAAGATACCGCCCTGCATAGCCATAAGCTGCTGTTCCATCTCATTGAAGCGCTTGATGTAAGCAGTCTTAAGGGCCATAGCCTTAGGGCCGGTGTAACTCATAATCAGCATCATGGCGCCGTCACGTGTTAACAGGAATTCCTGATAAGTACGACCTTTTGCGTCGGTGTAATCAACCGGCGCAAAATTGCGCCGATTAAAATCCGCGTCAGTATTGGCCGCAATGATGTTGCGGATATCGCGCATTACGTCCTTGTGGTTCTTATCAAACACGGCCGCGATGTTGCGGGAGGTAGTAACGGCCACGCCGTCACGCGCTTGCACCTCAATCTGAGGCTTGTTTTGTGAGACAAGTTCTGTCATTTGCTTCTCCTAGAAAATGTTAGCAGGCCACTTAAGTTGACGAATTGGCGTGCCGTTGTTGTGCTTCTTGCCTACGTCTAAGTACACGCCGCCCGCTTGTTTGCCCGAGGCCGTTAATTCCCAGCCGTTGTTAGTCCTTACTTGATAGCCCATAGCCTCAAGCTTCTTGTTTACCGCCACTGCTGACAGACCCAAAGGGCGCCCGAGTTCTGTTGGTGTGAGCAAGCGGGCTTGAGTTGGTGCGACTAACTGCACGCCTGCAAGGGCTAAGGCACTCTTACCTGTCTCCGCCTTTACCGCCTTGTCCAACACCGTCTTGATAACGCCTAAGAAGCCCTGTAGCTCATCCATAGGCATCTTAGAGCCAGATGACGTAACCTCATAGCGACCTGTCTTACGGATTGCTGGCAACACCTCCGATACAACCCACTGACGGAATGGCTTAGCCTGCTCAGAACGGGAACGCATCATCACGAAGTACAGCTGAGGTTCTGTGAGGAAAGTGGCCTCCTGATCACGGTCCAAAGCGTCAGTTAGATGGGCTAAGTTTAACTTAGGGCATCCAAACTCCTCTCTGATTTGGCAAGCCACGACGCTAGGGTTGGTCAGCTCCAACACCTTGCACACATCAGCAAGGCAAAACAGCGGCTCGCCACTGTCATCACGCTGCGTTCTTACAGCAGCATCGTGGTAGTGAAAGGTAGTAAGTTCGGTCATGCGACCCTCCTTAAGACAGGGCGCCAACACAGCGCCCCTGCTGGTTACTGTTTGGCGGCATTCAGGTTACGCAGCCGCGCCGTAATGCTGGCGTGCAACTCCTCTAACGCCACCCGTAGCTCATAGTTCTGGTACGCTGCAAGGAAGTCCCGTAGCTGCTGATTCGAGCACACGCGGATCAGCTCATGAGCCCGCTCAACGCATTGGCACAGCTGCTCCTCTGAGACCACCTGCTCATTAATCTCTCTCTTGACGTGCTCGAGGTAGTCAAGCGCCTTTTGCAGGTCGCTGACTTCGTCACCCTTAAACGGGGCTCTAAACAAGTACTTAACGACACAGCCAAAGCTGAACGGGAACAGGCGGCATATAGCCACAGGCTCAAAAGAAGACACGGCCTGCTGATAGTAAGTTGGCATGTATCCTCCTGCCGGTTAATTGGCCGCTGGGGCGGCGTCTGCTGAGGCTTCTACTGAGGCGTTAGCATCACTAGCAACAGGCGTTTTGGTGCTCTTTTGATTTAACGCCCAAACCTCGATATCAGCGCGATCAAAGAGAAAGCGGTTGCCTATCTTCTGCGGTAATGGCTTAGGGAAGTTGGGATCGTTCTTCATGATGTTGAAGATGGTGCGATAAGACAGCCCTAAGAAGTCGCAGATCTCTTGTGTGGAGATAAGGCGGCTTACCTCATTGTCCATAGGGCTAAACGCGCTGCTGTAAGCCAAGTTCTGCGCAGAAGACTTAAAGCACAGCGCACTGCCGATGTCTTCAGGGTGTGTGCTCACATACGACTGATAAAGGCTACGCAAGCGCACAAAAGCAGCAGCTGAGCTCTCGACGCCCAGTAAGAGCGTAAGTTGCGCCTCTGTAGGGATGCCCTTTCTGGAGTTGATGTTGGTGATCTTACAAAAGGCCCGCTTCGAGTCGAAAAGCAGGCCAAAACGTGAAAACCGCATTTTGGCCAGCCTCCTTACTAGAACGGAACTTCGTCGTTACCGCGATTTTGCGTAGGCGCGTTGTTAACAGGGGCGCCGTTTAAGACGCTGGCTGCTGACATGCCGCCGCCGTTACCCGCTGGCGCCGCCGCATTAGGCCCAAACTGACGCTGCATGGCGTTATTACCCACGCTCTGCGCAGGGGCGGCCATGGCAACCGGCTGTGGCACCACAGGCGCGCCCTGCATTGGAGGCACTTGAGCGCCCGCTGGATACACCGGCTGGAGGTGAGGGAAGTTTGGGCTCTACTTATCTCAAGGTTGGTCACGCCAAACGCCATCACATGGGCCATCTGCTTGAGCGCAGGGGCGATGCTGCTTTTGGTAACCACCAAACTCTGAGGAGAGCCGAAGTTTGGGTTTACTGGATGGGCGCCATTGTTGGCAAAACTAGGCTGCTGTGGTCTCTGCTGTGGACGTGCAAAGCCTTGCTGTGGCTGCTGCTGTTGTGGTTGTCCCTGTGGCTGTCCTTGTGGAGCGCCATACTGCTGCGCGCCGCCTTGCCATGGAGTGCCGCCCGCCGCGCTACGCGAGCCATAGCCGCCATAGCCACCATTAGCAGCGGCACCGTTGCCACCATAGCCGCCATTACCGCCATTGTGGGCTTGTGGCGCGCTAAAGCCGTTGCCTCCGTTGTTAGCAGTACTGTTTGAGCGACTGACGTCTAAAGGGAAGCCCTCTGCTGTAGTGGAGCACAGCTCGATGTCACGTGGTTCAGTAACGCCTTGCAGCACCTCCTTTAACGACAGGCGCTGCTCTGAAAAGAAGCCCACTGGATTAAGCCAGAAACGGCCGTCCATGCCATTGGAGCGACGCACCACCAAAATCAAGCGCTTGTCTTGTAAGGCTGGGAAGACCTTAAGGGTGGTCTCACCTGCGTAGTTAGGGTTTTGCAGCTGCACGTCCTGAGTCTCTAAAGTCAGCATGGAGGCGCCATTTGGAGCCTTAGTGACACAGCCGGTTAAATAGGTCAGCTCATAGAAGAGGTGGTCATAGAAGTTTGGCTTGCCGTCCACTGGGATGTCGACGTTAACGTACATGCGGCCCTTGTGGTCTGGTAAGTAGAGGTGGGTAGCCAGCAGTTGCAGGTTAATGGTCTGACGGGCCTCACCCTTTACCATGCGCTCACCAAGAGCGGCTTGATGAATGGTGACGTCATAAGCGCCAGAGTTGGTGACCTTAGGGAAGTCACGGAAGTCGCTTACAGTTGGGGTAGCCAGCTGCTCTGGAGATAAGTTAAAGGTGAAAGTAGCCATGTTGTTTCCTTGTAAGTGGATGTTGAAAGGACTAAGGGACGGGATTAGGCGCTAACTTCGTTGGCGTCAGCAAATGGGTTTGGCGGTAACTCTGGTGGCGCGCCTTCAGGTTTGACAAATGCCGCCTCATTAGGCGCTGGCTCTTGTGGCATCAGCGACGCCTGCTCTACTGTGGCCTGCACTACTTTCTTCGTGCGGCGGGCCTTAGTTACGATCTCCGCCACAGCAGCTGGGGCGGCGTTGTCTGCTGTCTGTGGAGCGCTAGCCTGCGCTTGCAGCTGTGCTGCGTACTCCATGTCATCAAACTCTTCTTTGGTGGCCACGTTGCAAATGATGTCTGGGAACAGCTCATCAAGCAGGCGGCCTAAAGCACGGGTACGCATCATGGCTGGCCACTTATCGGCCCATGGGCCGCGCCCAATGACTTCCCCCTCTGCATTACGGCCGAGCACGCCACGCAAGCTGGCCTCATAGCCGGTGTAACGCACCTCGATGTGATGTTGGTCGCTATAGCGCGTGCCCACGGCAATGGCGTCACCCGTGGCAAAGTCGATATCCACAGACCACTTACCGGCCTTAGCGCAGAGGGCGGCTTTAGTGCGCACATACATGCCTACTTTGGCCTCACCCTTATTTTGAGAGTGGAGCACATAGAGCTCTGTAAAGGCATCAGGTAAGGAAATGCCGATGCTTTTGGCTTTGGCCAGCAACAGATAGCGATCAGCAGTGCGGTCGTTGTTTACGCTGTCACGTAAGACTGGTGGCACTAACAGACAGTGGCCTAAGCGCTGCGCCGTATCCCAGAGCTGCTCATCAATGGCATAGCCGTCCTGAGCCTGTGGCACCGGTGCCGCCACAACCGGCGCTTGCTGTGGCTCCGGCTGTAGAGCCTGCTGCTGTGGCTGTGGCACCACCTGAGTCTGCACTGCTACAGGGGCCGCTGTTGGCTGCATGAATAACGCAGCGTCTGCTGGGGCGGGCGCTGTAGGCATAGCAGTAACTGGCGCGCTCACCTGCTGAGGGGCTAAGCCGTCGTGGTTAAAGGAGTTGAGCGGCTCAAGAGGTAGCACTGCATTTGGCAAGTTAAATTGGTTAGTCATGGCTGTTCCTTACTTACGAATCATGAAACGGCGATAAGGCGCGCCCTGCTCCACATAGGAGGCGTACACATCTGGATGATCGACCTGAAAGCGCTTAGCGTTAAACGACGCGCGGCCCTTGCACTGGGAATAAGTGGCTAAGCACTTGTCACCATCCATAAGGCGCTCATAGGAGCCCATAAAGCCCAGAATGGAGTCACGCAACTGCTGCTCTTGCGCCTCTAAGGCCTTGCGCTGAACGGTCAGTTCTTTGAGCTGTGTCAGCGCCAGCACCACCTCTGGAGAGCAGCTAATCTCTGAGCCCTTGTTTACAGGCATGGCCTTTACATCAACCTCAAGTGCAGGCGGCTCCACGTCATCAAGCACGTTTAAGCACCAGAACTTGTCTGCGGCGTCGATCATGGCTTGCGCAAGGGCGGCATCGTAGTCAACAGTGAAGACCCTAAAGGTATTGGTGTTGATCAGCACCGCGATATCAGCTTCCTGCAAGCCCGTCAGAATCATGTAATGCATGACCTGACAGAGGTAGTTCTTTGGGACTTGACTGTCTTTAATAAGCAGCTCTCCGTTAGGGCCGTATTGGTTACCGCCGCCCCATGCCTTTAAGGCCACGCCATCCTCATCAATATCAGTGGTGTCGTGATTCATGGCGGTGGTCTTGATCTCTACCACCTTTACCGGCGCGCCCGCCTTGTCATAAGCCACACGGTCTAAGGAGCCCACTAAGAATGGATACTGAGGGCTTTGCACCATAGGGATCTCTTGCAGCTGCAAGCCAGTTAACTCTGCGTACTTCTGTGCGATCACTGGCTCGAGGCGGTGCCCCCACTCCTGAGCGTCGGTTTGCGGCTGCTCCGTGGTGTCGCGGCCGGTGTACTTGCACCACAGCTGATACGGCGTTTGCCATGGATTCATCTTCAGCAGCGTCGCGACCGAGCTACCGGTAACGCCGCGCATGCGGCCTAACAACCACAGCTGATGCTGCAAGCTGCTCATAGCCACCGCATCGCCCGCCTGCTGAGCCTGCTGCAACTGAGCACGCAGCGGGGCTTCCTGTTGTGCCAGCCACTGTAAGCGCTCCGCGTGCTTACGTTGGTACTTTGGATCGTTGAAAAGCAGTTCCATTTAGATACTCTCGACTAAGTTGCACCACCCTGCCAGCAGCGCAAAAACCAACACCGTCACTACAAAACGCGCTGCAAATACAGCCACGTCTCTCCATGTAATCATCAAGTCCCCCTGCACTTTGTCTTGTTCGAGCCTGTGACAAGACGAAATAACTGAATGGCACATGACGCTTATCATGTTGCTGTCCTGTTGTGCTGCTATATTGCTCTTTTTGAGGGTAGCTTGCAAGTGCTTTTTACAAAATTCTTTACTGTCGCTTTAGCAGTTACTGTCTTTTTTGGCTTATTTATGCGCTAAAACACCGACAGTACAGCGGTAAAAAATTTTTTAGCGGCGCTGCTTTTGACGCGTTATTGAGTACTGTTGCTGGGAACGGACGGGCACAGGGGCGTGCTGGCGTGTGGCGGGAAAAGACGGGTATAGAGGGTGGAGCTAAACGGCGGGCACAAAAAAGGCGCCATAAAGACGCCTTGAGAGAAGAGTAAGGAACGAAAGAAAGAAAGAAAGAAAGGAAGGAAGCAGTCGGTTACTAGGTGAGCGGCTTTAGCGCGGTGACCACGCGGCCGAGCACTAAGCTGTTCTTAGGAAGAGGCCACATCTTATCCGGTGTGCTGCTATTGGCGTAAACAAGGTCGTCGTGGCTGACAAACACGTACTTAACCAGCGCCTGTTCATTAGGCAAGGCTACGGCCATAAGCACGCCTGCAAGAGCGCGTGGGTCGTTCTGCGTCATGTCAATAACCGCAACGTCACCTTTGGTTATGCCAGTGCTGTCTTTAAGAGAGTCGTCTGTGACGGTCAGCACGGCGTAAGTCACGTCTGGGCTTAGCTTGCACGCCTGCGCCAATCTGACCATGTTGCCAGCCATTGTCGGTGTTATAGCGACGTCCACAGGCGCAAGGCGGTGCAGGTCGGTGGCATTAGGCTCCTCTGCGTTAGAAGACTCTGTAGTAACAGCTGGGGCGCCAAGCGCGTCTAACGCCCATTGTAAAGACGGGACGGTTTTGGCGGGAATAGCAGCGGCGGCGCTGTCCAAAGCGGGATCGTGGCGCGGCATATAGACCTCAAAGCGCTCATTAGCACTTGAGGTAAAGGCGTTGTCAGAGCACTTTAAGACCTGCGCTAGGGTATGACGTGTAACGACATTAACCCACAGGCGGTTGTTGCGTGTTTCCCACGCCTCGACGGCATAAGCGGGCACGCCCAGTTTGTTGGCAACCTCCGCCCTGCTTAAGCTCAACTGCAGGCGGTAAAAGCGCAGGTTATCTTTGGCTTGATTAAGCTGACGCGGTGGCACCACAGCACGCAACTTGTCATCGCCCTCCAGAGGTAGGACATCAGCTGCGCTGCGCTCTGCTAAGAACGTGTTTGGGTCTAAGTCAGCAAGCTCAGCATTAAGCACGCTGGCAAGCAGCATGGCCCTGTCCTGATCTGGCCACATTAGGGTGTTCTTGCTCTCCCAGCGCGACACCAGAATCTTGTCTTCATGCAGCTTTTCTGCAAGCAGAGCCAAGGTAAGCCCCATGCGCTTGCGGTAAAAGAGCATGTTGTTCTTGAGGTCGATAAGTGCGCGCGGTGGGTGCACAAGCTTGATGATCTCATTACGGTATCTGTACCCGCCGAGGTCATCTTTAACGCTAAACGGCTTGTCACGTGGATCGAGGTGCTCGAGAGGAGCGTTAAGCAGCTTGCAGAGCTTCTTCGCTTGTTCCAAGTTGAAGAGATAAGGAGAGCGCAGGGATTCCCATAAGCCTATATAAGGCTGACCAAAACCAGAGAACTTACCCAACTTACGCTGCGACAAGCCTGCGCATACCCGATAGAACGCAAGGTTGTCTTTAACATCCTGCTGCGAGATTGGCTCGCGGTGCAGTGTGACCGTTTGGCCAGACACAGAGCGCACCTGATTCACATTAGGATCGAGCTTGCTAACGTCGATTACCGGCGCCTTAGGCTTTTCTAGAGTGACAGGAGGCTTTGTTGCGTCCGTGCTGGGTGCCGGTGTTAATAGGTCTGATTGCTTAGAAGTGTCCATCGCCCTTCGTCCTGTATGTGTGATGTGATGGTTTGTAGCTGATTATTACCACTTATTACCACATAACAGAGAGAAAGGCAAGCGATTGTTGTAAGTGGTCGCTAAAATAATTTCAGCAGTTTGGCGATGCGACAGAGAGAAAAGTGCGGTAAGCTAAAAAAGAACGCGATGTAAGTATTACTGTCGACAGTAAAGCAGCATTAGCAGCCAACTGTCTGGCAACTCACATCGCGTGTAAACCACGGGCATCCCGTGCCCGTGATCCCAAAAAAACATGAGGGTATTATATCATGAAAAACCCGACAAACAAGCCAATTACAGTGGCTTTAGCGCACTTAAACCCGCTGGATTACCCTGATCTGGGTAGATCAGCTTTTCTGCTTTTAAGCCGTCTTGTAGTGCTATCAAAAGACGGCACCCAAAACTGCATTTTCAACAACGAGCAAGGCAAAGAGCTGGGACTGTCTGACCCAACCACGTGGCGTGCTTTTAAGCAGCTTGAGGGCGCTGATCTGGTTAGCGTCACGTACAAGACCACGCCATTAGGCCCTAACTCTCGCGTCGTCACTCTCAACAAAGCGAAAGTGGCACACTCTAAACCAGATGCCGCCCCTGCAGCGCCTAAAGCAGAAACTCCTGTTACTATCGCTATTGCCGCGCCTGTGATCGAAACAGCCACGCCAAAACCAGAGGTGCCTCTGTACACCGCCTCTGCACCAGCAGCTGAGGCTTCTGATACGTCGGCTGCTGACCCACTGTCTGTGCTTTGTGACCAGCCTGATGATGAGGCTGATGCTAAGTACTTTGCGACGCTCTGCTTTCCTAAGCCTATCTGGGACAGAATCAACAAAACCGACCCTGCTGACCCGCTGGTACAGCGTTATGCGCGCTATCAAGCTCGCCGCTTAGTGGCTCCAAACTCTGCGCAGATGGTCTGCCACACGAACCTGTATCACTTCGACTTTGCTGAGCCGCTGGCCGCAATGGGTTATGGCCCTATCCGCTTTGGTATCGATCCTGACCCTACCACGGTGGTGGACTTCTCTGAGTTTGCTGAGTACATGAGCGCAGACAACGCCACCACAGAGCCGTTTCGCTATTGCCGCAAGGTGTTTGCGCCGTGGCTTGAGAAGTATTTCCGCTTCTGCATCATGTCGGAAATCAGCTACTACTCCAATCAGCTGTTTGCAAAGCCTGAAGACTGCCCGCGCCTGAACATGCAAGACATCAAGCGCTTCTTCACCTCCCACCAACAGGGCTTTTTCCCTACGGTCATGGCTCCGATCTTTGGCACTGACTTTGTGGAAGGGGCTGGTCCTGAGGACGGCTACTGGTTCTGCAGTGAGTCTCTGTGGCGCTCTATTTCAGCACGCTATATCCCGCGTCCAAACCAGTCTCCGGTGCCTTACCTGACGCAATGCGTTATCCGCCAGTTTATCGATGCTATTGCTGACCCGCCTATTGAACAGTACAGAAAGTTCCACCATAGGTTTAGGCAGTCTTCAGCTTCTGGCCATTGAGGATTAAATTAGCCAGAACAGTTGGGTCAACCACCTTTTCC
>CASEBB010000134.1 GCA_949286015.1 uncultured Succinivibrionaceae bacterium | reverse complement strand
TTAGTTTACTGGGGTCAGTAGAACCCCAGACACAAGCCCTTTTACCACAAGTGAGAGTGGCCTTTTAGCTAAAATTGCGGCTCGAATCTCCCACTAGTGGCATAGCCCCGCGTGGTTCTCTTAGCGCGGAAAAGCGGCTAACACCCTGTACAGCTGACCCTTTCCCGCGCAGCAGCTGTGGCCAAAACAGCCACTTTGCGCCCCATAAAGGCCTGCTCCTTGTAACAGGACTGCACTTTCAGATCGCACTCTTGGCCTTTTGCAGCCACAACACGCACCCGCACCTAGGTAAAAGATAGCAGTGCGCTGTGCCGCGCGCGGCAAGAGTAAAATATGTGCCACATGCTACAATCCTTTGCATTTGTTGCAAAAGGTTAGTATCTACCTCCCCATTAGAGAGTACACTACTACATAATTGTCATCACCATCGCGCTGCCGTGTATGGGGTGAGGCCATACTCAAGCAGCTTCAGGTGGATCACACCTTTTAGCCACAGAACTACGTGAGTGAGGACGCGTTGTGTATCGTTGTGGGTAGAAAGGTGAACCAACAGAGTAGCCATGAGAGCTTGCAAGGCTTGCCTGCACGTGACAGCTGATAGCTACCACTTACCTCCCAAACAGAATCAGACCCCTGTTGCAGGGAACTCCGGTGCATTATGGATAAGTCGCCATCAGAGACCTCGCCTGTTGTGAGCTCCCAGTCTCTTGCTGCTTCTTCAGTCACAGATAAGACTACTGCCACTGCACATGACAGTAAGTCTCCTGCTGCCACTGCCGCTGCCTCCAAGGCTACTCCTCATAGTAGTAAAGGCGAAGTGGCTGCCCCTGTAAGTGACGTAGCTGCGACCGATACTGCTGTCTCTCAGGATCAAGACCAGAGCGCTGGCAATAGCGATAGCGCTGCTGCTACTGCTACTGCCTCTTTGCCAGAAAGTCCTGCGGAGCACTGGCAAAAAATCAACTTCATGCTCGAGCAAGCCCGTGAGCGCGCTCTGCATAAGCATGAGCTCTTAGAGCAGGCCAATACCAGTCAGCAGCGCGTCCCGCAGCATCTTGCCCACGACCTTCATCCTTTTGTCGCGGCCCATGTGCAACAGGCCATGGCTGCCGAAGACCTCACCACAGCCGCAGCAAGCGCTAGCGTTAGCCAGAGCCCTGACCTTGCAGCAGCAAATGCTGCTGGCATCACCAGCTCCAGCGCCGCTGATAAGCCTGCTGCTACGAGTCCTACGCCTTTTACCCCAGCGCAAGTACCGGTCGCAGCCAATACCCAGAATTACGACGCCCTGATTGCGTCTGTGCTCTCGCATGCTAAGCAGGATTTAGAGCAGAGTAAGGATACACCTGCATTTGGTGCTGTAAGTAATGTTAGCTTGCACCATCCCGCCACAACCTTAACGGCTCAGCAACGCTTGCAAGCTCTGCTGACAGCGCAAGCACAGCATGCGCAGCAAGCAGCACCAGCACAGCCACAGCCTCTAAGTGCAGTCCCCGCAGCCCAGCCACCAGCTCCAAGTGAGAGAGCACTCTTACACGTCGTTACGCCTACCAGCGGCTATGAGGACAGTGCGGTCAAGGAGACTGAACCACAGGTCGCTGCTGACATCGCCGCCGCGCAAGCGCGCATTCAGCTGTTACCACCGCTGTGGGTACATGATTCTCAGTCTGAGGCCGTGACCACAGCCTTAAGTAGTGCCTCCCATAGTGCAGGTGACATTACAGCGCCCGCCCCTGACGCTCCTGCGCACAGCTCAAACTCTACCCACGCCTCTGCTCCTGAGGTGCAGCTCTCTGCGGCCTTAGCCCGTGCGCAAGAAATTGCCCGTGCCTCACAAGCCGCCTTGGTAGCTGCCTTGGGCAAGGCCAACCTCAGTGCTGAGGATCTTGACGCTGGTAGTGCCCCTTTTAGCACCAAGGTAGATGCGGTGCATCACAATGCGCAGGCCATCGCGGCCCAGCGCGTGAGCTCGTATGCTACTGCTGCTACCGCTACTGCAACGGCCACTGCTACCTCTAACACCACTGAGGTCAACACTGCTCCTGTCACCATTCCACGTGCCCAAGCAGCTGCTGCTCTGCCGCAAGATCCAGAACAAAAAGCAGCTGCGGCTTATGCCACAGAAAATGTTACTGCTGCTGCAACTAAGCGGGTGGTGATCCCAGGTTCCTCTGCCGGAGCGCAGAACTGCGCACCTACCTCTAGTGCCACTTTACAGACGCAACCTGCGGTCTGGGGAGAGCAGCCACATAAAGAGCACAACCCTTTTCACTATCGTGGCGGCTACATGCCGTGCTACTTTATCTACGACTATGCCGAGGATCGCCTCTTTCTAGACGAGGGCTCGTGTCGTCTCTTGGGCATCACCTACACCGGTGACTGGATCCCTGAGCGCTTTGTGGAGATGCAGATATCTTTGGTCGACACAGAGCAGGTCTATGCTATTTTGTTTGACCCCTCCCTCGGCAATAAGGTCTACTCGCTAGTGCGCATCAACTTAGGCCCGCACCAAGGCGAGCTTTTGTACATGTCTGGCTCGGTGATTCAGCGTGATGACACCGGTATTGCCCTCTTACTCTCAGGCTACTTCTCGCAGATCCAAGCTCCGTTCTTGGATAGCATGGTCAAGATCAAGAACCACTTCTCCTCTTTTGATATTGAGATCTTTAGTGGTGAGGTGCACTTTGGCTATGCTTACGCCGAGATGCTGGGCTTAAGTGACCCTGCGCTCTTACCGCACTCTGTCCTTGAGCTGGAGACAAAGTATATTCACCCTGACGATGTGCTCGCTTATCGCCAGCAGCATGCCTTAATCGATGACCCCACCTTGGGTGATTACTACGAGTCGGTCTACCGCTTACGCCACAGTGGTGGCTACTACATTTGGTGTATCGACCGTGGTTTAGTGGTTGAGCGCAATAGCCATGGCCGCGCCACGCGTATCATTGGTACTACCACCAACATCGATGTGGTGCGCTCTAACTTTGAGCGCTTAAAGAGCTCTATTTACCAAGATCCACTTACGGGCCTGCACAACCGCCTCTATCTCAATACTCGCTATAAGTACTTCACCTTAGAAGAGAGCCAGCCTCTAAGCTTAGTCTACGTCGATATCTCTGGCCTGAAGGTGATCAATGACTACTTAGGCCACGCTAAAGGCGACTCCTTAGTTAAGCTTGCGGCCCACGTCCTAAAGAACGAGGTGTACTTAGACCATGAGGTGGTACGCCTCTCTGGCGATGAGTTCTTGCTGATCTTTACCAATTGCAGCTCGACGCAGTGCCGCAACTACATTGCCAAGTTTGCGGAGATGCTGGATGCGCGCAATGCTGAGTACGAGTATCCACTGCCACTGTACTTTGGCTTTGGTATTGCGACCTTACATGAGATCCCTGACGGTGATACCTTCCTGCGTTGTGAGGCGCGTGCTGACATGCGGCTGCAAGAGTATAAGGCGCAGCATCACGACCGCATTTACGCCTTCTTACGTGAGTACATCGAGCACGTCAGTGGCCAGCCTATCGACTTAAGCGACAACCGCACCTTAGAGTATTACGAGCACAAGCAACAAGAGCAGGCACAGCAGCAGGCAGAGTCAAATCAAGCCGCCACTGCTACTGCTGCTGCAGCATCTGCCAGCGCGGCTACTGCTACTGCTGCGTCTCCAAAGACTGCTGCTCACCCAAAGAGCGAAATGGAAGTGCCGCCAGTGAGCTTGGATCTGGAAGCCACCATTAGCGCTATTGCGACGCCAGAGGCTCCGCTGGGCGTTAGCGTTGTTAGTGGCGGCAGTGCCCAGAGCGCTCTGCTCTCGCCGCAGGGGGCGGGCGCTGGAGACGAGCCATCCTTAACCGCAATGGCAGATGCCACCGGTGTCGCGGTGGCCACGGTCTCGGATCATGCCTCCAAGCCTGAGCCTATTGCCGCGACCTCTGTTCTTTACAGCACTGCCAGCATGGCTAGCGCGCCGGTTACAGGTGCTGATGAGAATCAAGCGGCAAATGCCGCCATGCAACAGCAAGTGGATGCTGCGGCCTCAGCAGCCGCCACTCTTTGGGAAAAGGGCATCTCAGCAAATAAGCCCAAGTACACGCATACCGTGCTCTACACCATGCGTAAGCACGATTACAGTTCCTTTGTCCGCTCTGAGATTTTAAATGAGCGTCACATGTCCGAAGCAGAGGCCTCTGCCGAGGTCTTTATGCAAAACAACATGTTTGCCCCGCAATCGGATGAGGAGATCTGTGCCGAGTCCAGCCTTGCGTTTAATGCTGGGATGCACTCGCCTTTTGCCGCCAAGGCAGAGCCGTATGGCATCTTAGGTGTGGATCCCTTTGCCATGTCCTATAGCCCTGTAGACTCCCATGCGGAGCATGAGAAGGCGGCGCGTCCTCAAAGTGGTGAGCCGGTAAGTGGTGAGACAGGGACGGCATCATCATCATCATCATCATCATCTTCTTCTTCTTCTTCAGCTGCTGCTTCGGTCGCTGTGCAAGACCAGAGTGCTGCTGCTGCCTCGGCGCCGCTCCCGCTAGACACTGTACCGGCGTCTGCATCTGTGGCTACAGAGGCTACTACTACTACAGCCGCACCTGCTGCTACGCAAACTGGTGATGCTGGTGCACATGCCGCTGCCACCGCCGCTGTTACTGCGCTCGCAGCTCCAATGGCTACCAGCCCTGCAGAGCAAGCCATTCGTAGCCTTGAGCACTCTTATGAGGATTACACCACGCCACCACAGGGCGCGGCTGCTTCAGCGTGTGCCGCCAGTACAGCGTTAAGCGCGGTGCAGCCAGAGCTTGCTGCTGACGCTGCTGCTCAGCAGGGCTCTGCTGCACGCAGCACAGCGGCTCCACACGTGGCGCATCATGCCGTGTTAAGACCGTCAGCACTGGCGATAGCACTCAAGCCCACGATTGTACAGAAGCACTTATATGCTAGCGGCGCTGCAACGCCGTCAGATGCCACCCCTTTGCGTCCCTCTGGCTCGCTGTACCCGAGCTCAAGCAGCGATCCACTGCAAACTGGTTATGGCTACCACCATGGCTATGAGCGTAATGGCAATATTCCCCAGCACCTGCAGCAGCCGTTACAGAGCTTATCGTCAGCGGAGCTGTCCTTAGAGCGCATTACTGCTCTGACCAATAGGGCCATAGCCGCAGAGGCGGCGGCCCATGCCGCACAAGGCACCACGCAAGAGCAACAGGCCCAAGCGGCCGAGCATGAGGCGCAAGCTCAAGTGCTGGCTGCAGAGGTAGCTTATGCCCAAGATCCGCGCGTGATCTCTGAGGACTTAAACTCCAGACAGCCTCTACATGACTTAACGGGCTATAGCTCGGTGGTGTTTGATAGCACCCTCTATGGTGGTGACCTCAACCCTGATCTGAAGAGTGATCCCCAGCAACAGCCTTGTTTTACGTTAGAGGGCTTAGCGGTAGGCCAGTCTTATGAGCACACCTTTATCCTTTCCTCACAGGCTAATCGCGCTTATCACATGACGATTCAGGCGCTGCTTGCCTATCAAAAGGGGGCAGAGCGTGGGCATGGTCTGGCGGCGTCACGTGAGATTAAGGGGCTGGATAGCATGGGCTATGACTTTGCCTCCTTGTCCTATCACAGTCCTAATGCGTGGCAGTGGGCGGAGTCCTTTGAGCCGTTGGATCAGCTGAAGTCCCATAGAGTGCGCTTAGCCTCGATGGCTTATTTATCCCCTGATGACAGCCATAATTTGGCACAAACGGTAAATGACGCCATGTTTGCCTTAGAGCGGGCGCGCCATCAGCTGTACGTGGTGCAAGGCCAGATGAGCGACGTCATCACCCGTGGCACCTTAAAGCGCATTAAGGCTCAAGTGGACTTAAGCCCAAGCGATTACTACCATATGAATGAGGGCATCAACTTCGAGGCGATTGAGCCTTTGGACTACAGTGGTATCAACTCGCTGGAGCTCAGGCTAAGTGGCCTCATGTGCTACAGCTCCGCTATCTTGCAACCGCATTGGCCGCAGCACAAGCAACAACAGCAGCAAGCTGTGCAAGCAGCGCAAGTAGCACTGGAGGCACAGAGTAAGACTGCTCCTGCTGCTGACCCAATGGCTAAAGCTGACAGTGAGGTCAAATATGAGTGACAATTTAGCTGCCACCGCTAACACCACCACCACCACCACCACCACTGACAGTGCTGCCTCGTCCTCATACTATGCCCATGGCCTCAACACCGCCGAGCCTAATGAGAATTTAGATTTAGGCTACTGGATCTTCAATGGCGCCACGCGCACGTTTTTACTCGATCCTGTGTGTGCTGCGTTCTTTGGACTGCCTGAGGGGACGTGGCTTACCGAAGCGCAAGTGCTGGAGCGGCTTACCATTGATAGCATCGAGCGCTACTACCGTGTTATGGACTCGCATGACATGGGCAATATCATCTTTGAAGATGTGCGCTTTATTATGGGGCCGCATAGCGGTGAGAACTTTGTGATTAATGGCTCGGTGCTGTCACGCTTCCCTGATGGTAAGGTCTGCCATGCCACTGGTTATTTAGCCAGTACCCGTAGCTCTTATGCCGACTTTATTGCCCACGAACTAGCAGGTGACGTGCTCTACTCATGGGACAGCCTCACCGAGCGGATGACGTTTTCTGAGAGCTGCTCTTATCTCTTAGGCTATGAGGAAAAGGAACTGCCTCAAGAGCTGCCTGGCTGGGCGGTGCTGCTGCATCCTGATGACCGTGAGACATTAGATGTCGGCATGCAAGTGCTTATTACTCCGGCCTATGGCGATAACTTTGAGTATTGCGTGCGCTTACGCCATAAGAACGGCAACTACATCTGGGTGATTGGTCATAGCTTGGTGGTGAGCCGTGATCACGAGGGGCGGGCGCTGCGCATGATTGGCACGCTCTCGGATATCAATCTGGTGCAGGATAACTTTGAGAACATCAAGCAGATGCTCTACACCGATACGCTCACCGGATTACACAATCGCTACTATTTCCAGCACAACATGACGCGCTGGCAGGATTCGCTCAGTCAACCGCTATCGGTGATTTACGCTGATGTCACGGGCTTAAAGATCACCAACGATGTCTTAGGCCATGCTGACGGTGACATCCTCTTACTCTCGGTGACCGAGGTGCTGACCACGGTGGTGACGCGTACCCGTGAGATTATGCGCTTAGCCGGTGATGAGTTTTTGGTGGTGATGCCGCGCTGTGCACAGAGTGAGTTGCAGGCGATTGTGGCGCAGCTTAATGCCTTTGTGGTAAACCACAATCGCATTCCTGACGTGATGCCGGTGTTTGTGGGCTTTGGTGGTGCGACCTTAGGCGAGGTGGAGAGGGATAACCTCAAGATGTGTATTGAGCGAGCGGATGTGCGCATGCAGCAGGCCAAAGAGCAGCAGCGTGAGCACAATTACGCACAGCTTAAGGCCTATCTTGAGAAGAGAAAGGGCCGTCCGGTATCGATGCGCGATGGCCGCCGCTTGTCGTATATGACTCCTCAGGAGCGCGAGCAGATGCATAGGCGGCAGTAGCAGAACTGCTCGCGGCTACAGCGGTACATACTTCAGGGGCATACCACCGTAGAGAATCAAAGGTGGCAGGCAACCGTACAGGTCGAAATTAGGTACCACCTCCTAAAATGCTGTAGAGATGGTGTACAGCGCAAGGCCGATAAAGATCACGGCCGCCGAGTAGTTGAGGCACATATTGAACTTTACGGACTTAAACTGTGAAGCCAGCGAGCCCGAGAACAGCGCCACCAAACAGAAGATCAGCACCGTAGCCAGTGCAAAGATGCATCCTAACAGCGCCATATAGCCCATTAAAGTCCAGCCGTGGATGCCCTGTGGCAGAAACTGCGGGAAAAAGGAGAGGAAGAAGAGCTGCACCTTAGGGTTGGTGATATTCATGATAAAGCCACGGCGTACCAGCTTCCAGTTAGGCACGTCTTGCTGGGGCGGCGCACTTAAGTCGATTTGGGCAGTGGCCTTGGCGTGGGTGATAGCCATATAGGCAAGGTAGCACAGGTAGAGGGCTCCGGCGACCTTTAAGAGCACCATGATGACAGGGACAGCGGTGATAAAGGCGGTGATACCCACGATCATGCACAGCGTCTGCAGGATGATGCCTAAGCACAGGCCGATGATGACCATAATGCCTTTTTTGACGCCGTGGAGCGCGCTCTGGGTGAGCACAAAGATGTTATCTGGCCCAGGTGCTGCCGCTAAGATAAGGGAAGTAATGGCAAACGATCCCAGCACACTCCAAGTCATGTCTGACCCTCCTTAGTCAGCAAGCAAAAGATATCAAGAGAAAAAAGGCAGCGTGGTGCTGCCTCATGGTTCGGTGTAGTTGTCATGAGCAGCGTAGGCTACATGGGGAGCCCCTTGCTGTTTGTGACGTTAGTCTAAGGTTCTGTAGAGGCGCACGTCTCTGTTTTTACCTTGAGATAAGCGCCGTCAAGCCGCTAGGCGCACGTTGCCTCTTAAGCTTGTGCCTGCGGCTGTGGTGTCGTGGTCGTCACCGTAGCGTCACTGGTGCTCGGATGCAAGACGAGGTGAGAGAGCAATTGCACTTGCGCGGCACAGTCGTTGAGGGCTGGGATATACGTAAAGCTATCGCCCCCACGGTGCACAAAGAGCTCACGTAACTTGATGTTGATATCGTAGAGCGTCTCTAAGCAATCGAGGCTAAAGCCAGGGGCCATTACAATCAAGTGCTGCACGCCCTTATTGAGGAGCGACTCGACCTCATCCTCAAGGTAAGGCCGCAGCCATGGCATAGGGCCCATCTTGCTCTGGTAAGCCACCGACAGATGTGGACTCTGCTCTAAGCCTAAGGCCGTGACCAGCGCTTGGGTAGTTGCTGCACATTCTTCGACGTAGGGATCGCCCATACGCACGTAGCTTTGTGGCAGGCTGTGGTAAGTAAGCAGCACATGCACATGGCTCTGCTTGAGGGTGTCACTTGGGCTGCCATCGCCATGGCCATTGTCTTTTAGCACCTGCATTAAGCCCTCTTGCAGCTTGGTGCTCAGGGCGCGGATATAGAGGGGATGCGAAGCAAAGGAGCGCACGAGGTGGATATGGGTGGAGCCCCCCTCTTTTTGGAGTTGCTCGACGATATTTGCAGGCTGCTGCGTGGTGGTGTAGCTAAACTGAGGAAAGAGCGGGATAACGGTGATCTCGTCGGCTTTTTCGGCAGCGCACTTACGAATGACTTTAGCTAAGCCCTCACCGGTGTAGGCAAAAGCAGAGCGCACCACATACTGAGGCACGGAAGGGCCTAAATCAGGGCTATCACCATAGGCTGCTAAAAACGAAGCATTGTCACCACTGTCATGAGCTTGCAGGGCTAAGGCGGCACAGGCGGCAGCTTGTACCGATGTGGCCTCATGCTTGATGTACTGTTGCTCGTTTAGGTAGGCCTCAAGATTGGCACAGAGGTTGTGCATGGCCGTGAGGTAGGGATTTTGGCCATCGACAAAGATTTGCTCGTAGCGCTGGAGCAGGCGGTTTGGTCGCGTTGGCAGAATAAAGGAGCGCAGAATCGGCTGCCAGAGAAAGGCTGGCATCTTGACCACGTGCCTATCAGAGAGGAAGTGGCCAATAAAAGAGCGCAGGCAGGACTTGGTTAAAGACTCAGGCGATCCCACGGAGTAGAGAATAACAGCATGTAGCATGGAGACCTCCTGAGGTAACAGCGCGTCATAGCGTAGCACCAAGAGAGCTGTGAGTGCTGCGTAGCGACGCGGGGTGAGTGGACAGGGACTGACTTTCAGCAAGTGTAAGTCAATCACTGCGGTAGCTGGCAGTAGGGCGGTGCCTTGTAGTACACAGGCAAGTGTGCACTTGAGTCTTCCTACCACTAAGAACAAAACCAACACAGCCAAAAGAGTGCTGGTAGAGAGCAAGATAAGGCAAGCAAATTTTGCCCCGAGATGAGCTCATCTTAAGGAATGGCTGTGGCTTTTACAAGCGCGATTGCACACGGCTGTGATAGCAGCGGCCTTTTTGGCGGCTATATGGGGCCAAGCTCAGCGCAGCTGCGGCGTGGAAAGTTGTAAAGTAAGTGTTAAATGCTGGCAGCAAAAATAGGCAATACCAACATCTGTTGCGCAATTTCTGGGAAGTGATTTGACAGTTGTTTTATTATGTGCTGACTCAGAGCAATATGGTGGGCAGAGCGCTACGCTTAGCGAGGGGGAGATGGGCTTAAGGCGCAAAGAGGGGCAGCGGATAGAGTCATGACTGCGGCGAACTTCAAAGTGGACATTGCAACAATGTGAGGCATAACCTAATCCCCTCTGGGTAATGAAGATGCCAAAACCAGCTTGTAAGCTCTATCGTCGGGCAGGGGATAGAGGTATTGTCCCTGAATGTTCGGGCTCTCCTTAGAGTCTGTGGGGATAGGCTCAAGCCTCAGCATTAGGTGGTTGAGCTAAAGCCTGGGTTCTTTGTTGTAGTTCATGTGTCTATCAGGGATCGTGACCATTTTGTTCAACAGATGAACCAAATTAGGTCACACCTTTTTAGTGCATCCCGTGATTACGATAAAGAACCAAGCCTGTGCTAATCAGCAGTCAGCCATCCCATTACATACTAAGTTACTCACAAATTCTGAGTGGATCCAATTTCGGTTCATGGCTCCTGCGCCAAGCTAAAATAAGGCAATATCATAGTAGACGCGTGACCGGAGCTCTGTGGCCATGGCTCAATTTGCGATCAGCGCTAACACGCTGACCTTAATGGACAATACTTACAACTGTGTAGGCGAAGTGGCACCTCAACATGTAGAGACGCTCAGCTATCTTGCCTCTCTTAGCAAGCAGTCTTTGCAGTCTGAGGGCTTGATCATTTTCCCTACACCTGCCTCCGTGCAAGAGGAAGATAGTGCCTATCTTAGCGGTGTGCACAGTGATATCACTCTTTTGAGTTTGCAGCACCTGCACGATAACACCTACAGCATCGATACTGGCAATTTGGTTGGTTTCATCGGCCGTGGTGATCTCAAAATCATTATCCAATCGCGCTTTGCCACCGATAGCGGTGATTTCTGGCTGCATTACCTTATGCACAAGGCTTTGCGCTTCAATCTGGTGAACTTGCCGATAGCACCATCTCCAGTGGAGAGCATCCTCAATCTGCTGCCGCTTTTGTTCCCGAGCTATCTGGTACGCGCGCTGAACCAAGGCCTCTTCAAGCAGTATCAGCGATTCTATTACAACGATACTAAGCCTCAAGGCACCATTGAGGTTGCGCGGCACCTCAAAAGTAACATCCCGTTTCAGGGCAAGATTGCCTATCACACCCGCGAGCTGAGTTGCGATAACCCCGTCACTGAGCTTATTCGCCACACTATTGAGTTCCTGAGGACTAAGCAACACTGGGCGTCGTTGTTGGAGCTTGATGCTGATGTTATTGAGGCGGTGCAGCAAATTGAGCTGGCTACGACGCCTAACTTTAGGCGCGGCGACCAGCACGCAGTAGTTGCGGCCAACCACCGTCCTTGTGCCCATCCGCTGTTGACAGACTATCTGCCACTACAACAGCTCTGCCTGAAGATTCTGCGCCATGATGATGAGGGCTTACGCTTTAGTACGGACACAGAGCAGGTCTACGGTGTGCTCTTTGATATCTCCTACCTTTGGGAGGAGTATTTAGCGCTGCTGTTGCAGCCTGTGGGCTTTGCTCACCAGAGCAATACCCAGCAGCAGTTTTGGTCTCTGGCGAAGAATGCTAGTGCGTCGCGGTTGCTCTTTTGCCCAGATTTTGTCTTTAAGCCGCAATTTTCACCGCGCTCTGGCCGAGTGCCGCCTATCACCAACTTGGTAGCTGATGCCAAGTACAAGCGTTATGAGCGCAAAGCACCTGATGATGCTGACGTTTTGCAGATGATTCGCTATATGTACGCGCTTCAAGCTCAGCATTCCCTGTTACTTAGTCCCGCCAGCAAGGCAAATCCTCTTGAGAGCCACTACGACTTCTATGGCTATGGCGGCACCTTGGACGTGCGCTTCTTAGAGGTACCACAGCAAGCTGATTCTTATCAGAATTTCTGCGCGCAGATGTGTGAAGCAGAGGAGCGATTTGGGGCAACTATCAACGATTTCTTACGGGGCATTGCTTTGCAGTAACCTTTACCAGCCGTAATGGGAGTAAGACCTATGGATCCAAAGCTTGAGCAATTCAAGCACTTGCTTGAGTACTTTGTGTCACACATTGAGTACGTGACCAACTACGACACCAGCTTTGTGGGTTATAACCAGTACATTAAGCCACATATAGACGCCGGTGATTTCCAAGAGAAGGGCTTTGGTCACAAAGCGGGTAGCTTATTTAGCAAGAAGACCATTGCTGCGTGGAATGATTTTGGTAACGGCAACGTAGTCAATATCACCGTGGATAGTCGCTTTAATGGTGCTACCACCAGAGGTGTCTTCTTACATTGGTGGAACGGCTATAGTGTCAAGGCTAATTGGAAGCTGGATGCTGACACAAGGGAGTCTCATGTTATCAGTTTGATCATTTGCTTCAAAAATGACCCTGCGGAAAAAGAGGCGTCGCTGGAGGCGCTGGGGTTGTTTGATGGCAAGGAGCCAAATGACGAACTCAGAAAGTTCTGGGCATATTACGAGTCCAGAGACGATAGCCACACCAGTGACAAAGTGAACGAGGACAGTGGCAAGGGCTCTTTGCTCTCTGAGGTTTGTGACTACCTCTTATGGCACAACAAGAACCTGATCTTGACCGGCGCGCCTGGCACAGGCAAGACCTATTTAGCTAAGCAGGCTGCAGAGTGGTACGCGTGTAACGATGATGACGTGCCGGAAGACTTTCGTTTCGCTCAAGTGCAGTTCCACCCATCTTACGATTACACCGATTTTGTCGAGGGCCTGCGCCCTGTAAGCCAAACTAACGGTCAGATCGGCTTTGAGCGTCAAGACGGCATCTTCAAGACCTTCTGCAAAACAGCCTTAGCTCACCCTAATAAGCTCTTTGTTTTCATCATTGATGAGATCAATCGTGGCGACATCAACAAGATCTTTGGTGAACTCTTCTATGCCATTGATCCTGGCTATCGTGGCACCAAAGGGCGCGTTAAGACTCAGTACCAGAGTCTGGTTCCAGCAGACGATGTGTTCGCAGAGGGATTCTATGTGCCAAACAATGTCTACATCATTGGCACCATGAACGACATCGATCGCAGCGTCGAGAGTATGGACTTTGCCTTCCGCCGTCGTTTCGCGTGGCGTGAGGTTGACCCACGTGAGACCCTTGAGATGCTCAAGGAGGATAATCTGGAGCTGGCGCAAGTGATTGAGCCTGATCCGACCAAGCAGGTAGAGCTCAGTGACAAAGAGCAGCAAAAGCTGGTAGATAAGCTCAAGGCGGCTTCCTTCTATGAGGTGGTAACTTCTTACTGCAACAACCTCAATCGTGCCATTAGAAATGAGGCATCTTTGGGGGCTAAGTACCAGATTGGCCCATCCTACTATCTCAAGACCTTGAACTTCCTCGATTTTACGGGTGACATCGGCGAGGAGCAATTACAAGAGGCTTTAGAGCAAGTATGGTGTCTGCATCTGGAACCGGTGCTCAGGGAGTATTTGCGTGGGCGTAGCCATAAGGACAGCGAGAACATCATCGCTGCCCTTAAGGACAGCTACAGCAACTCTGCTGCGGCAGAGGAAGAGGAGTAGTCGCTTCTTCGTAGGTAGGTAGGAGCAAGCTCCAGTGTGATCTTAGAGCGTCATACTGGAGCTGTCGGGTACTGCCGCAAAAGGGCTGTGACACATGGTGAAAGAGATGTTGCAGCAGCTTTGCGGCTGGTGTTTGACCTCATAGTGAGTGGGCTTGCTCTGGTGGGCTTGCAGCTTGTAGGTGTTTTGGTGATCACTGGTAGGTGGTAGCTGCGCTGATGCTAGCGCGAGGAGGCGCCTTAGCGCATGGGGGTACCTTTACGCTGGCCAAGCTCTTATCTTATGTAAGACAGAGCCATGCGCTCCTTTGCGAAGACGTTGCTGTTCTTTGGTGAGTGCCCAAAATAATAAAGGCGTGAACTCGTCACGCCTTTGGATTTAGCTGTTAATGCCTACAGCTTAGCAGCAATTACGCTTGAAGAAAGCGCTAGTGTTAATCTTTCGTATCTTGAGGTGCCTCAACAGGACGCGCAGCAGAGGCCGCAGCAGCGTACTCCTCGGTAGCCTCAGAAGGCATGCCTACAGCGGCTGCATCTTCTAACTCACGCTGGGTCTTTAAGCCCTTAGCACGAGCGATACGCTCGGCACGGCGGCAAGCAGCAGCGGTAAAGAGCACGTCAGTCGACGAGTTTAAGGCCGTCTCCGTAGAATCCTGCACTACGCCGATGATGAAGCCGATACCCACAATCTGCATGGCGATATCGTTGCTGATACCAAAGATCGAGCAAGCTAATGGAATCAGCATTAAGGAGCCACCGGCCACACCGGAAGCACCGCAGGCGCACAGCACCGAGACAATGCACATTAACAGGCTTGACCAGACGTCAACATGGATGCCCAGAGTATGCACTGCGGCCATGGTCATGATGACGATGGTCACGCCAGCACCGGACATGTTAATGGTGCAGCCTAAAGGAATGGTAATGGTGTAGGTGCTACGTGGCAGCTTTAAGCGCTCGCACAGCTCTAAGTTCACTGGCAGGTTAGCAGCGGAGGAACGGGTGAAGAAAGCCGTGATACCGGAGCGCACGCAGCAGGTGATAATGAGTGGGAATGGGTTAGAACGAGTGACGATACCCACAATGATGGCGTTAACACCAAAGGCAATGATGAGCATCGTGGCCACTAAGACCACCACTACGTGCACGTAGTTTAAGAGGTTGCTAAAGCCACCTGGCTGCGTGCAGGAGTTGTACACCAGACCCATAACGCCTAATGGCGCAAAGCGGATCACCATACGCACTACGGAGCTTACAGACTCAGAGAGATCCTCTAAGACGCGCTTGGTGGTGTCACCGGCGGCACGGAAGGTCCAACCTAAGGCAATAGCCCAAATGAGGATGCAGATGTAGTTGCCTTGGATTAAAGCGGTGAATGGGTTGTCAATGGCTTGGTTGACAAAGTTGGAGAGAACTTCACCAATGCCCTTTGGTGGCGAGATGCCCTCAGTGACGTCCTTAAGTTCGGTAAAGGTGCTTGGAAAGGTGTAGCTCATGAACAGTGCTAAGGACGAAGCGCAGAGCATGCTCACGAAGTACAGCACGATTACAGGCTTAATGTTGGACTGGACACCGGTTTGGTGACGGGCAATAGCTGCCGAGACCAGCACAAACACTAAGAATGGGGCAACGGACTTTAAGCCTTTAACAAAGAGGTTACCGATGGTAGGCAGAATCGAGGTGTCGTGAGGGTAGATCAGGGCAATGACGATACCCAGAATCATACCTGCGAGGATTTGCAGAATGAAAGGAACACGATTTAGCGACTGCGCCAGCGGAAATTTAGGCTTAATGGGCTCTAACATGAAGCTCTCCTGTGAATGGCAGCTTAGATTGCAGTGGTATGGGGTTGAGTGACTACCGTGGTGCCGTACAGAGCAGGGACTTACTTGCTTGCTGCCGGTAAGCTGCAAGCGTGTTCTCCGATCCGTGGGGGCGGTAAGAGACGTTACCTTGCACACCAGAAAACCACTAAGCACTACTCAAGCGGCAGTACGTCTTGAGCAGTGGTGCTGTCATCAGCCGTAATGACAGCTTTAGGACGGAATCTCCAAAGAAGAGCAAGACTCCGTGCCACCGGTGCCATTGGTGACGGTTACAAAGTACAAGCTAAGCTTTAGTTGTAAGGTTATGACAAAGACCCATGGCGATGACTCCGCAAGGTGTGCCTCGTGTAAGCCACGGAGGCGGGAAAAGGAGAGTGCAGATGCATGGCTATGGCCCTTTTAGCCCGTCGTCAGAGAGTGAGTAGGTGCAAAAGTTGAGAAAGTGCGCGAGCAAATGGCGCGCTGATGCGGTCAGTGCTCATGGCGGGGGCGTTTAGAGGCATTATAGGCTTAAAAGGGGGAGGCAAATTGCTTATAGGACAATTTTGCACAGTGCTTGTGCAATGGGGAAGAGGTGTTTTGTGATAGAGATTGGGTTTTAGTTGGCTTACAGATAAGGATTTGTGGGGAAAAGGAGTAAAAATCGAGTATTGAACAGAGGCTCTGATTTGGTGCAAAAGGTGGCAATTTATGGGGAGGAAGTGTGTTGCTTTGGTGCAATGATGGCGGGAGCGAGACTGGGGACAACCAGCGATCTTTAAGAGATGAAGCGAAACTCAGCGCGCTATAACATCATGACTCAGAATGTGGTGGATAGAGCCTCACACGCCTATTAGGTGGCTAACATGAAACGCCATAACCACGGCGCGTGTGCTTGCCTACAGGTGTGAGGCTACGTTGAGGCATCCACCAAACTCTGAGTAGAGCGTCGTTAGGGTACAGACAGCAGCACCAAAAAGCATTGATGCTACTGCCTGTAACCAGCTTTAGCGATCCAGCGGATGAATCGTGAGCTTTGGCAGCGCCTTAACGATTGCCACTGTCTCCAGTGACACCGTAATCACGCGCAAAATGAGGTTGAGGATGTAGTCCTCATCACCCATCTCGCGCGCAAAGGCGTTGTAGTCGTTTACGATCTGGGAGTCCTTATCGACGCTGTAACCACAGCGCTCGACCACCCAATCAAGTGCCGACTTGCGATTGACCACGTACTCTTGCGCCTCCAGCGGGATGCCCGTAATGGTGATGCTGCTGTTGTACTTGATTACGGTCTTGTCCTTGGCAGCGGCACCCTTTTTACCGGCGATCTTGCCATATTCCAGCTTGGTTACGATCTTGGAGACGTCTGGGGTGAGGCCCGCAATGTGGCAGCCCTGAAATGGCGTCACATGCTCGTAGTCTACGTGCAGCTTGGCAAGCTTACGTCCAGCCTCCATAAAGGCCTTAAAGTCATCCCACGTAGCCACGCGCGGAATACGTGGTAACTCCTTTTGCAGGTTGTTGGCGTAGGTGGTGCGGTAGTCGGTGCTGTGCAGCAGGCCGTAGATG
>CASEBB010000133.1 GCA_949286015.1 uncultured Succinivibrionaceae bacterium | reverse complement strand
TGTTTGGAACGGTGCTGAGGTAGGATTGTATTCTTGTTCAGGACCCTCCCTATTAAAATGGGAGGAAGCCATGTGCGTAAGCACATGGAGACTTCACCTAAAAACGCTAAGCTATCTGTGTTTGGCTTTATGCGTCCTGAGCTGGCGTGCGGGCGTAAGTGCAGCAGCAAAGAGCTCTGCACCCCAAAGACACTAAGCGATGTTCATGACGTTTGTGCACGTGACTGTCTCTTACTCTTAAGCGCATCGGCTTGATGGCGCTTGCCTCCGCTCTACCCTAAACTCTGCCGAAAAATGTAATTACTCCGCAACCAAAGTTTTTCACGCCTGCTCTTGAAAAACGTCTCTGCCATCCCCATTTGTGTGGTGTTGGTGTTAATGCAACATTCAAGAAATGGCCTGCACGTAAGCTTCTCTTTTCTTGCGTGCTTCCGCAAAAGCGGCTGCTGTGCAATGTGGTCGCGCCAGTAAGTCACCTTGAGGTGGCTCATGGTACCTCGCAAAGAGGCTACCCACCTGCGCCTTAGATGCCTAAGCGCACGGTCGTAGCTTCGTTTCCTTTCTTTGTTTCATCAAGCGTTAGGCCAGAGCAGCGTCCCGCTGCCCACATGCTGTGCAGTGCAAAAGAGCTTTAAGCCTCCACACTGAGCACGCGCCTGCGCTGTTTTAGCCGTTGTGAAGAAAGCGCAAGGCCATTTAGCTTGCGTGTTGTAGCTGATATTTATGACTGCTAATCACAAATCAGTGCCTCTGGGTGGAAAGTCACGCCGTGCCACCTCTGCTGCGGTTCGCGCCAAAAATCACGCTGGTCGTGCCCCCTCTGCCCCTTTTCATTCAACGTCAGAGGAGCGCACTGTAAGTGCCACTCAGGGTGTATATGGCGCCTCCTCAGATTCCACGCGTTCACGTTCAAGCCGTGGCGGCCGCAGCGGCTTTAGAGGCGAGCAACAGCATGCTGCCTCTCGCCCTGTACGCTCACATCAGCATCGTGATGACGCTGCAACGGCTACCGCTAGCAGTGCTAGCACCGCTGTGAGTAGCAGCGCCGACCGTAAAGAGGTCAGCACCGCCATTAACACCGTCGATGTGGGCCTTAATACCCAAGTCACCGTCCGCAAAAGAATTAAACGCCAAGGGGTAGTGGTCGCAGGTTCTGCTGCTACCCCAAGCCCAGCGCCAGCTGCAGCGGCTGCGCCAGCACCACGTGCCGATACCAGCGTAGCAGCAAGTGACGCGGATTGGACTGAGGACAGCTTTGCTTACGAGCGGGGCTTAAGTGCGCGTAGTCCACGCGGTCGCTCCCGTCGCGCTACCGCCCGTGGTAGTGCTGCCAGCGCTAAAGTCAGCTCCCGCGCTAGTGCCTCGGCCTCTGCCGCCACTAGCCCTTACGGGGCTGCGGATGAGTTAGGCTCAACGATCCGCACCAGCCGTAGACCTCGAGGCCGTGGACGTTCTGCCAACTACGATAGTGTGGCGCAGGGGGCACCAGCAGCTGCGCAGGAAGTGTCATCCGCTGGCATGGCCACTGATACCGTCTCTGCTACTGAATTCAACCCATGGGGGAGCAGCGCTAGCAGCAATAGCCACAAGGCCAGCTCTAGTAGTGCGGCACCAGTAAAAGAGCGTCACCTCAGTAAGTACGCTGCTAAAGTCAGAGCACGACGCGCTTCCGCGCGGGAAGAGGCGGCGGCCATCGCCGCAAGTGAGGCCTATAGCACCAGCGTGAAAAGCGCGGCAAAAAGCGCTGCAGCTGCTGCTAGTTCTGACCTGCCAACCCCAGATGATGTTTATGGCAAGCTCAGTAAGTCTTCTAGCCACGCAAAAACTAAAGCCCGTGCTACCAGTAGATGCACCACGACTTCTGCTGAGGTCGAGGTAAATCGCGAGATTTACAAGGAGATTCCGCCAAAAAAAGAGCGCCCTGTAAGAGGCAAGTCGCGCCGTAGCATGAGCCCAAGCTCCACTAAGAGTCGTTATGCTCGTACTGCTGACGCGCACGATGATGCGGTAGCGCCATATGCCCGCACGCGGAGTGCCAAGATAGCAGCTAAACCAGAGGTCGAGCACTCGCTTGAGGATGATGTCGCGCTCTTACAACGCTTTAAGGACATCATGCAAAACGAGCAAGCTAACGCTCCACGTGTGCAGGATAGCTATAACTACGATCCATTTGCTGAGAGCGACCCGCTGGGTGGCGGCATGATCAAGGCCCGCAGCTCAGGGCCAAAAGCTGAGATTAAGGTCGTAGTGCGCCGTAAGCGCATTGTGCCGCAGCGTGTCGCCACGACGCTCAGCACCTCTGGGGTGGCTGCTGCCACGGCTGTGGCCAGCAACAGCACTGTGGATAAAACTGACAGTGGTAGCGTCGTCACTGAGATTGCGCTGCAACAGGGTGATCAGACCGTGGTTGCGGCTCAGCTCAAAAAGCCAGAGCCAGCCACTGCTGCTACCGCTACTGCTACTGCTAGCAGTGCTTTACACCGTGCGGCGGCCTTGCTCTATCCTGAGAACTCAGGTGTGCTCGCCTCGGCAGCTCCCACTGTAGTTTCTACTGTGGCTACGACTATGGCTTCAGCCCTGTCGGCCCCAGCGGCGGCGTCGCTGTCGGCGTCGCGGGCGGGACGGGATGAGCCGCATCTGGAGATTGGTGCTGAGCAGGAGCTCGCAACGCTTTTACACCATGAGAGCGTGGCGGCCGCGAGCAGCGCGGACGCGGCGGTTGTGAGTGCCGCTGACGCTACTGCCGGAGCTGATGCTGCAGCTCAGACTGCGGTCTTAGCAGAGGCTGTGGCCCCTGCAGAGTCTGAAGCAGAATCGGCAGTAGACGCAGAGAGTGCAGCCCCTGCCCAAGATAAAGCTACCACCAAGCGCACCACGCGCAAGGCTGCTACCAAAACCACTAAGACTACTAAGGCCAGCACAGCCACTAAGGCCGCAAAAGCTGCCACAGAAGTGGCTGCTAGTGCTGAAGATGCATCCTCTGCAGCTGCGACCGAAACAGCTGAGAGCGCAGTCACCACTGATGCTGTTGCTACCGCTGCTGAGACTGAAGCTCCGGCTAAGCCAAAGACCACGCGGCGTACTACCCGTAAGACCGCTACCAAGGCCACTACGGCGGCTGAAACTGTTGCGGCTCCAGATGCTGCTCCTGACGCGGTGCCTGTGGAGTCTGCTGCTGACGCGGTCGCTGTCACTACCGAGGCAACCGCCAAGCCAAAGACCACACGGCGCACGACGCGTAAGACCATCGCCAAGGCGGCCGTTGAAGCTGCTGACAGCGATGTAGCCACTGTGGCAGCGGATACCTCAGAAGCCACTGAAGCTGCCACTGCTGCTGATGATGATGCTGTGGAGGCCGAGGCCCCAAAGGCTAAGACCACCCGCCGCACCACGCGTACTACCACGCGCAAGAGTGCGTCTACGGCCACTAAAGCTGCCAAGACTACTAAGACCACCAAGACCAAAACCACCGCCACAGCGGCGCGCGATGCAGTAGCAACGGCGGATATGGCAGCTGCTGAGAGTAGCTCTGAGGCGGCTCTAAGCTAGTAAGGCCCGCACTTTAGAGCCACGCTTTAGAGTGGTGCTGTTGCTCAACTTAGGAACGACTTACTTAATAGATGACGGTATTTATGGCAATCATGCTGGCCTCACCTTAGGTAGGCTCATGCTTGCACCCTCTATCTTGAGGTGTGGGGTGTTGTTAGCACTCCACCTGCATCCGTCAGTTATGAGAGCACTCATTCCTTACTGTTTTTCGTTTTTTCTTGCGTTTGTTTGCGTTTTCTCACTCCCATGGCCCTGTTTAGGGTTACACACGGTACAGGTTACGGCTTAAAGACGTGGGTGTTACCACTCACGATACAAGAGATCTTTTATGGCCCATATTGATGACGTCAAGATGATGTTAGCTGCCCTGCTCAAGTCGAGTAAAGTCAACTCGACTGTAGCTGAGGACAGTGAAGATGAGCTCAAAGCCGCCGATGGCTTTGACAACGATAACCCTTTAGCCCAAACCGCGCTCTACCGTGATGAGCAAGGCCAGCGCTTACCAAACAAATTACACGTGGTGCCTTTATTTGGCCGCCCTGTAATGCCAAGCCAAATCACCTCCGTGCAACTCAACATTGAGTGGCTGGACATCATTACCGAGGTGATCAGCTCCTCTCACCACACCTTTGCCATGTTTGCCGTAGGTGAGGAGCACTTAAAGCGCAATAAGATGTCCTTAAGCGACTTTCCCAAGACGGGCACCATGGTGCGCTTACTCTCGGCTCGCTCTAGCGCCGATGAGATCGACATCATGTGTGAGGGCTTACGCCGCGTCAGCTTGATTGAGGTCGCTGATCCCAAGCTCAACTTAGCGCAAGTACGCTATCCAGAAATTGAGTATCGCTTAGCGCACCCAACATTGCGCGACCGCTTAGATAGCAACAACTCGGATTTACGTCAGGTCATCGATAAGACTATGGAGTTTGATAAGAAGCTCCATGCGATCTTACAAAAGCAGCGTGATTATGCGCACTCTATCGGTGTGCGCATCAAGCCACGTCTCGACACCACCAACCCTGACGCCAATGACTTTGCGGTTGACTACTACCTCTATCACGACATCGATACCATTGGTCGTATCTCGCTCAAAAAGCTCACGAGCATGCTGGAGTTCTTGGGTATCAAGAACTTAACGGCCCGTGATCTCGATAAGCTGGCGATCTTTATTGCCACGCCAACAGCGGCGGAGATCGATAAGCTCAATGAGTACTCGCGTGAGGCGCAGGCCTTAAGTGAGGAGCGTCGTCACTCGCTTACCACCAGCTTAGATCGCTTAGAGCCAAAGACCACAGAGCTGCTCTCCTCGTTCTTACAGGGCAAAAAGGTTATTGACGGTGAGGCTACTGCAAGCAAGGACAAGCAAGCGGCGCCAGCCACTCCTGCCACAGCAACTTCTGCCACAGCCGCTTCTAATACTCCTGCCACCTCTACCACTCCTGCCACGCCTGCTACCCCCGCTGACAAGGCCACTGACGCTGCTGCTAAGGCAGAGCAGGGTGAGGTTGCCCCTGAGGTGCAGCCTGATGAGGTGAGTGCCCCAGAGGAGCAAAAGACCCTTGCGCAGCTGATGCAAGATGCCAAAAACATGGGCCTCTTTGCGGGCATGCCAGACGGGCGTAATGAAGACGAGTTCTTTATCGGCGACAGCGAGCACACCCAATCCTATCGCATCAAGAGCGAGGACAAGCCAAATACTGCTGACCGTGCGCTCTTAGAGCGCTTAGGGGCCTTACTGGAGCCACAAGCTGACAGCAGTGCTGTGGGTGAAGAGCTGAGCGAGCAGCAAAAGGAAGAGCAGAGCAAGAAGCGCGATGAGCTCTTTGCCTTAATCGCCAAGATTGGCCAAGAGGAAGATCGCGCCTTACAGCGTGCGCAAGAGCGCTTTAAGGATGCTGCCGTAAAGGAAATCCTCACCAACACGCCAAGTGATGCCGATGACAGCCAACAGGCGGTGGTCAAGGGCCCTAACATTGGCTTTGTCAACGAAGACACCTCGGTGGTGACCTTTGTGCCTGGCCATGAGTCCTCTGAAGAGCTGTTGCTGCGCTTAAATGAGATCCAAAAGGAGCATGAGCAGCACCTGCGCAATCAGACTAATGCCGCTGAGGGCATCGAGGAGGTTAAGGGCTTAGCGGAGATCAATAAAAAGCTCAAGCAAAAGGGCAAAAAGGGCGATAAGAGCACCGACACCGACAAAGCCGCTGAGGAGAGTAATACCGATTCCTCGGCGGACTTAGGTATCAGCATCAATGGTGATGATCAGGTCATTTCCTCTGGGGATGGCACGCATCCTACCATGCTCATTGGGGACAACTTAACCCCAGATGGCAGTGGCCTTGAGACCAACATTCTGATCGATAGCGATGATCAGAAGATGCCAGAGGACTTAAAGCAGTTCTTAGGCTTCTTACTGCAAGGCAAGGATGCCTCCGAGTTTAATGTCGAAGGCACCGATGCCGCGCGCTCTGGTAAGTGGGGCGCCTTGCAACGTGCGGCCTTAATTCGCAGCAAGTTAGCTGAGCTCTTAGGCGGTAAGGTCATCTTTGGCGTGAGCGCCTTAAATGACCAGCAAGAGGGGGCCCAGCGTGATGTGGAAGCCCGTGCGTATTGCTTAGGTATCACGGCCGCGCTGCAAGAGCTCTTACCGCTCAATCCGCTCATTACCGATGAGATGCGCCAATACTTAGCGCACTTTGATATGAGCAACCCGTCGGTGCTGGCAGACTGCTCTGCGGCGATTACGGCAGCTAAGCCGGAAGAGCTGCAAGAGGTGCTGGACACCATTCCGATCTTGCCACGCTTAAAGCTGTCCTTTGAGCTCGTAACCCGTGAGCTGTCGGCAGCTAAGCTGCAAGACAAGATTAAGCTCTCGGTGGCGGAGAAGATTCAAAAGCGCCAGAAGGATTTCTTCCTGCGTGAGCAGCTGCAAGAGATCAAGAAGGAACTGGGCTTATCTGCTGATGAGAAGGATCTCGACATCGAGAAATTCCGTGAGCGCATGAAGAAGCTGACGGTACCAGAGCACATTCAAAAGCGCTTTGATGAAGAGATCTCCAAGCTCTCCATGCTGGAAACCTCGAGCCCTGAGTATGGCCTCACGCACAGCTACCTTGATGTGCTGACCTCCATTCCATGGGGTAAGACCAGCAAGGATAAGTTCTCCCACGACAAGAAGAGTGGCAAGAGCACGATTAGCCTTGAGCGGGCCCGCAAGATCTTAGATGAGGATCACGAGGGCTTACAGGACGTCAAGGATCGCATCATTGAGTTCTTAGCGGTGGGCGCCTTAAAGGGGCAAACCGCAGGTCAGATCATGCTCTTTGTCGGCCCGCCAGGTGTAGGTAAGACCTCCATTGGTAAGTCGATTGCGCGTGCCTTAAACCGTCCGTTCTATCGCTTATCCTTAGGCGGTATTGACGACGTCTCGGAGATTAAAGGCCACCGTAAAACTTATGTGGGTGCCATGCCAGGTAAGATCGTGGCCGCGCTACGCGAGACTAAGGTGATGAACCCTGTGATTATGCTCGATGAGATCGACAAGTTAGGTCGCTCTTATCATGGTGATCCGGATTCGGCCTTACTGGAGACCTTAGACCCAGAGCAGAACAAGAACTTCCTCGACGTCTATCTCGATGAGAAGATCGATCTGTCGCAATGCCTCTTTATCTGCACGGCTAACAGCACCGACACCATTTCCTTGCCATTGCTCGACCGTATGGAGCCAATCCGCCTCTCGGGCTACATTGCCAAGGAGAAGTTTGCCATTGCGCAGAAGCACTTACTGCCACGGGCGTTAGCTGAGGCGGGTATTAAGGGCAAGCGCAGCATCCAGATCTCTGATGAGACCATGACCACGCTGATTGAGGGCTATGCGCGTGAAAGCGGCGTGCGCTCGCTGGAGCGTGCCATTGCTAAGCTCATTCGCAAGGCAGCGGTGAAGTTGGTCGAGGGTGCAAAAAAGGTGGTCATTACCTCCGATGACCTTGAGGAGTACTTAGGTACGGCGCCGTTTAAGCGGGAGAAGATGCTCAAGGGTGTGGGCATTATGACCGGCCTTGCGTGGACGGCCTCAGGTGGTGTGACGCTACCTGTGGAGTCCATTGTCACCAACCACGATGCTCAGGGCTTTAAGCTGACGGGCTCGTTAGGTGACGTGATGAAGGAGTCGGCTAACATTGCTTACAGCTTTGTGCAGTCGCACTTAGAGCTTTACAGCAAGCTCAAGAAGGACATGACCTTCTTTAAGAAAAAGACGGTGCACTTACACGTGCCGGAGGGGGCTATCCCTAAGGATGGCCCATCGGCGGGTGTGACCATGGCCACTTCGCTCTTGTCACTGGCTTTAAACGAGGCGCCACAAGAGGGCTTTGCGATGACCGGTGAGCTGACGCTTACAGGTCACGTGCTGCCTATTGGTGGCCTTAGGGAAAAGGTGATTGCGGCACGGCGTATGGGGCTGTTTAACCTTGTGATCCCTATTGGTAACGAGGGTGATGTCAAGGAGCTGCCAGAGCAGGTGCGCAGCAATGTGACCTTCTACTACGCTGACATCTACAGCGATGTGGCTTACACGCTGTTCCCAAGCGTGCGACAGCACTTAGAGGAGCAGGGCTATAAGGCACCACGTGCTGAGCACTTTGATGGTCAGGGCAAGAGCACAGCTACGGCCTCAGAAGATGCTCAGGATGCAGCGACCAAGGCTGAAGAAGCAAAGCCTGCCAAGGCCACGGCCAGCAAGGCTGCAAGCAAGGCCAAAGCGAAGCCAACCACGGCTAAGGTTCAGTCAAGTGACGCGACATCGCGTCGTGGTGGTAGTGGCAGCAAGAGCGCCAGTAAGAAAGCGCCTGCTGCTAGCAAGCGCGCCCGTGCTACTACTGCAACCAAAGCAGTGGTGACGGAGGCGGTGCCTGAAGTGCCAGATGCTGATACTAAGGCTAAGGTGAGCAAGACCAAAGCGCGTCAGGCTACGACCAAAAAGGCCACTAAGACCGCCAAGACTGCCAAGGCCACCAAGACCACGTCAGCTAAGGTTGCTCCTAGCAGCAAGGCCAAAGTGAGTAAGGCTAAGGCGGCGCCAGCTCAGGCTCCAGCCAAAGAAGCAGGCGCTAAGACTGCCAATTCTGAGGCTAAGGCTCCGCTCAATAAGCCAACTGCTAAGGCCAGCGTAGATAATGCCAGCACTGCTAAAGCTGCTAAGGCTAAGGCTACGGCGAAGCAGACTCCTGCTACTGCCGCTAAGGCCAGCACGGCCAAGAGCCGCGTGGTAAAGACCACCAAGGCCACCAAGGCCACTAAGGCTATCAAGACCACTAAGGCCCAGACGGAAAAGGCTACGCCTGCAAAGCGCAGCCGCAAAAAGAAGTCTGAGGACTAAGCAAGGTCGCTAAGCGCCTCGTATGCTAAGCGCCTCGCACCGGCAGTGCTGGTGTGGGGCGTTTGCAAAAACAAGCGCAAGGCCGGTAGCAAGGGCAGAGCCTCACATCGCAAGAAGTAGCATTTGCGGACTATGCTCAGATTTTGGTGGATGCCCCAAAGCAGCAGTGCCAAGGCAATAAAGCATGGTGGCCAAGGTGATGGCTTTTGGCGTAACCAATCTTATGTGTGGTGTTGGTGCCTGATCCACTTAACGCTGTGGAGATCCCATTTGCGCAGTGGGGTTAAGCATAGGCTTGCTATTAACCAGAGTAAAGCACAAGGACAAAGACATGGCGGGAGTATGGCACGAAGGGCCTGAATATGCGGTAATCGATGCACAAATCGGTTATAGGATCTTGACCCCAGCGGATATAATTGCTTTTGTAGACAAGATCAAAGAGCATGAGCTGAAGTTACTGCAGCTGCAACAGGAAAATGGCTTGGATGAGTCTCTTGTGAGTTCGGTGTATCTATTAGTTGCTCCATGTATCAAGATACATGACCCACAAGGCGATGAGAGCACTAATGTTTTTGTCGGCCCCTCGCGCGTATTGGGATTCCCTGGCTTGGGGAGTAGCGATTACATGCGCTTTAAGCGGCTCCAAACGGCAGCTTTAATCACGAGAGACGCTGCTGTTAGCTCGTTCCTAGCCATTCACGTTGAAAACACCTTGCAACAGTTGATGCAGTATGTCTGTGAGGTGCATCGCGACAAGCTTGGCGATCGCTTAGGGCGTTATCCTTTCACGCTCTCGTTTATTGGCAGTCGTCTTATTGCTGCTAATGTAGACGTAACTAATGACTTGAAGTTGGGCTACAAACTCTCTGACGAGCCTGAGTTGCAAACTCCTCCTCTGGAGAATAATGTGGCGATAGTTTCGACGCTGTGGTCGCAAATATATGAGGATGTGGAGGAGGAGACGGCTAAGGCGCAAAGTGCGCGCAAAAACAAGGGGCAGATTAAGCGCAAGAAAGTGTGTAAGAGCAATGGTAAAAATAAGCGCCGCAAGAAGTAGCCTGAGCGCGGGCTTGTTGGCTACCACGTGTTAGCAGGCTGAGGCGCTGGCGGTAACACCAACAAGGGCGTACCGTGCTCTGAGGTGGCTCTAATCTGAGCGTCGCTACCACTGAGCATACCCACTCTCGGTTCTGAGCGCTGCCACGATGGAAGAGGCGCCTAAGGCGGCTGAGACGGTGGTAGCCGCTCTTTGTGTTAACCAGCTCCGACAATCTCAACATCTGCATTTAGCTGCGTAAGGACAAGAAAATGGCAAGAGTACGGCACCAAGGCCCTGAGTTTTCGGTAATCGATGAGAACATCGGTGATAAGATCGTTAAAGAAGATGATGTGCGCGGCTTTATGGCTCATATCAAAGAGCCTGAGCTAGCGTTGCTCAAGAAGTTTGATGCTGAGGGCCCAACATGTGTCAGAATACACTTATTAAAGGGGGAGGGGGTAAGTGAGAGAGAGTGTGTAAGGTATACTGAAAAGGAATCAGCCAGCTTTTTAGTAGGAGCAAAAGATGGCTAAGCCAACCAACCAACCAACCTTACAGATGAGCAGCGCAACGAAATCGTTGAGAGGTACAAGGCAGGGGAAACTCAACGATCAATTGCTAATGCCTTTGGTGTTTCACAA